>NZ_JBJFZS010000001.1:0-108331 GCF_045032595.1 Ornithinimicrobium jinqii
AAGGTAGCGTCAGGCACGTCGAGGTCTTCCGGATGGGCTGTGTGAGAACTCCCATCATCGGAAGGCCTCGACACTCATCCCGGTACCGACGCGCCAGCCCTCCCTACACCCTGATCTGTGAAGAGCCCTCAAAGACCTTCATTAATGACCCGATGTAGTCATTCATATTGGCAGTGACAAATTCCCCGACGGGCACGCCCAGCAGTGCAGATACCGACTTGGGCGCACGTTGCGAGTGAAGTTCTCTCTCGAAGTGCGGTACGACGCTCCGTGGCATCCAGTGCTGGCCCTCAGACAGCACGACTGAGTGTGAGTTGAGGAGAAGTCCGGCGTACCTCTTTGATCTCGCGATCTCTTCGCTGACCGCTTCAGGCAGGAGATCGAGGCGAATCGGGGAACGCAGTGATGCCCTCCCCGACCGTGCGCTCTCCGCGATTCCAAGGACGGCGTTGACGTCGAGCCGGAAGGTCGGGACCTTCTGCGAGGTGTGCACGGACACCAGCACACCCCGCGCGTAGATGTCGCGGAGGTCGCGCTCGAGCGGGGACGACGGCCGGACGGCCAAGATGCTGGTCCGGCCGCCCGCAGCTGCCGGGGCGTCAGCCAGGTCCTCCTGCTCCTCGTCCGCCGCTCCCTGGGTGTCGATGGGGAACAACGCCCACGGCGCCGACGGATCCTCTGCGGCAACCACGCCGAGGCTCGGTTCGTGCACGCCATCGACGTTCGCCGGGACACCCTCCTGCGCAGCGGGCTCGTCCTCGGCCCGCACACCCTCGACGAACCGGTTCCACCGGGCCGCCAACTCCGCGACGACCTCAGGCTCAACCTTCCCGAATACCGGCTGCTCCATCTCGCGAACACGACCCACGTCCGTCGACAGGTCCCACACCCGCACGAACCACTCGTCGACCGCCACCCCCATGTCCTGGTCGACATCGACGATCGCGGTGAAGGCCAGAGGGGACCCTGACCGCCCGGATCGACCGATCGCCAGACGGTATGCCCCGTCGGCCTGCCCGGCGTCCGCCAGAACCACGCTCGGGAAGCGGCTGTCGCCCCACGGCGCCGCCAGGACTCGTATGCCCGACCCGGTCGTCTGGAGCAGCGCTTCTTCCACCGCGAGCGCAACCTCGAGTCCGCGAACGAACCCGCTCCTGAGGACGATGACGACCTGCAGCGCGGTGTCGCGGAGCAGGTTGACGAGGTCGTGCTGGTGAACGCCCTCGGCGTCCACGACGGCGATCGCCTTCTCGGCCCGACCGAGGACCTCTCGCAGCGCATCCGCCGGTGGCGCAGCACCGGTCCCATCCTCAGCGACGTCGCCGATGAACCTGCTCTCGCGCACTCCTGGTCAGCCGTCCGCCAGGAGCGACGACCGCTCCCCCGACCACGACACCGCCAGCACGTCCCGCGCGCGGGTCGCGGCCACATACAGCAATGAGCGCTCCCTCAGCATCGCGTCCTGCAGGTCCGCCTCGCTCGTCTCGTAGTCCTTCATTCCCGCCGGCACGGCACCCTCCCGCACCCCGAAGAGCAGGACACGTGCGAACTCGGTGCCCTTGGCGCGGTGCATGGTCATCACCACGGGACGGCCCGCCCTGATCGACTCCCGGTCCACCGCGCGCACCTCAACGCCGCGCTCGGCCAGCCCGTTGACGACCCGGTCCCGCTGGAAGCGGTCGCGCACGAGCACGGCCACCGTCTCGGGCACCACCCCGTCCTCCGAGGTCCATCCGCCCACGAGCTCGGCAGCCTGGTCGAGCTCATCCGTCAGCGTGGCGCACGGCAGCACGCGCGGCACCGGCCCGGAGCGCGCCGAGCGATAGTCGTCGTGCTTCTCCTCCTCGCCCTCGAGGTCGCTGTAGTCCGCGCCGTCGAGGACACCCATCGCCCATCGGAGGTTCTGCTGGGTGGTGCGGTAGTTCAGCGTGAGCCGCCGTGACCGTCCGCGCGTCTCGATCCCGTAGTGCGACAGGGTGATCTTCTGCCCGTAAATCCGCTGGTGAGAGTCCTCGGCGATGAACAGGTCGTCGTCCCCCGGCGCGACGAGCGCGCGCAGCAGCTGCCAGTGTCCTGGCCCGAGGTCCTGCCCCTCGTCCACGAGGACGTGGTCGTAGGGCCTGGCGGCGTCCCCCCGCAGGTCGAGGTATGCCGCCGCGACGCTGGCGGCCTCCGCGAAGTCCAGGGTGCCGTGCGCCCGGGCCGCGGCACGGTAGCGCTCGACGACCGCCCACACCGCGGCGCGCTGTCCACGGCTCAGCGAGACACCACGTCCACGCCGCGGCACCCGGAAGTACTCGGCAGCGCTCGTGATCCGCCGCGGCAGCACCACGGTCGTGTACTCCGCCGCCATGAACGCGGGGCTGCGCAGATGCTCGGGCAGTTCGGCCCCGACCGCCTCTATCGCCTCCCGCCACGCGTCGTTGCCGGTCCGCTGGAGGACATCGACGGTGTCCGCCCCGAGGACCAGGCCCGCAGCCTGACCGACGTCACGCCCCGCCTCGACCAGGACGGAGCGCGCCAGCGAGTCGATGCCGGCCAGCCGCACGCCCGCCTCGCCCAACCCACCGGCGATGGTCACGTCCGGGTCCAGCCGTCCAAGGTCACGCTCCAGCGCCGCGGCCAGGTTGGTCGTGAAGGTGGTGAGCAGCACCCGCGCCATCGGACGGCGTCGCGCGAGCGCCCGGGCCCGGTGCAGCACGACCACGGTCTTGCCCGTGCCTGCCCCGCCGGTCACCTTGGCGGGTCCCTTGTACGCCCGGTCGACGAACTGCTGCTGCAGCGGGTGCAGGAAGATCCGCCACGCGGCGAAGTCGCTGTCCTCCACCACGCGGCGCAGCTCCTCGTCGTCCTCGATCCACGCGAACGACAGCCGCCCGGCCGGGTGCTGCAGACCGCGCAGCAGGCGCTCCTCGTCGCTCCCGCTCATGTCGACCTCGGTGTCGAGGCCCAGCTTGCTGCGCACCTCTTCGACCGGGGTCCCGGCGCTGAGGTCGATGAGGGCCATCGCCTGCCACTCAGCGGGCGCGGCCTCGGCCAGCTCCAGCACGGCGTCCTCGTCGGTCACCGCCATCGCGCGGGTGGCGAAGTCCTCGTCCAGCCCGAGGTCGGTCAGGTGCTCGACGGTGATCCCGTATGCCGCCAGCAGCGCGGGCGCATCTGTTACCACCGGGGGCGGGGACGGGGTCGCGACAACCTGGGCCGGTGGTGGCGCCGAAGTCGAGGGCGTAGCGGCCGGCTGCGGGGTCTCACCCGCTGCCGGCTCCACCGTGCGGATCTCCGCGATGCCCGAGATCGGGTTCACCCGCAGCATCGTGCGCTCGGCGACCCGGATCGCCTCGTCGTGCGGCCAGATGCCGTGGAAGACGTAGGTGCTGGTCTCCGCCGTCGTGATCTTGAAGAGCACGGCGCGGTAGCCCTGGTCGACCCGCCCCGTGCGCACGCGCTCGTCGGCGGCGTTGGAGATCGGCTCGATGTGCAGTCCGGGCCGGGTGTCGTCCTCGGACAGCTTCTCAAGGAAGGCGTAGGCCTTCTTCTTCATCACGGGCTCGAGCGGCCGCTCCTGCTTGGCCATGACGATCGTGGGCATCAGCGTCCTTCCGTGGCGGCGAGCGCCGCTGCGATCATCTCGGGGTCGGGGAGGACCACGGTCCAGGCCTCGGCGCGCAGGTCGGCCTCGGCCTCCGGGTTGCTCTCCAGGAGCACGACGATGCGCTGCTCGGTCCACACCATGTCGGCGGGCACGCCGTCCGCGAGCTCGACGCCGACCTCGGGCGCTGCCACGCCCAGGGACGCGAGGCTGACCGCGAGCTCCCTCTCCTGCGGGGTGAGCTGGCCCTCCAGCGACGCCCACTCCCCCACGAGCAGGTGCTCGTCGCTGTCGACCGTGGGCGCCTGCACGACCGCCTTCCCCACGGCGGTCCGGGCGGTCACGACGACGTTGGACGGTCCCGACGCCAGAGCATTCCCCAGACGCAACCACTCCCGCCACGACTCCTTGTGGGTGGCGCCGGCCACCGCTGCGTCCCGGTCGTCGACCATCACCACCGTCTCGACACCCGTCCCGAACCGGCTGAGGACGACGAGATGGTCACGGCGCCACACGAGCCCGGAACCATCACCTAGGACGGGCTCTCCGTCAAGGAGCTCGGCCGCGACCTCCGCCAGCGGCCGGTCGGCGGGCATTGCCACCCCCTCCGACTCAGGCGCGAGGACGAGTCCCAGCGCCCCGCCGAGAGCCGAGCGCGGAGCGTCGTCGTAGGGCCGCTGCAGCCGTCCCAGCAGCATCGACAGCGGCCCGCCCCGCAACTCGTCGACGGCGCCCTGGCCGATCCCCGACCCCGGCGAGCCGGCCGGCTGAGCCAGCAGCTCGGCCACCACGTCCTGCCGCAGCCAGTCCGGGCCCGGCCCATGGCCGACCGTGGCCTGCAGGTCATCGTGCGTCACGGCGAGCACGTGCACGCCCTGGTCCCGCAGGGCCGACCGTTTCACCGCGTCGTCGCCGATCCGGTTGTGCGCCGGGCTCGCGTGATAGGTCCAGCCGTCGGCGAAGACCGCGACGGGGGCGACGTTCGGGTCGTCGGTGCGCAGCACGAAGTCGGGCTTGCAGCCGTGCATCAGCACCTGGGGCGAGACACGCCATACCCGGTCCTGGCCCAGCCCGGTGATCGTCAGCTCGTTGCCGGTCGGTCCGGGCTTCTCCTTCACGGTAGCCCCGGCGGCGGCGAGGCGGTCGGCGAGCACCCGGCGGAAGAGCAGCTCGAGCACGGACTCTGCGTCGGTGCTGCCCACCGGTCCGTCATCGACCTTCCACCGCATCACGTCGGCGTCGAGGTCCAGGGAAGTCTCGTCCTCGGTCAGGCCGAGCACCCCGCGCAGGTGCCGCTCGGCGGAGACCCGGGACAGGTGCTCGACCCCCAGCCCGCGGGAGTAGGGCAGGAGGCACCGGTAGCAGGAGAGCCGCCCCTCGTCCCGGCATGGGCACTGCTCGACCACGGCGTACGCCTTGACCAGCAGGCGCCACACCCGTTCCGGAGAGGCGAGGTCAGCGAGGTATCCCGTGCCACCCGGCACGAGGTCGTGCAGCAGCAGTGCGTCACGCACCTCACCCGGTGATCCGCCCGGCACGGGCGTGGGCACCGTCTCCACCTGCAGGTGATCCGGCGCGCCGCCGATCTCCTCGCGCAGCCCGAGCAGCAAGGACGCGGCGAGGCTGGGTACGGCGAAGGAGTCCCCCAGCGTCGCCGAGACGGGCAGGGTGACGACGACGCCCTGGGTGCGCAGCTCGCGGGTCAGGGCCACCGTGCGGGTGTCTTCGGCATCGGCACCCCGGTAGCGGCACCAGGGGCGGTGCTCGTCGCGGCTGTTGTGGTCCGCGGTGGTGTCCAGACGCCCGCACCCGGCGCAGACGCGGAAGAGGGACGTGGCCACCGGCCGACCGGCGACCTGCCCGTTGACGACGGCGCCCCGCGACCGGTTGCCGACGTTGACCCACCGCAGGTCCACCCGGCGGTGGTGCGCCACCCCGAAGTCGCCCCCGGCCACCTTCCACTGGCGCGTGATCGACGCGGGGTCGAGGTCGGCGGCCGGCACGACGGTGAAGGTCGCCCGGGTGCGCTCGTCGCGCTTGTCGTCGATGAGGTCACGGTCGCGCCGCACCTCGGAGTAGACGTGCGTCAGCCGCACGACGTCAAAGCGCTGGCTGGTGTCCGCCAGCTGCACGCTGCCGCAGCGCGGGCAGGCGCTCGGGCCCGCGACGCCCTCGGCGTCGACCGCGTAGCCGCACTGTGCGCACCAGACCCAGGACCTCACGTCGGCCCCGTCCTGCCCCAGGTCGATCCCGTCGATCCGCATGGCCAGGCCGCGGGTGTAGAAGGTGGCGCCGGGCGCGAGCTCGCGCAGGGCCTGGGCCGAGGCGCGCTGCACGGTCTCGCCCTCGGACTCGTACTGCCCGGTCTCCGGGTCCACCCAGGTGACCCGCGCCTCGAGCGTGACGATGTCGTCGAGCAGGGTGTAGTTGGGCAGGATCCCCCGCTCCTCCAGCGCGCTGACCCAGTGCTGGTGGCGGAGCCTGGACAGGTCCTTGCGGGTGAGCCGCTCCGCCGCGACCGCCGAGCGGTAGTCGCGCTTGTCGTCGTCGGACGCGGCAGGGCTCTCGGCCGTCGCGCGCAGGCCCGGCAGCGCCTCCTCGATCTCGCCGCGCCGGCGCTCCAGCGCCTCCTCCGACGCCGCCCACTCCTGGCTCGCCCGGTGCACGAGGCCCGCCAGGGAGTCCCCGCCCGCCTCGTCACGCTCGGGGCCGGCCCAGGCTCGCAGACCCGCGACGACGTCGGGGTCCAGCCCGTCGAACGCACCGAGGAAGCTCGCCAGGTAGTGCTCGGACCGTCCCTCCGCCTCGGCGACCACGTCCCCGAAGAAGGTCCCCGGACCCGAGGACCGCAGGGCGTCGACCGCACGCTTGGGCATGCTGCGCTCGCCGCTGCGGGCGACGGCGTCGACGATGGAGGCGAGGTACTGCCGGCGCAGGATCTCCTCGGCGTCCAGGTACGTGGCCGGGGGACGCACCTGCCCGTTGATGACGGACAGCGGGTTGCCGAGCCGTGGCAGCTGGTCGCCGCGGCCGGTGACGAAAGCGAGGTTGAGGGCGTTGCCGGTGAGGCGCCCGGCGCGCCCGACCCGCTGGAGGTACTTGGCGACGGAGTCGGGCAGCGAGGCGAGCATGACCGTCGACAGGTCGCCGATGTCGATCCCCATCTCCAGCGTCGGGGTCGCGACGAGGACGTTGGGCGCGTCGGGCGTTGGCCGGGAGGCCTTGAAGCCGTCCTCGATCTCGCGCCGCTCGTCGTCCTCCAGCAGCCCGGTGTGCTCACGGGCGACGACCCGCCGCATGTCGGCGGAGGCGTAGAGCCTGCGGTAGAAGTTGTCCTCCCTCGGTGCCGCGTGCTGGCGCCCGGAGCACCGCACGACCGTGCAGGGAGCACCGTCAAGCTGGGCCACCACCTCGGGTGCGGCGGGGGTGTGGTCGCGGCAGAGGTCGCAGACCAGCAGCGACCTGGCACCGTTAAGGGCACCGACGTCGGCGGCCTCGATCACCACGTTGCCGGGGGCGATGCCGTATGCCGTCGCCTTGCTCTGCGTCTCGGTGGCGGTGAGCACGTCCTGGGCCGCGAGGGCCGCCAGCAGCTGCTCGGCCAGCTTCGCCCCGTGCTGGGGGTTGACGCCCAGGCACTTGACGGCCCATCGGGCGTACCAGCTCTGCGGGGACCGGACGGGGTCCAGGAGCAGCTCCTGCTTGCCCGTGACCGCCGGTCCGACCCGCGGGAAGGCGGGCGCGGAGCGTCCCTTGGGGAAGGCGGGCATCCCGCCCTTGGGGCGGCCGCCCCAGATCCGGTAGCGGCTCCCGTCCTCCCGGACGTACTTGCGCAGCCAGTCGTGGTCGATGCCGCCCCGGTGCCGCACGTGCTCGAGCGTCCCCCGGACCCAGGCGGCGAGGTCCGCGGCGGCGACCTGCGCGACGGGGAGCAGCTCCTGCTCGTCCCGGTCCAGCACGGACCGGGCGATCGACACCAGTCGGCTGGTGGGGCCCGCCGCGACGGAGACGACGATGGACCCGGTGGCCTCGAGGGTTCGCCCGAAGGCCGACTGCAGGCCGACCTCGAGGGACGCGTCGAGCAGGAGCCGCTTTTTGACGCGGTCGCGGTCCCGGCCCGACACCAACTTCAGGGTCGATGCCGACCAGAACCGGTCGAACGGCTCGAGACGCAGGCAGTCCGGCGGCACCAGCCGGTAGCGACGGAAGGGATCGTCCCCCGCGTCGTTCAGCACGTCGTCGACCAGGCTCTCCAGGGTCGTGGGCGCAGTCCCGACCGAGGACCGCAACGACGCGCGCAGGGTCATCGAGTGCGACCGCGCCTGCACGAACCCCGCCCGGTGCGCGGCGTCCTGGACCGAGTCGGTGAAGACGAGCGACTTCTTCTCGCGGGCGTCCAGGGCAGGGTTGCCGAAGAGCACGGACAGCGTCACCGACAGCAGCGTCGCGACGGCGCTGCCGAGGAAGCGGATCCCGTCGGCCTGCTGGCAGGACGGGCAGTCGTCGGCGCGGGTCCGCTCGTCGGCGTCCCGGCCGGTGCGGGTCAGGACCGGCAGCACCCGCCCCGCCCGCAGCTCGGGGTCGTCCTCGTCCGGGCGCCGGTCCAGCAGCCGGCGGCCGGTGACCGAGAGCCAGCGCAGCCCCTCGACCGCTCCCTCGGGGCCTGCCTCCAGGGCTGCCCGCTCGTCCTCCGCGGGGGCGTGCAGCAGCGCCCGGAAACGGCCCTCGCGCGCCATGTGGTCGGCGCGGATGCGCGTGTCCTCGGCCGTCAGGTCGTCCCCGACGGCGGCGAGCGTGACGCCCCAGCCGGAGCGTCCGCAGTGCCGGCAGTAGACCGCCGGGAAGGTCTGCCCCACGCGGTCGTCCTCGCTACCGACCCAGGCGCCGTCGTCGCTCCAGTGGAAGGCGGGCACGGCCGAGGCCACCCGGTCGATGCGGGTGAGCTCGCGCACCCAGAAGTTGAGCTCCACCCCCAGCGCGTCCCGACCAGACTCGGCCCGAGCGTGGGAGAGCGCGGCAATCACGGCCTCCACGGCGCTGACACGCAGGGCGTGCAGGCGCCCGTCAGGATCGGGGCGGAAGACGGCGGCCACCAGGGCGTCGTAGCCGACCGCGTCTCCGGCGACCTCCACCAGGGCTCGGACATCGGGATGCACCCGCACCAGGTCGAGCGGGTCCACGTCACCCACCGGGCCCTCGTGCAGCGCGGCCAGGACGACGTCCGTCAGCGACGCGGGATCCTCCCGCAACAAGTTGGCGCGATCCACGAGGTCGGCGAGCTCTGGCTCGGAGAGGTCGTCAAGCACGCGGTGCTGCACCTGGGCCTTGCCCGTCCCCTCATGGGCACCGGCCGCCCACTCCTCGGCCGTGAGGCGGCTCTCGGTGACCACCGCGCCGGGGTCGAACTGCTCGCCGAACACGGTTTGCGCGAAGGACAGCATGACCGCCGGGTCGCCCTCGTCACCGAGCGTCGCCGACGTGGCCACCGGCGTCAGCCGGCCGAGCGGTCGCGCGCGGTCGGCATCCGTGAGGTCCGGATGGTTGTCCGGCCAGTGGCTCTTGAGGGCGATCCCGAGCCGCCGCAGCAGCATGGCGACGTCGGTGCCCTGGGCGCCGTCGTAGGTGTGGAACTCGTCGAGGACGAGGTAGGTGAGGGACAGTGCGCTCTGCTGCCACAGGCTCTGGTCCTCCGCACGCAGCAGGAGCTGGTCGAGCATCTTGTAGTTGGTGAGCAGGATGTCCGGGGCGCTGTCGCGGATGACGGCCCGGTCGGTGATGAGACCGGCGGGCGACACGGTGGTGCGGGTGCCGGCCTGGTTGCCGGTGTACACAGCCGCCGTGACCGAGGAAAGCGCGGGGTCGGTGGTGAGGAGCGCGGTCAGCCTCTTCGCCTGGTCGTCGGCCAGCGCGTTCATCGGGTAGAGGATGATCGCCTTCGTGCCCCGCACCCCGTCCCGCTTGGCCCGGAGCACGTGGTCGAGGATCGGGTGCAGGAACGCCTCGGTCTTCCCCGAGCCCGTCCCGGTCGTCACGAGCGTCGGCAGCGGCCGCTCGCCTGCGCCGGTCCGGCCGAGGGAGGTCAGCCGCGCGTAGGCCTGGGCCTGGTGACGGTATGGCGCGAACGGGGGTCGCCACTCGAGGTGCCGCTCCCACCCCTCCTCCGCGGGCCGGAACGGCAGCCGCAGACGGAGGTACGGTCCTTTGAAGATGCCGTGCTGCGGGTCCTCGAGGAACTCCCGCAGCGCACGGCGCGGCTCCGCATCGGCGAGGGCAAAGGTCGTGGTGAGGTAGTCGACCAGACCGTCGGCCAGCTCACGAGCCTGCAGCGTCGGGAGGAGCTCGCTCACGCCATCACTCTCATCGCCGCCAGCCGCCGTTCGAACTCTGCGTATGCCGTCCGCATGTCAGCCTCGCGGTCCAGCGTGCCGAATGGCAGCTCGTAGGTGTATGCGACGCCGCTGCCTGGATGGACGGCAGTCCGCTCCTCCTCGCTGAGCCGGTCACCCCTGGCCCGCCACGTCGTCAGAACGCTGTTGGGCACGAGTCTGCCGTTGGCATCGTAGGTGTAGTCACGCTGGTCGTACCCGTGCAGGACGGCGAACTGCGTCCGATAGATCGTGCACAGGTCGCCGATCGGGACATCGAGCATCAACGCGACGAGCGCGTCGATCTCCACCTGTGCGTTCCGTCGGTCAACCGCTTTCCGTAAGGGCGTGTCCGAAGTCCACTCAGGCTCTACCGCACCCGCTGCGTGCTGACGCAGCACAGGGGCGTCATCGAGGAACGCACCCGTCCAGCAATCGTCCCACAGCGGTGCGTATGCGTCAGTCACACAGTTAAGGCGGAGGTTGCGGAGGAAAAGTCCATTGATGAGCGGATGACTCATGTCGACCATCGCCATGCGGTTGATGGTCCCCGCGCGAATCGTGGACTTTGGTGCGGCGCGCACCGCGAAGTCGCTGAGAAGTGAGCCTAGGACACCACTGACGCCGACCAGATCCCTCGTGCCGTCGGAAGAACCCGCTGAGAAGATGCCGTCCACGTGGGCCGCTCCGGGCGGAATGATGGCAGGGATCAGCGTTCGCTCCCCCGTGTTGGCAGCCATACATCGCCAAGCGACCCGGTAGTGATCGCGCGCGGCGATCTCACCCTCTTCGCCCCAGTGCGTGTAGCGCGCGTCGTACTCAGCACGCGACCCGGTCGGCTTGTACGACGTCACGGGAAGGGCGTCCTTCGCGAGCTCCTCCAGGTCGACCGACGACCAGTCCTTGTTGCTTTTCAAACTCTTATTCGGAGACTTGTAGAAAGGCGTAAAAACGTGCAGATGCGGCCCCTGCAAGATGGCGTCATTCCATGTCCCCTCACGCCCCCATCGACTGACGAAACGGCCCTTTTGGCGATCTGTTTTTTCGTTCCACCCTGCGCTAAATTGCAGGCCTAGCGTGGCCATTCGGTTGTGCTGCGCCATTATTTCAATGGTTCGACTCGCAGCAACATTCACGGTGTAGACCATCCGAGATGCGGCAGGGGCGACCGATGCTTCCTCGAGTACTGCTTTCCACGTCGCAAGCACGTCGTCGGTGACGTGCTGAATCCGGCCGAGGTGGGGCCGCACGTCCCAGTGCCCGTCATGCTTGGACCCGGGCTGCGGACCGGACCCATCGTGGGAAAGAGACCTCAGGACGGTTTCGGGTTGGTAGAGACCGGCCGCCTGCAGGAAGTTCACCGACGTCTGCGGGGCCGCGTAGACGTGGACTCCGAAGGTGACCAGATTGTGGATCTCGAATAGCCGCATCTCGTTGATGAACTGCCAGTGGCGCCGAAGACGTGGATACGCCACGCTGCGAAGGAGCTGACCCTTCTCGTCGGTGAAGTGAGTCTCCGGATGCACGAGAGCTGACACCCCGTCCGCCGCGCCATGCTTCCACACCTGCGACATGAAGCAGCGGTAGAGATCGGGCCGCAGCCCGTCGAGGACGGGGTACGTCCCGACGTCACTGACGAACTCGCGCAGGCAGATGGTCTCCGCCTGACCGTCGACGAACAGGTCTCGGATAACTGGTCGAGCGAGTGTCGCCCGCTCCATCGCTTGACGTTCGTCCTCCGTAGGCCGGTGTGCCAGCTGCCACCACGGATCACCCTCCGCCAGGAGCGCGTCTGGGTCGACATCGGGTCGCACCCAGGGCGGGTTCCCGACCTGCAGGTCAAACCCTCCTCGCGAGAAAACGGTGGCGAAGTCCAGCTCCCAGTGGAAGAAACCCTGCTGCTGGGCGACCCGCTCGCAGACCTCGAGCCAAGGGTGTCGCTGCAGCACCTCCACCACCCGCACTGCGCCGCTGTAGATGCGGTCCTGCTCCTCGGCCTCACCCAGCTGGTCCCATTCGGTCAGGTCCTGGAAGGTGTCCATCCAGCCCCGCCTATGGTCTCTGGTGTCCTTGCCCAGCAGCATGGTGAGGGCGTCGAGCCACTCGTCGAGGGACGGCGGGTCGACCTCGGTCTCGGTGAGCGGCCAGAACCATAGGGCGCACCAGGCATCCATCACCCGGCGCAGCCTGCGGTAGGCACCGTCCTCGTCCGCCAACGACGTCTCGATCTGCTCACGGGTGACGGCGTGCCTCTCGGGCGCCTCCTCACGACCCCAGAGGTCGAGGCTGCGGCTGGACTCCTGCTCGGCGATGCGCAGCCGGCGGAGGCTGATCTGCCAGAGCTGCTCGGCGCGCTGGGTCAGGCCCAGGAGTCTGTCGGCCTGCTGCTTCGTCGGCTTGCGGCGCACGGAGGAGCGCCACGTCTTGAGGGCCCGCACCTCGTCGTCGGCGAGGTCGCGCACCGACTTCGGTACCTCGACCGCCGACCCCCAGCCCTGCGCCGGAAGCAGGAAGTGGTGCACCGCGGCGTTGACGGCGTCTCCGATGCCGCCGGTCTCCATCTCCTGTGCCAGGTCGGCAAGCGGGACGTCACGAGGGGTGGACGTGAGCCACGCCTTGGCTCGCACGTCCGCGCCAGGGTAGATGGCGTGCCGCGCACCCACGAGGGAGTTGCCCCGCCTCAGCCGGAGTCCGAACCACGGTGCCTGCAGACCCTCGACCATCGTGTCGAGCCACAGGGACACCTCGGCGAGCTCGACGGCGGTGGCGTTGAGGTCGACGCCGTAGACCTGGTGCAGGGCGATGTGCGCCTTGACCCGCTGCAGCTGACGCGGGTAGTCGTCGGGGTCGATCCGACGGTCGAGCTCCTCCTGGCGGCGGGTGAGGTACTCCCTCGCCAGCTGGTCGACGGCCTCGAGGGCGAACGCCCCGGAGCCCAGCGCCGGCTCGCAGACCGTCAGGCCGAGGATCTCGTCGGAGCTGGTGCGGGTGTCGTCCTGGTCGAGCAGCTCCTCCAGCGCCTGTTGCACGGTGAAGCGGGTGAGCACCTCCGGGGTGTAGTAGGAGGCCGACTGCTGCCGCTCCCGGCCGGCGAGGCGGAAGACGAACGACCCTTTGGGGTGGCGGACGGCACGCGCCTCCCCGGTGTCGGCGTCCACCTCGCGGACGAAGTCCTTGTCGTCGAGGTGGCCGGCCCGGTCGACCGGGACCACCCAGGACCCCTTGGCGGCGTCGCCGCCCTTGGCCACCTCGTACAGGTCCTCGGTGGCGAAGAAGCCGGTGTAGGACATGAGGCCCTCGTAGACGGCGCCGAGCTGGTTGATGCCGAGCTCGACGTAGGAGATGAAGCCGCGCTCGCGGCCCTTGCGCTCCTTGCTCAGCAAGAGGTGGCGCAGGACTCGCTGGACGGCGTCGTTGCCCAGGCCCACCTCGTCGATGAGCATTGTGGCCTGCGGGCGGAAGAGGTCGGCGCGCAGCGGGTCGAAGCGCAGGCCGTCCGCGCCGGCTGAGGAGCGCTCCTCGGGCGGCCGGTGCCCGGTGTCGACGAGCCGGGAGAGCCGGTGCAGCGACTCGTAGAGGTGCGTGCCCTGCCGAGAGCGCTGCTGATGCAGGTCGACCAGGGTCAGCTCCCGCAGCCGGTCCAGCCCGTAGCCGGCGTCGTACTCGCTCGCGCCGGCAGGGAGCACGCCCAGCTCGGGCGAGGCCTCGGCATACAGCAGGAAGAGGATCCGGTAGAGGTAGCGCAGCGACTGCACGGCCAGCGGCTGGGCCTGGTCTGCCGGGAGCGGCGGGAGGCCCTGCGCGCGGCGTCGGGCGACGACCTCGTTGGCGATGATCTCGATGGAGCGACGCACGCCCTCACGCAGGTCCTCGGACACCCCGACGGTGTGCTTGACCGACTCCTCCAGCACGGAGGACCACCACACCGAGCCGTCGGCGTCCGGGCCGAGGGAGCGTGCCTCCAGGCAGGTCAGTGCCCGGTCGATCTCTCCCCCGCGCTTGGCGTCGTTGCGCTCCGCGACCAGCAGGAGGTCGACGGCGAGGTAGCGGCCCTCGGGCCAGCGCTCCTGCTCGGCGAAGAGGCACCAGCGGCCGGCGAGCACCAGCACGAAGGCCGGGGCGTCGTCGCCGACGAACAGGGCGGAGAGCTGGCGGGCGACCGAGGTGACGGTCGTCCCGTCCTCGTGCTCGACGGGCTCGAGCAGGGAGTCCGCGTCCTTGGCGAGCACGTCCTCGACGGCAGAGACCGGCTTCGCCCGGAGGATGACCAGCGGTGCGGCACCGGTCAGGCCGGGGGACGAGACGGTGGTGACCGGCCCGTCGGTGGCGAGGACGAACTCACCCGTGCGGTAGCCGAGGACCTCGAGGAGGTCGGCATACAGCGACCTGACGTCACCGTCGTCAGCGGTGCCCTCCTCCCCCAGCGCACCGAGGCGCCGCTCCAGGTCGGCGCGGCGCTCGGTGAACCGGGAGCGCGCGGTGGGTGCCTCCTGCTCGTCCCAGTCCTTGCGGCGGGCCAGGACCTGGGCGTGGAAGGACTCGTTGCGGGCATCGGTCGTGAAGTGGTGCTCGCTGATCCAGTCCTCGCCGACGACGAAGGCGTCGCTGATGGCCATGTCAGCCCTCCTGCACGGGGTGGTCGGTAGGCACGACGACGAGCAGCGGGCGTACCAGCTGCCGGTCGGGAGCCCGCTCGGCAGCGAGCCGTTGCTCCTCGGCGACGCTGGTGCGGCGGGTGCGCACCTGGGACCGCTGGATGAGCGCGTCGGCCTCCTCGGTCCACGACTCGGCGCGGTGCACCCACTCGTCGACGCGGCGCCGGGTCTCGGCCTCGGCGGCGGAGAAGGTCGTGCCGAGCTGGTCCTGCGCCGCCTTCACGGCGGCGGGCATCAGGCGGTCGAGGTCGTCTGCCGCGGCGACCGCGCCGGGGTTGCTCCCTCCGCGGCGCACCCCGACAGCGGCGAGCATGGCCTCCGCGCTCTCGTGCGGGGTGACGGGGGCGAACTCCGGCTTCCCGGTCGGGAAGTCCACCTGCAGCCAGGCGGAGCTGACGGTGTGGCCGGAGCGGTTGGTGAGCGAGCCGAGGAGCAGGATCGCGGGGGCGTCGACGGTGCCCCGCACGGCGAAGACCTGGTTGCGCCCCAGGGTGGCCAGCGCGCGGTCGCTGACCCAGTCAAGGACCGGGTGGAGGGGGGCGAGGTAGTGGGCCTCGGGCCAGGACGAGTCGGAGGCGTCGCTGAGCGCGCCGGCCAGCAGCGCCTGGCCCTTGGCCTTGGTGGTGGCCAGCCGGAGGGTGTCGGTGACGCGTCGGTCGCGCAGGTAGGACTGCGGCAGCACTTCCAGGCGCCGTCGCAGGTCGGACGGCGGCGCCAGCTCCACGATCTGGTCGTGGGTGTGCTCGCGCCAGCGCACTCCCCCGCCCTGGTCGGCCAGCGGCTGCTGGGGCTGCGCGTAGACCTCGAGAAGGGCCTCCTTGAGGAAGTCGGAGGGCGCGGCATACAGGCGGTCGTTCGTGGGGGTCGTGGTGGAGGCGGGCGCGGGGGCCTTGCCGCCGAGGGCCTGCAGGCGGGCCAGCAGTCCGGCGACGTCGTCCCGGGCGGCGACCTCGTCGGGGGTGGCGACGACGTCGTCGAGGTCGCTGCGTCCGGCGAGGACCTCGCGGATCCGGCTCTCCTCGGCCTCCACGTCGTACTGCCCCATCAGGCTCGCGACGTCGCCGAGGGCGGTGTGCGCCTCGTGCTCCTTCTCCACCAGGCGGGTGAGCACCTTCAGGTCACCCGAGAAGCGGGGGTGGGAGGGCTCGAGGAGCAGGGCGGTGATCTGCGGGCGGTGGCGCTGCCCGTAGCGGTCGATGCGGCCGTTGCGCTGCTCGAGCCGGATGAGCGACCACGGGATGTCGTAGTGGACGAGCTCGTGGCACTGTAGGTGCAAGTTGACGCCCTCGGAGGCGACGTCGCCGGTGATGAGCACGCGGATCGGCGAGGTCGTCTGCTTGAAGCTCTCGACGATGCCCTGCTGGTCCTGGTCGGACAGGCCACCGTGGAGGATCGCGACGGCGTCGGCGGGGAGCTTGAGGTCGCGACGGACGCGCTCGGCGAGCCAGTGCAGGGTGGCGATGCGCTCGGCGAAGACGACCACCCGGTCCGGGCTGTCCGGGGCGACACCGACGCCCCTGAGGTGGGCGAGGAGGGCTGCATACTTGCCGCCCGCCTCGGTGCGGCTGCGCTGGTTGACGTCGCGAAGGCGCTTTAGGGCCTCGATCTCCACGGCCTCGGCGGGGTGCTGCGCGTCGAGGCGGGCGATGCGCTGGCGGAGGGTCTCCTCGAGGGCGGCCGGGGAGGAGAGGAACGCCTTGGCCAGGGTCCAGGGGAAGAGCCCGGAGCCCTTGGAGTGCGGGCTCTTCCCGCCGACGGGGTGCAGCCAGGTGTCCGCAAGCTCGTGCGCGACGTCGTCCTCGGCGGGCGAGGCGGGCACAAGGACGTTGCGCGGCTCGAGGCGTTCGGCCCACGCGGTGCCGACGACGCGGGCGACCTCGGGGCTGTGACGGTGGCGGCGGAGCACGAGACGCCGCACCTCGTCCTCGACCAGCGAGCCGTCCGGCCGGACGGCGGTGGGCTCGAGCAGCCGGATGAGCTCGGCGAAGGACTCGGCCTTGCCGTTGTGCGGGGTTGCCGAGGCCAGGATCAGGGCGTCGGTCTGCGGGGCCAGGGTGGTCGCGAGCTTGTTGTTCTGGGTGGCCGAGTTGGTGATGTTGTGCGACTCGTCGATGACGACCGCGTCCCAGCGGTGCTTCTTCAGGTGCGCGACGTAGCGCTCGCTCTTGAGCGTGTCGATGGAGATGATCGCGCGCTTGTAGAGCGAGAACGGGTTGCGGGTGGCGGGCAGCTGCTGGCGCACCCGCTGGATGCCGACGGAGTCGAGACGGACGAACGGGAGCGCGAACCGGGTCCACATCTCGTGCTGCATCTGCTCCAGGACGTGCCGCGGCGTGACGATGAGGATGCGCTCGCCGCGGCCGCGGCGGACGAGCTCGGAGAGGATCATGCCGATCTCGAGGGTCTTGCCGAGGCCGACGGCGTCGGCGAGCAGGATGCGCGGGCGGAGGTTGGCGGGGTCGAGGGCGCGGCGCACCGCCTCTTGCTGGTAGTCCAGCGGGTCGGCCAGCGCCTGGGCGGAGACGGTCACCGAGGGGTCGTCGACGGGGAGCGGTGTCTTGCGGAGCGTCGACTCCAGCCAGAGGAGAGAGCGGCGGTAGCCCGGGGAGTCGTCGCCCACGACCTTCGCCTCGGCCGGGTCGAGGACCTCGATGTCGTCGAGCGACTCGTAGAACATGGCCGGCGCGTCCTTGACGAGCTCGGTAAGCCCGCGGACGGAGATGAGGGCCCCGTCGGTGGCCTGCTCGACGTTGGTGACCAGCCACTCCTCGTCGCGGACGACGACGACTGACCCTGGCGCCACTGCCAGCGTGGACGTGGCACTCACTCGCTCAGGCCTGCCATGCTCTTCTCAATAACAGTCACAGTCCCCCACCGTACATAAGGCCCGGCACTTCGCTGACGTCGCCGTCGTCTGGGGCGTAGGTCCTCGAAGCTGCGACACGGACACGACTAGGTAGGGTCTTCTCATGGATTTTCTCCTAGAGTCGATCGGGATGGCCACTCAGTCGTTCAACTCCCGGGTCCAGACCCGGGGGACCAACGATCCAGAAGCCTTCAGCCGCGTGGAGGAGATTATAGACACCCTTGAGCATCAGACAACACCGGAACTAAACGTCCAGGGTGGTGCCGACCCACGCCTCGTTCATCTGGCCTGCGAGGAGCTGGCCCGTAGCCCACTTCATTCCGTCGGCCAAGGACGGCGTTTGGCGCAGGCGCTCTGGCGATATGTCGTCGCGTCCCTTCCTGGCGCCTTCTACGATTCATACACGGATCCAGGCGAAAAGGACGCCTGGCCATCGTTGGAGGGCTTAGTTGAGTTGTTTTCGACCTCAGAGGACTCACCGCTCTTAGCTATGCACCTCCCGGTCATCCCCGAATGGCCACACCCGCTCTCTAAAGATTCGGCGGCAAGCGAGCGTGCAGACCGTGCTTATCGCGCGCTCCACGAGTGGGGTCCGATTGAGGTAGAGATCAATCACTACGATCTGGACCACCAAGGTTCCCTCAGCACGGCTGAGCGTGTCACTACCGAAGCGCTCGCTTTCTCGGCAGCGGCTGCGGGACCTTACCTTGAGCGTAAACTTCTCCGGAGATGGGAATCTTTTCGTTTATACCATGAAGATCCGTCAATCCTGGCACGGGACATCCCACCCGTGGTCGAATGGCCTACGCCGCCCCCCCTGCCGCTCATCGATCGAACTTTGACGATAGCCAGTCGCCTTATTGAGCAGCATAAGGATTATCGTCTTGCCGCATCGCTCATCTCTTCCCGACAATCGCTCGAGATGCACATCTCGAACGATCAAGCACGTCGTCTTGCCTCGCTGCACGACGACGTCATCAAGATTCGCTACGACCACCTCATCCAGGAGCGCGCTGATGCTTCCCCACCCCTGCGCCAACGTCCTACGCGTCGCCAGCGCGTCAAGCGCATAGCCTCGATTCCTCTCGAATCGAAGTTATTGTTGAACGAGTCGCACAAGGGAAGGAACAAGGCTAGTCAACTGCTCCAGGCACAATCATCGTCTGCGCTCCACGAGCAAGCGATGGCGCTGGCATCGGACCCAAGGACTTCGCCAGCCGAACTATGGCTCCTGCATTTGAAAGAAGACACGGACATCAACGCTGCTCTCGCTACGAATAGTAGCGCACCAGAGGGCCTGGTTGAAGCCATCGTTCAGGAGCGCGGCCACTACGGATCACATCCCGTTCCCCACAACCTTTCCTCGAAGATCTCGGAGCACCCCCAATTGGTCCCGATAATCATGGTTTCGGCGCGAGACCCTGAACTGATCGCACGCTGCGTGGATCTTTACAGCGACCGAGTCTCCTACGGCCAGCTCGCCGCGCTCGCCCTGCGCACTCTCGATATGGTTCATGCGGACGCACGTCGAGTGATCGACGCGCTACTGAAGGTTGGCCCCATCGGCTCGCTGTCCCTCGTTCTCACGCGCATGGATCGTGAATTGGAGGGTGACAGCATCGACCTGGACGACATCTCCCGGGCCTTGAGAGCATTCATGGGCAGTCCGGAGGCAATAACGTCCTTTACACCGTCAACCGACTTGCACCGAGTGGCCCAAGACGCCTCTGTCCAAGCGCACGAAAGGACATCCACCAGCCTCACAGCATACTTGAATTACGTTCAACGCGTAAACTCACTGCATCAAGCTCGGAGGGCGACCTACTGGAATGGTGGCCCCCCTCCGTGGGACGAGCTCATTCCACTAGCCTCCGAGGGTCGGCTCGGACACGCGATGTTTTGCGTTCTGGCAGCCCTTGATACAGCCCCACCAGACTTCCTGCGGCTCTACGCGGTGAGCGATGGCACGTCAGGCCTCCAGCAGCCATCCGATTGGAAATCCCGCTCTTCCTCTACGTTTGGTCGTGGTTTGCCCATCGAAGACGCCGACGATGCCCGCCGTTGGCTGCAAGCCCTCTCGGAAAAGCCAATCCAACACGACGACGGATCGTCTGCAGCTAGGAAGAACATCTTGACATTATTGCTGTCAAACGGTCTTGATTTGGGACTAGCAGAGCCGGCGACGTTGCCAGAACTCGGTGACGCCGCCCTGCCGGCAGCAGTCCGCCGACTCTTCGGCGAACACGGGCCCGCCACAGACGATTTACTTGCGGTCGACCGCTGGATTAGGTCCGGGTGGGTCGATCGTCTGCAGGTGGCGGTGAGGACAGGCCGTCCGAACGCATTCGCCCTTTACCGTCCGATACTTGACGTGCTTCACCCCAGAAGAACAGAAGGTCGATTGCATGACCTTCCAGCTCCTATGGCTCGATGGCTCGATGACCGGTTGACATCTCTGCTCGCGGAAGGGATGATTGACGAGCAAGCCCGGATGGATGCATCTGTCTATCTTGGAATTTCGCGTGACTCGTTGGTCCAAGTTGTTACGCGTGTCACCAATGAGGCTCAGTGGAGGTTCGAAGAACTTGACTTGCTAGACTCAGAATCTGAAGGAGAATAATTCCTGAGGTTTGTTCAGCACTCGGTCGAATCGCCGGGAGCAAAGTTCCTGACCTACGGTGATCTGGCGGTCTTAAAAGGCTTCGGGCGAACGCCCCAATCGGGATGACCTGGCCGTCAGCCCGACCCCAGCCGGTGTTCCACCTGCGGCGGTGACGCAGGCCGTCCCTGCAGCCAGGTCTGTCGGTTCGAGTGCATCCGAAATCGGTGCCACAAGGGGTCCAGGAGGGTCCAGCCCAGTCGAGTGACGGTGCGACGAGCCCCTGCAGCCAGCCCTTTCGCTCGGTGGAGAGCTCCTCCGCCCCAGTCGCCCAAGTCGTCGAGTCCATCGAGCTCTACGACCAATACTCATCCTCACTCCACCTCAGCCTGACCCATGACAACCTTGCGAAGCGACGGCTGCAAGGGAGAGTTCACTACACGCCGGTGCCGCGGTCACTCAGGTCGAAACCCTGGCGGGGAGACCCCAACTCCCACGCGCGAACGCCTTGAGGATCCGTGCGTGCGTCTGGCGCGGAAGCTGCCGTACCCCCGGCTCCCCCAACGGTGTCCCCGGCCGGGCTGCAGCCTCCTGGAGCAGCTCGTCGACGCCCGACCGTGCGACGAGCAGAAGACCGTGGGTCGCACGCGTGCACACCACCGCGAGCCGTCCGAACGCCGAGTTGAACTCGTCCAGCGACTCCGCGCCGGACAGCGGATGGATCCCGATGGTCACCGCGTTGGTCTGCCCCTGCCACGAGTCGACGGTGGAGGCGACGAGGACACCCTCGGCCAGATCGTGCTTCTCGACCAGCGACTCGACGAGGCGGTGGGCGTCGTCAACCTGCTGGTTGCGCGTCGCGAGGATCGCGATGGCTGGGTCGCCGCCGTCGGCGTCCCGCAGGCCCCACGTCCCCTGCTCCCCTGTTGGCCGCCCCTCTGCCATCCGTGCGCTGCTGAACCGGAGGTCGCCCGACAGCGCAGCCTCGACGATCTCGCCGACAACGGCGAGTAGGTCGGGGTCCACGTCTGGCGCCTCCGGGTCTGGCAGTCCGGACACCTCGAGGAGAGTGGGGACCCCGGTGGCGATCGCACCCCATACCTCCCCTGGCTCGTCGTCCACGCCCAGCACCTCCATCGCCCGGTCCCCAGGCGCCATCACGCAGGTGAGGTGTTGCCAGTCGGTGTAGAACGCGCGCCAGAGGGCGAGCTGCTCGGCCCGGGGTCGCCAGACCGTCGGCAGCTCGCGCGTCCACGTGTCGCTGTCGGCGGGGAAGGTGTCGGGCCAGGCGCGGTAAGGGTTGTAGCCGGGGTCTCCGCGCCACGGGTTGGCGTCGCCGTCGATCGGGGGCAGCTGGCCGACGTCACCCACGCCGACCGCCACCGGTGCGACGGGCTCGATGCGCCCGTAGAGGTAGCGCGGCATCTGCCAGGCCTCGTCGACGAAGAGGACGTCGAACGCGGTGTCCCCGTTGGCCGCCGGACCGAGCCTGGCCAGGAGCCGGTCGTGCTCGCTCGGCACCCCGAGGCGGTGCGCCGTGGAGAGGACGACGCGCGCGGTGTCGGGGACGTCCTGGGACTTGTGCACGACGGTGACGGTGTCCCACACGTGCTGAGGCACGCCGCCGAGCTTCTTCTCGGCGCTGAAGAGGCAGACGACGTCCTTGCCGAGGGCCTCGCCGAGGCCGTGGGCGAGCGGGTAGAGCTGCTTGTTGGCGGACGCCGCCACCGCGACCCGGCTGCAGTGCGGCGACCCCAGCACCTCAGTGACCATGCGCTTGAGCGCGTGGGACTTGCCTGCGCCGGCCGCCGCCCGCAGCAGGATCCGCCTGTATGCCGTGGCTCCCCGCACGGTGCCGAGCAGAGCCTCGAGCGCGTCCGTCACGACGTCCTCGTTGAGGCGGGCTGCCGCGTCGTGGTGCTCGGCCTCCCCCGCGACCACCTGAGGCGGGGTGAACGTGAGCGCCATCAGTCGAGATCGTCCATCGTCAGGGCCTCCCGGCCGTCGGGGGCCGCCTCGTCGACATCCTCCGCGCCGGCCTCCTCGACGCCGATCACGTCGAACTCGTCGAGGTCGATCACCGGTGGCCACACCTGCGGGTTGAGCTGACCGTTGGCGCGCTTCTCGGCGAGGTCGTCGGCATACTCCGCCTCGCCCAGCTCGTGCGTGCGGCAGCACCACGCGTGGGAGTCCGGGTCCTCCAGGTATGACGTCTCCGTGCAGGAGGACTTCGGCGCGGAAGTCTCGTCCTTGCCCGGCCGTCCCACGGACACGTCCTTGTTGTAGGCGCCGAGACCGAGCCACACACCGTCGGCGATGACCAGCTCGTCACCGATCCCGAGACCCGGGCGCCGGATCTTAGGTGTCCACTCATACTCGCCGGGCCTCTCCGTCACCGTCAGGGGGCCGGCGTGCGCGCCGGACAGCTTGAACCCGCCCTTGTTGATCTTGACGGTGACTGCGGGGTCGTCAAGACAAGCGTCGCCGTTGTGGGTGACGAGGACGACCTTCTGACCGTCCTTGACCGCACGCCCGTCGATCCGCAGCACGAGCGGTGAGGTGGAGGCGACGACAGCGCGGCTCAGCTCCCGCTTCCCGGCGTCGACCGCCCTGTCGCGCGCGACGTCCGGGTCCGTGAGAACGGCGAGGACGTCGCCGCACGACCGGTCCTTCTCGAGCATCTCGACCTGCCGGTTCCGCCACCACCAGTAGACGCGACCGAAGCGGACGAGGTCGGACGCGCGCAGGCGGAGGCGGCGACGCCATACCTCTTGGGCATCTCCCTCGACCGCCCGGTGAGCCTCGCGGAGCGCCGAGTCCGGGAGCCCGTCGAGGACGGCAAGGGCGTCCTCCACGACCTGGGCCTTGTAGGTGAGTTCCTCCAGCACCAGTCGCCGGGCGACCTCGGGGTCAGCCCGCAGCGCGTTATGAACCGCGTCGGAGGTGGCGTTGGTGAGCCGGGCGCCCGGGGTGTGCGGTGACGCCGCGACCGCGTCCGAGATGGCGCGGTGGTCCGCCGATCGGGCGGTGGCCCAGCGCACGAGGTAGTCGAGGCGGCCGGCCTCGAAGCGGGGGCCACCGGGGATGACGTGGTTGGAGAGGACGTCCACCAGGTAGACCAGGGGGCAGCGCAGCCGCATGGCGCGGGCGCGGTCCTCCTCCAGGAGGAAGCTCACGGCCAGCCGCTGACGGTCGGTGAGTGCGGCCGGGATGGTCGCCTCGGCCCCGCCGAAGGTGAGGGGGGTCCGGCCCTGCTCGACGTCACGCTGCCAGCGGATCCGACTCAGCTCGACGCCGGCGAGCGAGTCCGCGATGGAGACCAGGACGTCTCCGGTCGTGCGGTCGGGCACGACGAGGTGGACGGGGCTGGGCGCGACAGGGTCCTGGCGTGCGGTCTCGCGCATCGCCGCCTCGAGCTGCTCGCCGAGTATCTCCATGACGCGCAAACGGGTCTGCGGCGACTGCGCGTCCTGGAAGAAGGTGTGGCGCCACGTCTCGGCGCCGGGCGCTCGGACGCCGATACCGTGGACGCCGAGGGCGGCAGAGTCGGACTTGGCCAGGACGACGTCGACGGTGCCCGGCTGGCCGGCCTGGTCGACTCGACGTCGTGCGCTCCAGCGGGAGGTGCCCTCGGTCGTGGCGGCGACCTGGTTGACCAGCGAGCGCGGGACACGGTCGCCGGCGGTGCCGCCCTCGACGAGGGGGAGCACGCCGACCCGGGCGGACCTTGGGACCCCGATCTCCACCAGCAGGTCGGCGGGATCCTCAGAGGTGCGGAGCTGGTGACGACAGAAGCTGAAGAGCGAGCAGGCCGCGCAGGTGGATGGGTCGTAGGTGGCGGTCAGGTGGGTGACCTGGTCGGCGTCCCACGTCGCGCCGTCCGCCATCTCCATGAGGCGCCTGCGCTCCTGCGCGCGGGCGCGCACCTCGGCCCGGTGGTCGTCGAGCTGCTCCACCACCGCCATCGGCTGCAGGAAGCTGTTGCGGGGGACGGCGAGCGCGCCATAGCGGTGCACCTCCATGCCCGAGGGGAGGAGCGACCAGGCCGCGAGCGACTCAGCGCCGAGGGCCACCTGGAGGAAGCCCTTGAGCATGCGGGCGTCGGTGATGCGCGAACGGACGCGCTCGTAGTCCTTGGCATCTCCCACGATGAGCCAACTGCCGACGGGACCGGCGTCCGGGTCGCCCTCGACGCGTCGGGGCACGATCACCGCAAAGTCGGGCTTGACGGGTGTGCTGGTGTCGTCCTCGAACCCGACGTAAGGCACGGCGAGGCCGGTGAGCATCGTCGAGACCCCCTCGTCGACAGCCATCTGGTGTGCCTGAGCGAGGGCGGCTGCGGTGGCGGCGACCTGGACCTTGGCGTCGCCGCGGCGGACCGAGTCGGGGCGGGGCAGGCCGACCGCCCCCACCGTCGTGGTGAGGAGCGGCGAGACGAAGTCGTCCGAGCGAACGAGCCGCTCGAAAGTCATCGCCCGCATCCAACGTGCCTCGGGGATGCCGGCGGTGGTGTCCGGGTGCCCGAGTGCCTGGGCGAGTGCACGGCGGGACTGCCCGGTGATGAGAGGGTCGGTGCTGCGGAACCGCTCGCAGGCGGCGTGCGTGGAGGCGGCGACGGCGCTGCTGCCGCCGCCGGTCGTGAGCGAGGTCATGGCCCCCTCTCCCTTCAGATCCTGCGAGTGGCTACACCCGAGGGAATGGAACGTAGCCAACCCCGGTCGACAGGAAGTACAGCACAGGGTATTGATGGGGGTTGGGGTACGGGCCGATCGACGAGGAAGGGCCACGGATGTTCCTGGCTTTCTTGCACGGTATTGGGCAGGGCGACCTGCAGGAGAACTGGCGGGAGGCCTTGGATGAGTCACTGCTGGAGTGCGGTTGTCCGGAACTCGATGACGTCGAGGTCTTCAGCCCTCAGTACAGCGGTTCGCTCCTCACTGGCAAGCTGTCCCTGGTGCAGGAACCTATCGATCGACTCACGTCCGACCAGCTCATCCCGGGGCTGGACCTCCCTGCCGTGAGGAACTGACGTGTCCGTCATGGCCTGGGTCGACTTTGGCCATCAGCACAGAGACGACATGGATCGGCTGCTGGACGCGTTCCGAGACGAGGCCACCGTGGACGAGCTCGGCATCGGCACGATCCGCGACACTTTCGCCAACGTATTGTTCCCGGGGACGTCCACCCTGCACACCCGCGCTCGTTATCTGCTCTTCGTGCCGTGGCTGGTGACGTCCGTCGCCGCCCAGCGGCTGTCCCTGGAACGAGCCAACGCCGAGCTCCGCCACCGCGAGACGGGGCTCATCGAGGCCCTCATCGCGGGCGACCCCACCGGTGAGGGGGTCATCGGCAAGGTGGCGCGCGCCTCGTTGAAGCGCATGCCGAGCGAGGTCTACTGGGGAGCACTTGGGCGATACCGGATCAGGCGGTGTGACGACGGTCCGCAGCAGCACTTCCGTGCGGTCACGTCGGCGGCCGTGCTGCCGCAGGACGAGGAGGATGAGAGGCCGCGCCACCTGCACGACCCGCACTTCTGCCAGCTGCCCCCCGTCCCGGACGATCTGGAGACGGTCGCGACCTTTGACCTCACCGCCGACGAGGCGGACTTCCTGAACGAGCGCATCCAGGCCACGTGCCAAGGCAGCTACCTGGCCTGGTTGCTTCTTCATCGCACCCCGGGAGACACTGCCCACGCCTGGGACGAGCCCCTCACAGAAGGCCTCGACGGAGAGCCTGCCCGCGTTGTCGCCCACGCACAGCGTCTTCATCACCTCTACGAGGGTGCTCCGTTGCTCTACAACCTGCTTCTCGCCCGCAACGCCGGGTGGGACGAGGGGGTCGACGCCTACGAGCACCGTCTGACCGAGTGGGGGGCGTCCGAAGGGGTCGCGGGGGCGGCGAGCGGGTGGGACCAGAAGGACTTCTGGGCCCTGGTGCTCGATGGACGCCGCGTCAACGCCGGCACCCGAGACTTCGTGAACGCCTGGGTCCACCTGGTGCGCGACGACAAGGGGGCAGCATGGCGAAGCGCAGCAGCCGCCGGTCTGATCGAGGAGCGTGAGAAGCGCCTCAAGCGGTCACGATCACGCTTCGTCAACACCGACGCGCTCGAGCTGTGGCAGGGCGGTGCTGGTGTCGGCGGCCTCTCCTACCGCTGGCGCAGCGCGCGCACCCTCATCAACGACATCCGCCGCGGACAAAGACGCTGATGCTGGAGCCCACCGGACGGCATCTCTTCGTTGACGGCCTGCGACCCCCGCCCGGTTACAGGGTCGACCTCGCCGTCGGTACGACATACACCCTCGGCCTGGGCACGTTGCTCCTCCCGCCGCTGGCCATGGCGGCGCACGACCGGACGACGACCAACATGGGCGGGGAGGAGGACGAAGGACAACCGACAAGCATCGCGCTGCTCGAGGCCGTTCGTCGTCTTGCCGGCCGGACAACGGTCTTCTGCCACACGGGTGGGATTCACGTGCCGGGCCACTACCGGCGAATCCTGACCTTCGCCGAGGACTCCGTGGTTGAGGTACTGCCGAGCGCGCCCGGACGAACCTTCCATCCGAAGCTGTGGGCCCTCCGCTTCACCGACGGACGCAGCCACCGGCACCGCCTCCTCGTGCTCAGTCGCAACCTCACGGCTGACACGTCCTGGGACACGATCCTCCAGCTCGAGGAGGACGAGAAGGGCAGGATCGACGGCGCGCCCGCAGCCGACTTCCTCCAGCACCTACCAGGACTGGCTCGGACGTCGCTCCCCGGGGATCGGGCCGAACAGCTCAGAGACCTCGCTGACACGCTCCGAGACACCCGGTTCGCCGTGCCCAGCCCGTTCACGCACGGAGAGCTGTGGCCGCTCGGTGCCGGCACCGAGCATGGGTGGCCCATCCCCCGAGGTGCGGGCAGCTCAGTCGTGATCTCTCCCTTCCTGGACCGCACGACCGTGGACCGAGTCCCGAAGGCCACCCGCTCGGTCTTCGTCTCCCGACCGGACACCTTCGAAGAGCTGGGCGGTGCCGCCTTCGAGACTCGACAGACGCTGGTCCTCGACCCGCTCGCCGAGCAGGAGCAGGCCGACGATCGCCCTGAGGAGGGTGCGCCCTGGGAGGTGCGCTCGGGACTGCACGCCAAGACCTTCGTCTGGGACTACGACGGCAGCGGTTGGTGCCTCACCGGGTCGGCGAACGCCACGACCGCGGCCTTTGGCGGCAACGTCGAGTTCAGCGTGCTGCTGCGCGGCCCTCGTGGGAGATGCGGGGTCGACGCGCTCCTGCCGATCGCGCCGCAGAAGGGTGAGGTGACACTCGCCCGGGTGCTCACCCCGTTCGCGATCGCCAACCTTGAGCCTCGTCCCGATGTGGCGCGGGGGGCTGAGCTCGACATCGCCGCCTACCACGCCGCGCTGGCGACGGCCGGTCCGGTGCTGACCGCGCAGCAGGATGGGCAGGACGAGCGGTATGACGTGAGGCTCAGCTTCACCGGGTCAGTTCCCGAGCCGCCGGGTCCCACGACGGTGCGAATCCTCAGCCGCACCGCCGCCCAGCATGCCAGGGCGATCGATGCTGCACCCACCTGGACGGACATCCCTCTCGCGGACCTGACGCCGTTCATCGCCATCAGCACACAGGTCGCACTGCCCGGTTCTGAACCCGTCCGCGTCGAGTGCGTTCTCAAGGCCGAGCTCGAGGGCGTCGCCCAGGATCGCGCAGCGCACATCCTTCGTGGCCTGCTGTCGTCGGAGCAGGACGTGCTCCGCTACCTCGCCTACCTGCTGGACGACTCTGGAGGTGCTGGCCTGGGGCTCGACGGCACCGGGGAGGGCGAGGGCGAGCCGGGCACCGCCGGACCGACGCGCCCGACCTACGACGGTCTCGCGCTCCTCGAGACCCTCGTCCGCGCGGCGGGCAGAGGCGACGAGTCGCTCTCCCGGGTCCACGCCCTGATGAAAGACCTCCGAGATGAGAACGGGAGGTCCCCAGTAATCTCCGCCGACTTCCTCGCTGTCTGGGAGTCGGTCTGGGCAGCCGTAGACGTGGAAGGACAGGCGAGGACATGACGGACACCGTGGTGGCCCGGGACGCGATGCGAGGGCTGAAGGACTTCCAGCGCAGGTCCGTGGACAACGCCTTCGAACGGCTGTGGGGCTCCGAGGACCCGGTCTCGCGGTTCCTCGTGGCCGACGAGGTAGGTCTCGGCAAGACCCTGGTGGCGCGGGGACTTGTCGCCCGGACGATCGAGCACCTGCAACGGCGCGGGGAGAAGCGGATCGACATCGTCTACATCTGCTCCAACCGGCAGATCGCCCAGCAGAACCTCCGTCGGCTGCACGACGGGGTGAACATCCGGATCCCTCACGCCGACCGGCTGACCTTGCTGCCGAAGGTGCTGCATAAGATGAACGAGCGGAGCGATGACGGCTCCGCCATCAACATCATCTCGCTCACCCCAGCAACGTCGTTCGACCTCCGCAGCAGTGGGGGCGTGGCCGGCGAGCGAGCCTTGCTGCACGTGCTGCTGGAGGGGGCCTGGGGGCGCGAGGCCGTGTCGTCACCGAAGTGGGGCAGGTTCTTCCAGGGTGGCGCGAGCGAAAGGCGGATGAGGTGGGAGCACCGATGGGGGGTCGACCGGTCCACACTCACCGAAGACCTGGTGAGGACCTTCCGCGACGGCCTGACCTCCGCAACGTTCGGTCGTGACGCCGTCCCGCTGGTGGATGCGCTCCGCGACGGGGTGGATCAGTTCGATCGCCGGAAGCACAGGAGACTGACCAATCGGGCTTCCACCCGTCGGTATGCCCTGCTTGGTCAGCTCCGTCGAGTCCTGGCTGAAGCCTGCGTGGGGCACCTCGACCCGGACCTCGTCATCCTCGACGAGTTCCAGCGCTTCGGGTCGCTCCTCCACGGCAGCGACGACGCCGCGATCCTCGCCCGCCACCTCCTGGGTGACGAGCGCATCGATGCCGCGAGCCCGCATACCCAGACCCGGGTCCTCCTGCTCTCGGCCACGCCCTTCAAGATGTACACGCTGCCCGACGAGCCAGAGGGCGACGACCACTACAAGGACTTCACCCGGACGGTCTCCTTCCTCGCCGGTCCAGAGCACGCCGACACCGTCCGTCGCTCCCTCAAGGACATGCGCACGGCGCTGCTAGTGGGGGACAGCGAGCGGGCTGTGGCTGCCAAGGATGTGGCCGAGGGTGAGCTGCGGCGGGTGATGTCCAGGACCGAACGACTGGCCGTGTCCTCCTCCCGTGACGGCATGCTCTCCGCCTTTGACGCGCTGGACGTCACCCTGACCCCGGACGATGTCCGTGACTATGTCGGACAGGCTCGGGTCGCCCGAGCTCTCGGTACCGGGGACATGCTCGAGTTCTGGCGCAGCACCCCCTACGCCCTCGAGCTGATGGACCAGTACCAGGTCAAGAAGAAGATCAAGCAAGACCTCGACGCGGGGGCTCCTCTCCTCAGCGATCTGTTGCTGAGTCGGATCCGGCACGAGGACATTGGCACGTACGCCGCGGTGGACCCGGGCAACCCGAAGCTGCGCTGGCTGACCCGGGACGTGGTCGATAGCGGGGCCTGGCGTGTCGCGTGGCTGCCGCCGGCTCTGCCCTACTACTCGCCCGACGGGGCGTACGCCCAGCCGAACCTGCGCGACTTCACCAAGCGGCTGATCTTCTCCTCGTGGGCCGTTGCGCCGAAGGGGATCGCCACCATGCTGAGCTACGAGGTGGAGAGGCTGCTCGTCGAAGGCAGCCCGGGCGCGGCCCAGCGCGACTACTTCGGCGCGAGGAGGACGGGCCTGCTGGCCTTCAACCGCTCCGACGGTCGGCTCTCCGGCATGCCGGTGCTGGGGTTGATGTATCCGAGCCGTGTCCTCGCCGAGTTCGGTGACCCGCTGGCGGTCGCTCGAGACCTGGGAGCGACACTGCCTCTGGACCGGGTGGCCCTGCACCAGGAGGTCCGAGGGCGAGTGGAGAGGGCGCTGGAGCGTCTCCCTGCTGGCTCGGCCGCGGGCACGATGCCTTCCGGTGCGTGGTTCTGGGCCGCACCACTGCTCCTGGATCGCGTGGGCGGTCACACGTCACGCGTCGGCGACCTACCGTTCGGCGCCATCGAGGCTGGAGACGGCGAGGACGGGTCCACCGTGTTCCGCGCCCACCTGGACGAGGCCACGGGACTGGACCCCGACCAGCTGGGCGCCAGACCCCCTGAGCTCGTCGACGTCCTCACCGAGCTGGCCATCGCCGGCCCTGGGGTCTGCTCCCTGCGGGCGCTTCAGCGAGTGCTGAGTTCACCTGGCGAGGACTCCGCCGGCCTGCAGGGAGCCGCCTCGAGCTGGGCGTGGGCACTGCGCAACCTCTTCAACACGCCAGAGATCATGGCCATGCTGCAGGCGGGTGAGTCCACATACTGGCGGCAGGTGCTCCAGCACTGCGTGGACGGCAACCTGCAGGCGGTGCTCGACGAGTATGCCGAGGTGCTCGTAGCCTCTCTTTCGCTGCGTCACGAGCCGCTGGACAAGCAGCTCGAGCAGCTCGTCTCTGCTTTCGCCGACGGGTCTGGTTTGCGCGCCGCCTCGCAGGCGGTGGACCACTTTGGCCCCGAGTACGACGGCCATGTGCGGCGTGACCGCATCCGTAGCCACTTTGCGGTGCGCTACGGCCGGCACGCGGCGGAGGACGACAAGACGATGTTGCGCGAGTCCCGTGTGCGTGACGCCTTCAACTCGCCGTTCTGGCCGTTCGTCCTCGCCTCCACCTCCGTCGGGCAGGAGGGGCTGGACTTCCACCACTACTCCCACTCCGTCGTGCACTGGAACCTGCCGAGCAACCCTGTCGACATGGAGCAGCGCGAGGGACGGGTCCACCGCTACCGCGGTCACGCCGTCCGGAAGAACGTCGCGCGGACGTTCGGCGCGAGGCGGGAGGTCGTGGAGAGCCACAACCCCTGGGAGGCACTCTTCAGGCTCGCGACCGCCTCCCGTGATGCCGAGGACTCCGAAATCGTGCCGGACTGGGTGTTCCCGGCCGATGGTGGGGCGACCATCGAGCGTTACGTGCCTTCGCTGCCGATGAGCCGGGAACGTCAGCACTACCGTCGGTTGCTGCGGACCATGGGTGCCTACCGCTTGACGCTGGGCCATCCGCGACAATCCGATCTCCTCGCCTATGTAGGAACGCACTCTGACCTCGCACTTGATCTGGCGCCGTAACTAATCGGCGGCAGCGATCAGTCGAAACAGGACGAGAGCAGCTAAAGACTGCACAACTGAAGGGTGACGATTCGACGACCGGTATCTGCACCGCCACCCACACGTCCAGCCAGTGTGCTGCATGTCCTAGTATGGCCATGGGGTACTTTGGGGAAGTCATCTCTCAAGTGCTCCACCGTCCCGTCGCGGCCACCTCAAGAAGGATCCCGAAATGCGCTTCTCACTCCTCGCCACCTCGCTCGCAAGCCTCTTGGTGGTGTCCGGATGCGGCACCGACCCCGAGACCAGCACGGAACCGACGACGTCAGCGGCAGCAGCGGAAGAGCCCGCGGCCGAGACGTCCGCCGCCGAGACGACCACGTCGGCCGAGGAAGCGACAGAGACGGCCGAGGAGACCACCGAGGAGACGGAGTCGACCGAGCCAGAAGACAGCGGGGAGGCCGCCTTCGGAGAGCGCCTTGAGGTCAGCGACAACCTGGCGATCACGATCAGCGAACCCGAGGAGTTCACTCCGAGCTACCCCGAGATGCTGATGGAGGAGTGGGACAAGTTCATCAAGATGGATGTCGTCGCGGAGAACACAGGGGATGAGCCTCTCGAAGCCTTCTCGATCAACGCCCGAGCCACCAGCGGAAGCCGCGAAGCGGAGGCCATCTTCGATACGGAGAGCGGAATTGACATGCCGACGGCTATTATCCAGCCCGGTCGGGAGCTCGAGTTCACTATCGGGTTTGGAGTGGTTAATGGAGAACCCTTCGACCTGACGATCGAGGACATGATGGACTTCACGGGCCAGGGCGTGACGATCTCGACCACTATCGAGTAAGTCTGCATCGCGGTTGGCTGGGCGGCATCCGCGCGCCGGGTTGGCCGGATGGGGTGTCCAACCTCCCCGACGCTTGTCATCGCAACGCGCCTGGCCACCACGCCCGACCACGTGCGTTGAGCAGGCCGCCCTGGCACTTGTCTTTCCGGAGCCTACGCCGCCCGGAACTGCGCAAGGCCAAGAAGCGCTCGGCCGCCGCGGGCTCCACACGTCCACCGTGGCGCGGGGACGCGCTCCATGTTCGCCACACCTCCAGCCCACGAAGGAGCCCGATTACGTGACTAGCTAGAAGGATGAAGTCCGCGTCACTACGGCCAACTGCCCCCCTCGGCCGCAGCAACCCGCGCCCGCGTCGCACCGGAGCCCCCACTCGCCAAGCACCTCGTAAGGGGCGCACCGGTAGGTCGTCGAGTCGTCGACCACCACGCCCGGTCCTGCGGGAGCGGTCCGGCCAACTCGCCGGGACGCTCTCGGATGGCCAGCAGCAGGTCATGGTCATCGCCCGCGCGTTCATGAGCCAGCCCAAGGTGCTCCTCCTGCGAGGGCACGGCCCTGCTCGTCGAGCAGAACGCCCGGGCGGCGTTCACGGTCGCCTCGCGCGGCTACGTCCTCACCCGCGGAGAGGTCGTCGTCGAGGACGATGCTGCGGCGCTGCAGAAGGACGAGCGGGTGCGGGCGGCATACCTGGGTCAGTAGGTCTTGGCCGGTGCTGCCTCTCCGCTGGTCCTCGTTCACGAGCTGCCGAGTGCGACGTCAAACAGCTGCCTACTCAAGAGGGCGTCAGGGGTGGTCGATCTCAGACGATCGCGCAGGCAGCCCCAGGGGCAACTCCGCCCAGGGCTGCCGGCGCCGGGACCGTGCCCTACGGACCGGGCACCTGGGCGATGGTGATCGGCCCCACGACCGTGAAGGAGTCGGGTCCAAGGTCGAACCGGGAGACGACGACGCAGTCGACCGACCGGTCGGCCAGCCCGGACTTCACGCCGAACGACCTCACCGGGGTCCCCGCTCGTTCCCAACTTAGTACTACGCAACGTAGTGGACAAGGGATCACCCGGGCCGCTCGAGGCCTACGCGGTCCTGTCGGCCTTCGCGAGCGCCTCCGCCAGCTACCACACGCGTGACCGTGCCGGGTATGGGTACTTCTGCCCATACCCGCTTCCCCTCGGACGAGCGACGCTGGGACGACGTGGGCGCGCTCGACGACCGTCGGCGTGCCCGGGGCTCTGGAGGTGGAGTCATGGCCAACGTGACCGTCGTCGTGACGACCGGCCGGCCCCTACTTCGCCGTCCTGCGGGTGCGCACCAGCCCGCTCGAGGGCATCACACTGCCGTGAGGACGCCATGATCGACGCCACGCTGACGATGGTCGGACCGCACGGCCCGGTCCGCGGCGGCCGGTCCGGCCCCGTGCGCGGGGGCGGGGCCATCCCCGTGCTCGACGTGCGGCATACCCTCGTCTCGCCCTTCGACCCGGTGACCGAGCAGCGCACAGGCAAGCGACGCCACAGCACCGTCGTGGTCCTCAAGGAGGTGGACCGCGCCACCCCCGCCCTGCTCGCCGCGTGGGGGCGCAACGAAGTGCTGACGACGGGGAGGCTGGACGTGTTCGGCGCGGACGGGCTCGGCCGCCGCACGACCGCCTACACGATCGAGCTGCGGCACGCGTTCGTCGTCGGCGTCTCGCTCCTGACGGCGGACGCCCCGATGCCGCGCGAGGAGGGTCTCGTTCGGCTACGCGGAGATCACCTGGACCTGGGTGGACGGGCGGATCACCACGACGGACGAGTGGGCCAGCCCACAGTGACGGCGCCCGGCGCGTCCGGCATCTAGCGCGGGGCCGCCCCACGGGTCTACCGTCGCAAGAGCGGGCCCGCGGGGCACGCGGCAGGCGGTGGCCCTCCCTCCGCCGAGGCAGAGGGGTGTGCCATGTCCGACCCGACCATCGACATCCCCACCGACGGGACCCTGCTCCACGCCGTCGTCGACGCCGGGCGGCTGGTCGCCGTCGAGGACGCGCTGGCCGGTCTGCTGGACACGTTGACCCGGACCGTGTGGGCGGAGGTCAAGGACCGGCTGGGAGCGCTCGTCCGCGGGCTGGGCGGCCGGGAGCTGGCAGAGGGCGTGAGCCTCTACGACATCGACCTGCGCCTCTGTGACGACTGGACCCGCACCGTGCAGCGGCGCGGCACAGGGTCGCTGGCGGTCACGGTCGTCTCGGGACGCAACACGGTCATCGCGACCTCGACGACGCCCACCGCGCTGGGGTCGTGGGCCGACCCGCGGTTCTCCCTCGACTTCGGCGCCATGGCCACCGTCGTGCTGTCCGTGCCGCCTGCGCTCGGTGCCGTCCACGTCACCGCCGTCGAGGACGTGCGCGTCCTCGTGCAGAGGGTCGACTCCCAGAACTTCGCCGGCGACGTCGCCGTGGGGCTGCTGCGGCTCGCCGAGGCGCTGACCGACCTCAGCGTCGAGGGCGTCCTGCAGCAGGCGCTGGACTCGGTGGACCTCACCGGCCGGGCCGACGCGGTGCTCGCGCCGCTCAACGAACGGATCGACGCACTCGCGGCCGACGGCTACGCCTACCAGGAGCTGCTCGCCGGGGACGCGGCGAGCCTGGCGAGGCAGCTGGCGGACGCGTACGGCATACCCGACGCGGCGCAGCTGCTCCGGTCCGCGGGCGCGCCCGCGGACACCCAGGCCCTCCTGCTCGTGGGCCGGCGCCCCGACCGCAGCGGTGTCGTCGAGGGCGAGATCGCCTGGCCCGCGGCGCAAGGCGCACCGGTGGACCGGCGCCTGGCGGCGGCCCTGGACCGCATCACGTCCACCTTCCTCTCGGACACCTCGTTGACGCTGGTGCGGGAGCGGGTGTCCTCGCCCGTCGGGCGGTCCGCATGGTTGCTGCAGACCCGCGACGCGCTCCCCGCCCGGCGGGTCACGAGCGACGTCGTCGTCGCCGACGCGGCCGCGCTCGCACCGATGGCGAGCGCGGCGACGGCGGCCGTGCAGCGGCCCACCACGAGCAGCAGCGTGTGGGACTCCGCGGGTCCCGCCCCAGAGCTGCCCCCGCAGGTGGGCCCGGTGCTCTTCGACGCCGCGGACCTGTCCGAGGCGCTGGGCGGGCGCGGCGCCTACGAGCTCCTCATGGACTCCTTCCGGCGGGGGCCGGTGCAGTTCGACGTGACCTGCACCAACCCCTCCGGCACCCCGTCGGGGCGCACGACGGTGATGTGGTGGGACGACGACGAGGCGGGCTGGTCGCGCCGCCGCTACCGCGTCGAGGGTGTGGAGACGGACACCCCGCTCACCGTGGGCTGCGCGCTCGGCCCCGACTGGGTCTGGCGTGGCGGCAGCGTGGGCGCGGTCGACGCGGTGAACTGGGACGGACGCGTGACGGTCCGCCCGGCGAGGGACCTTGCGGACGAGCTCTCCAGCGCCGACGTGCAGGCCAGCGTCAGGCTCGCGGACGGCTCGCGCCGCACCGTCAGCCTGGAGGTGCTCGAGCGCGCGGGCGTCCTCGGGTCGCACGGGGGCGCGGACCAGCGCGGCATCATCGTCGTCGGCGGCCGGCCGGGTGAGCGGGTGTCGCTGAACCCGCAGCCCCTCCCGCCGAGGGAGCGGCTGGCCGAGCTCCGGCGTGCGGGCGGTGAGCGCTCCATCATCATCGTGGGCGGGCGGCCGGGTGAGGACGTCTCCCTCAACCCTCAGCCGCTCCCGCCGAGGGAGGAGCGCACCGTGAGGCAGTGGGTGCGCACCGGGCTGCGCCGTGGGGCAGGGCAGCTCCGGGGCGAGGGGTCGCTCACCGAGAGGTTCGGCTCGATCGTCGACACGGTGCGCGGGACCGTCCGTGGCGGGGTCACCGACCGGACGTCCACCCGCGACCAGGTCTCCGACGCCGTCCGCGAGCGACGACACGGCGGCATCGCCGGCGGGGCGAGGGACGTGATCGGGACGGTCGACGCGTTCGGCTCCCTGACGCTGCCCGCGCTCGACGTCGGGGACCTCGCTGTGCCCGACGTCCACGACCCGGTCGGCTACGGCACGGTGCGCGGGATCGACTTCCGGGTGCGGGTGGACTGAGCCGTCGGTCCCGCCAGCGACGGTCAGTCGAGGACGACGAGCGAGCCATCATCCGCTGCGGGCACGGCGCTGCGGTCGATGTTGCTGTCGAGGGTCACGAATCGACCGCGGTGGGCGACCGCCAGGGCCAACAGATAGGTGTCGGTCACCTGCCGGTGGCCCAGGAGGCGGGTGGCGTCGATCGCGTCGTCGGTCAGCGAGACGTCGCAGGGCCAGAACTCATGCGCCTCGCTCGCGAGGCTGCTGCGAAGGACCTGCACGGCGTGTGCGACCGGGACCGGGTTCGGGTACCGCGGTTGGCTGAGAATCCTGACGAAGCCGTTCTGCGTCAGCGCGCAGGACGCCCAGCCGTCGTCGTCCGTGTCCTGGGCGAACCACCGGTGAACTCGCTCGTGGTAGACGTGATCCGGATCCATCAGGGCGAGCAGCACGCCGACGTCCAGGAGGGCCCGGGTCACACGCCCTCCTCGTCCCTGAGCTCGTTGACGAGCTCGTTGGAGACGACACCGCCGCGGGAGGGGAGGACGGCAAACCCGTGCCTGGAGCTCTGGTTCCCCTGACCCGCACCGGTCATGGAGCGTCGCGCCAGCTCGGAGAGGACCTGTCCCACGGTCCGGCCCTCTCTCCTGGCCAGCTCCTTAGCTGCCCTGAGGACATCGTCGTCGATCGTCAGCGTCGTGCGCATGCATCTGATGCTAGTGCATCATATCGAAGCGCACCTGCCCCGAGAGACCCACGGAACGCCTCGGCCCTCCCGGCACGGTCGCTGGGAGGGCCGAGACACGACGGGTTACCGATGACTACTCCCCGCGCGGATCACCCACGAAGTCTCCGCGCTCGCGGATGTTCTCGATGACCGACAGGTCGGCCGTCTCCCAGGATCCGTCTGCGACAGACTCGAGCAGCTCGTAGCCGGTCACGCTCGCCGTCTTGGAGATGTAGCCGGCCGACTTCTGCCCGATCCCGCCGCGCAGCTCGAAGAGCACCGAGGCCGACCCAAGCAGACCGTAGGCGTTGCGGGCGATGCCGGGCGTCTCGGTGCTCGGGTAGCGGGTGATGTTGGCGTAGCCGTAGTTGTCGACCGCCTGCAGCATCACCGATGCGGCACGCTGGGAGTCGGTGATCGTCTCCGCGAACTCGTCTGCAATGCCGAGCTCGGCGGCCGTGTCCACCGCGTTGGGCCACATGATCGAGCCCGTGATCATCCGGCCGTCGTCGTCGACGTAGGTCCCCTGATGGTGGTAGTCCACCATCAGCACCGGCTGCAGCTCGTCCCACAGGGTGCGCATGGCGATCGCCTCGGGCACCTCGTTCAGCTCGTCCTCGCCCGCGACGTAGGGGTTGTCGTAGGGAGAGGCGCCGTAGGAGTGGTAGCGGTTGATGTCGTAGCCGCGGCCAGCCTGCCAGAAGTCGCACCCGCCATCGCAGGTCGGGTCGTAGTTCTGCCGCCACGGGGTCGCGTTGCCCCGGGAGTCGGTCACGTCCCCGTCGAAGCCGTCGACGTTGACGCGGGGCACGATGGTGACCGTGAGGGCGTCGCGGATCGCCTGCGTCTGCGGGCTGTTGTTGCCCGCGACCTGGTGGATCAGGTCCATCATGCCGCGGCTGACCATGAACTCGTTGCCGTGCTGGTTGGCGATGAACATCACCGACGTCGGCCCGTCGCCGATCGTGACCACCGGGATGTCGCGGCCCAGGTTGCTCTGGAGCGGGGCGGGCTCGAGCTCGATGGCTCCCCGGTCCTCGAGCTTCTGCAGGCCTGCCCACATCTGTTCGTATGACGCGACTCCGCTCAGGCTGCTCCCCTCGCCCCAAGGGCCGCCAGGGGTGGTCTCCGGCGGCTCGGCCTGGGCGGCCGTCCCCTGCGCCCCCACGACGGCCGCAGCCAGGACGAGCGAGCTGAGGGCGGCAGGAATCCGGCGTCTTGATCTCATGTCGTCACTCTCCAGAGTTGTGCCCGGCGTGACCTGGTGGCCACGCTCCTTGTGGGCCCCTGTCACGCTAGGCCGGTCCCGGTCAAGACGGGGTTTGGCGCAGGTCAAGACTTCGTCTTGACGGATGCGGGACGCCCCTCCGACTACTGTGCAGCCGGTGAGCCAGCGCGGATCAGACAAGACCGCACGCCGCCGCAGGCGACAGCAGCGCTCCGGCCAGCCGCCGCTCCAGCTCGTGGGCGGCCCCGTCGCCGGATGGCGGCCACCCCCACCCACCCGGACCCTCCCGGCCGAGCTCGACGGGCCGGGCTCGCTCCCGGAGGCGGTCAGGCTCGCCGCTGCGGAAGCGGACCCGCTCTTCCTGCTCGGTCTGGCCAGCACGGTGCTGGCCAGCATCGACCCGCGCCTGCAGGAGCCGGACGACCCGGAGCGGGACGACCCGGACGACGAGGACCTCCTCCCCGACCTCGACCTCGTCCGCGCGCTGCTCGCTGCGGACGCCTGGGAGATGCACCTGCTGTGCCGGGTCATGGCCTCTGTCACCCGCTACCGCGAGATCGGTGAGCTGGTGCGCGCGAGCCAGCCCGACCGCATACCCGCTCCTGCCTGGGTCCACCGGCTCGACGACCTCGCTGTGAGCCGCGCCCTCCTGTCGAGCGAGCCACTGGGACTCTCGGAGAACGTGGTCCTCGAGCTGCACCTTCCCGGCGGTGGGTCGGCGTGCCTGATCGCGCAGGTCGACCACACGCTGCACGGTGCCGTGACCGACGCCTACGTCGCGCCGATCTCGGAGCGGGACTACGTCCGCATCGCCGAAGAGTCCGAGGGTGACCTCCTCACCACCGAGACGATCGACCCCGGCGATGCGCGCGCCCGGCTCGAACCCGCCATCAGAAGCTTCCTCGCGGGCCGGCCCCGGGAGGAGTCCGACAGCTGGCCCGGCAGCCTTCCGCTCATGGAGCGCGTGCTGCGCGACCTGCCGTTCGACCCGGAGGCGGACGGGGGCGCTGCGGGCATGTCGATGGACGAGCGCGACGAACGCCGGGATGCGCTCGTCGAGGAGTTCATGACCAGCGAGCACTTCGTGCTCGACCGGTTCGGGCACGAGGCCGACACGGCCCACGTCCTGGCCTGGGTCCACGAGCTGCACCTGGGCACGGGCCTGCTGCAGGTCTCCCCCGACACCGTGCGCCGCGTCATGCTCGACCTGTGGGCCGACCTGTCGCTGGGGCTGTCGGACACGACCCGCGCAGCGATGCCGGAGGTGCTGCGCGGATGGGCCCGCTTCGTGCACCACCGCACCGGCGTCGACCCCGCGCTCACCGAGGACGTCCTGGCGACCGTCGACCTGCTCGAGCCGCAGTTCCGCGCCATGATGGCGGGGCAGGAGGGGCCGACGAGCACCGCGGAGCTGTTCCACCACCTCCTCGGCTCTGGCCTTGACGACGGCTACCCCGACCCCGACGACGTCGAGCCCGACCCGCTGCCGGACGAGCCGCTCGTCCTGCCGGAGCTCTCGCCAGCCGAGCGGGCCCTGGTCGGGGAGGTGCTCGCGCTGGCCGAGCCGGTCACCCTCGAGCTCTTCGGCCTCGAGGCGCGCACCGCCCTGCGGCGCACGGCCGCTCGGCTCATGGCCACCGACCCCGCCCTCTTCACCCGCGGGCGGAGCATCCCGCGCACCGCGGCGGCGCTCACCTGGGTGGTGGTCGTCACCAACGACCTGGTCGGGAGGTATGGGGTGTGCTCGGTCGGCGAGCTGCTCGCCGCCTTCGGGGTCACGGGCTCGGTCGCCGAGCGGGGCACCCGGATGCTTCAGGAGCTCGGGTGGGACGACGCCGACGATGCGTCCTCATGCCTGCTGCACCTCGACCTCACTGTGTCGAGCAAGCGGCAGGAGTATCTGGGCGAGTGAGGCATCAGGGGCCGGCTGAACCCTGCAAGACGCCGCTCCTGGAATCAGTCGGTGAGCATGGCCGCCTCAGCCCGACGCACCCCACCGCCGGACCAGGTCCCGCCAGTCTCCCCACCGTGGGTAGAGCAACGCGGGGTCCAGCTCCCCCTCGCGGTACACCTTGCCCCAGTGCGGGCGGGCCGCGAACGGCGCGAGCCTCGTCTCCAGCTCGGGCAGCACGGCAGCGACGGCCGCGGGGTCGAGGTGCCAGGTGAAGTGCAGGCCGACCACGTCCGTCCCGTGGGCGCCGCTGAGCCACAGGTCGTCGGCGGCCACCGTGCGGATCTCGCACACCTGCAGCACCGGCGTCAGCCGGTCGGCCATCCCGCGCAGCTCCTCGATCGCCCCCACCGCCTGCCGCCGCGGGACGAGCCACTCGCTCTGGATCTCCCGGCCGGCGGACGGTACGTGGTCGGCACGGAAGTGCGGGAGCCGGGTCCACCACGGGCCGGGCACACCGCCCTGCTCGGTGGCAGGGGCGGGGTCGACACAGGGTATGGGGTGGCGCTGACCCTCCGCGAGCCGTCCCCCGAGCGCCCCGGCCGGGTCGGGACTGGTCGGCCGGTCGCCCCGGCGCTTGACCCACACCTGGTCCAGCACGTCGGGCGAGGTCCACGTCGTGAAGAGCGAGACGCTGCAGCCCAGCGCGGTGACGGCGTCGAGGTCGGCGAGCACACGGTCAAGGGGCACCTGCTCGACCACGGTCTGGGCGACCTCGTAGGACGGTTCGACCGCCAGCTCCAGGGCCGCGACCACGCCCAGCCGGCCGAGGCTCACCACCGCGCCGGGAAGGTCGGGGTGGTCTGGACCCAGGCGGCGCAGCTCACCGTCCCAGCCCACGACCTCCAGCGCCCGCACCTGCGTCGCCAGCGAGCCGGTGTCGTCCCCCGAGCCGTGCGTGCCGGTGGCGACCGCACCGGCGACCGTGATGTGCGACAGCGACGCGAGGTTGGCCAGCGCGAGGCCGGCCCGGTCCAGCGCGGGGCAGAGCTCGGCGTAGCGCACCCCGCCCTCGACCCGCACGACGCTGCGGTCGCTGTCCACCTCGACCGACCGGGGCAGGGACGCGGTCGAGACCTGCACCCCGGTGGTGTCGGCGACCCGGCTGAACGAGTGCCGCGACCCCAGCGCCCGTGGTGACTCGAGGGTCGGCAGCAGCTGCTGGAGCTCCGCGATGGAGACGGGCTCGACCAGGCCCGTGGCGGCATACACGAGGTTGCCGCCCCAGTTGGTGCGGGGGCTCACCCCGCTACTCCGAGCACCGGACCCAGCCACCGGACCCGCCGCACCCACTGCTCCTGTCGGCGCCGGGCCATCGTCACGCCGTCGACGCGGGACGGCGGGCGGAAGACCTGCTCGCGGGCGCGCACGCCCTCACGCGGGTGGGTTCTCGCTCCTGAGTCGGCGCTGCAGGCTGTCGACGTCCGGCAGGGCGGAGAAGCCGGTGAACGTCCCCTCCTCGGCGATCTCCCACGCGACGCCGAGCCACCCGCCCCAGGCGGCGCGGGCCAGCGTGCCCCCCACGCTGATGCGGCGCACCCCCCAGCTCGGCGGCCTCGGCGACCGCGGTGACCTGCGCGATCGTCCCCAGGCGCGGCGCGTAGAGGCAGCCGGCGCCCACCACGGCATACGCCTGCCGCCGGTGGACCGTCTCGGCGAGATCAGGGCGACCCACGACGAACCCCTCCGAGCGCGCGGTGAGCAGCACGCCGGTGCAGCTGTCGTCGATGGCCCGGCGAGCGGCGGCGACGCCCTCCGGGGCGACGGCATACCCGCCCTCGAAGTCGGCGTTGACCGGCACCCGGACCGCCGCGGCGACGGCGCTCAGGTGGGCGAGCGCCTCCTCGAGGGTGACGTGGTTGTCGAGGTGGCCGGCGTCCCACGGGGTCGGCATCACGAAGCAGTCGCGCTCGTGCAGGCAGTGGAACTCGGTGACCCGTTCGTGCTGGACGTCCATGTCGCACCTCGTCTGTGGCCTGGCTCCAGCGTAGACCTGGTGACGAGGACCGACGCGGACGTTCCGGCGAGGTCGCTCTCGCCGACGGCCGCATCCTGCGCACGAGGATCTCCCGCCCGGTCAGGGCTTCGCACACCTACGGCGCGAGTCTTCTTCCCACCCATCCTGACCGACCGGCTCGACGTGACTGCAGAAGAGTTCTGGGCCTGCGTCACTGGTGCACCAGCTCATCACCGTCGCTGCTCTTCCGGAGGATCCGGTTGCGAGGATGACCAAGGACGAGGCAGTGGCTGCCCTGACGCGCGTGCGGTCGGGAGAGTCGGAGTCCTGACGGGGCCGTCGAGCACCGTCAGCGTCTGTAGGCCGGTTGTCGAGATCTGCTCGTCCCAGTCGTGAGGTCGTCACAGTTACCCTGGCTCCGCAGAGCCGACAAGTACTACACTGGCTCGTAGATGGCCTGGTGCGTCTCGTCATCTCCAACCCCGGCGGGTGCGGGTCCCCAGGAGAGGGAGACGCCATGTCCTACTCCAAGATCTTGGTCCCGATCGCGCCCGGCCACGGCGATGAGGCAGGGCGGGCGATGGAGGTGGCGCGCTCGCTGCTGTCCCCCGACGGCAGCATCACCGTCATCGCGGTGCTCGAGGAGCTCCCCGGCTACCTGACGGCCGAGGTCTACACGCTGGAGCCGACGGTCGAGGAGAGCCAGCGGGCCATCGCCAAGGAAATGGTCGACGAGTTCGACGCCCCGGACGTGGAGGTCGTCATCCGGGCCGGACATGCGGCCCGCACCATCCTGGACCTGGCGAAGGAGAGCGCCCACGACTGCATCGTGATCGCCTCGTCACAACCCGGCTGGCAGCACTTCCTGCTCGGCTCGACCGCCTCGGGCGTGGTGCGCCACGCCCACTGCTCGGTGCACGTGCTTCGCACCGCGGACGCCTCCTGACCTGAAGCCACGACCTGCGCGGTCGTGCCGGTCGGCCAGCGCCGGTGAGGGCGCCAGTCGCTATTGTGATGAAGGTCACGCGACATGGAAGGTGCCCGCCATGACCGAGAACCTGCCCGTCCTCACCGTCCTGCCACCGCTGATCGCCATCGTCCTGGTGATCGCCACCCGCAAGGTGCTCCTCAGCCTCGGTGCGGGCGTGCTGGCCAGCGCCCTGCTGGTGACCGACCTGTCCCCCCTGCCGGCCCTGCGCCTGGTCTGGGACGCCTTCTCCGGGATCTTCTGGGAGGAGGGGGCGGTCAACACCTACTACGTCTACATCCTGATCTTCACCCTGCTGCTCGGCATCATCGCCGCCCTGGTCATGATGGCGGGCGGGAGCACGGCCTTCGCCGACTGGGCGCTGGAGCGGATCCGCACCCGCCGCGGCGCGACCATCCTCCCGGCCGTGCTGGGCATCGTCATCTTCATCGACGACTACTTCAACGCCCTCGCCGTCGGCCAGGTGTCCCGACCGGTGACCGACCGCATGCACGTGGCGCGGGCCAAGCTCGCCTACCTCATCGACTCGACGTCGGCACCGGTCGCCGTCCTGGCACCCTTCTCCAGCTGGGGCGCCAGCATCATCGGCATCATGGCGCCGATCGTCGCAGGATCGGCGCTGGCCGTCAGCGACGTCGAGGCCTTCCTCGGGGCGGCCCTCATGAACTACTACGCGATCACCGCCGTCCTGCTCGTCTGGATCGTCGTGCTGCTGCAGCTCGACCTGGGGCCGATGCGCAAGGAGGAGCGGCGCGCGATCCGCGAGGGCCGCACCTACGACGCCACCGAGGAGGTGCCCGGCGAGCTGGCCGAGGACCTGCCCGTGCACGAGCCGGGCGCCAAGCGGGCGCTGGTGGTGCCCTTCCTCGTCCTGGTCGCCGGCGTCCTGACGGGCATCGTCTGGACCGGCTACCAGGCGGGCGGCAGCTGGGCCGTCCTGGACCTGCTGGCCAACACCGCGGTCACGGACGCCCTGCTCTACGGCGGCCTGCTGGGCACCGCCACCGCGCTCTACTACTACGTGCGCTACACCACCTCCAACCCCCGCTTCTCCGCCGCCACCCTCGGCAGGGGCGTGTGGGAGGGGATCTCGTCCATGCTCCCGGCCGTCTACATCCTGCTCCTCGCCTGGATGCTGGGCTCCCTCATCGGCGAGCTCGGCACCGGCGAGTACCTCGGTGGGCTCGTCGAGCGCACCGACCTGCCGGCGGCCTGGCTGATCCCGCTCATGTTCGTCCTGGCGGGGGCGATGGCCTTCTCCACGGGCACCTCGTGGGGCTCCTTCGGGATCCTCCTGCCGATCGCCGGTCAGATCATGAACACCGTCGAGGGCGGGCCCGAGCTGCTCCTGCCGGCCTTCGGCGCCGTCCTGGCCGGCGCCGTCTGGGGCGACCACTGCTCCCCCATCAGCGACACGACCATCCTGTCCAGCACCGGCGCGGGCTGCAACGTCATCACGCACGTCACCACGCAGCTGCCCTACGCCATCGTCGGCGCCGTCGTCGCACTGCTCGGGTATGTCGTGTTCGCGCTCACCCTGAGCCCCTGGCTCGGCCTGGTGGCGGTCGCGGTCGGCCTCGCGGTCGTGGCGGTCCTGGGCAAGGTGGTCTCCACCCGCCTCGAGGAGGAGATCCCCGAGCACGAGCAGGCGGACATCAAGGCACGGGCCGCCTCACGGTGAGGGTGTCCACCCGGGCGTGAGCGGGCGGGGTCCTGGCTTAGGGTCGACCACGTGGAGAACTACCTGCGCTACCCGCACCTGCACCACGACCTCATCACCTTCGTCGGCGCCGACGACGTGTGGATCGCGCCGGTCCACGGCGGCCGCGCCTGGCGACTGACGCACGACGCGGTGCCGGTCACCCACCCCCGGTTCTCGCCGGACGGCGCGCACGTCGCGTTCGTCTCGCACCGGGACGGCCACCCCGAGGCGTATGCGGTGCCCGTCGCCGAGGGCGGTCCGCCCCGGCGGCTGACCTGGTGGGGTGCCAAGAGCACCCGCGTCCTGGGCTGGGAAGGCCCGGACCGGGTGCTGGTCGCCTCCCACGCGGGGCAGCCCAACCTGCGTCATCTCGTCGTCCGCTCGGTCGGGCTCGACGGGTCGGTGCGGACGCCGCCCTGGGGCCCGGCCTGGGGGGTGTCGGTCCGGGAGGACGGCACGGTCGCGCTGGCGACACCAGGCAGCCGGCCACCGGCGCACTGGAAGCGCTACCGGGGCGGCACCGCCCCGCACCTGTGGCTCGGCCGCGGCGACCCCGCAGCAGGTCTGGAGTGGGAGCGCGTCCTGCGCGAGGAGACCGCCGGCATCGTCGACCCGATGTGGGTGGACGGCCGGCTGGTGTTCGTCTCCGACCGTGCCGCCCTCCTTCCCGGGACGGCTGAGGAGGCCGACCGGCAGGCCAACCTGTGGGTGTTCGCCGTCGGCGACGTGACCGCCGACAGCGTGCCGGAGCAGCTGACCGACCAGGGGCCGGACCTGGGCTACGTCCGGGACGGCGCCACCGACGGCCACCGGATCGTCTGGCACAGCCGCGGCCGGCTCTGGCTGCTGGACGGTCTCGACGCCAGCCCCCGCGAGGTGACGGTGAGCCTGCCGGGGGCGGGGGCGACGCCATACTCCCTCTCGCCCACCGCCCAGCTCGGCCCGTTGCGCCCCGACCACGGCGGCGACGCGAGCCTGGTGAGCTGGCACGGCGGCCTCCACTGGCTCGCGCACCGCGAGGGGCCCGCGCGGGCCCTGGTCGCGGACGGAGCGGTCCGGGCGCGGGAAGCAGGGTTCCTGGGGCGTACCGGCAGTGCCGTCGTCGTCACGGACGCCGACGGGGAGGACCGGCTGGAGGTGCACGACCTCGCCGGCAGCGCCGGCGAGGGTCCGCGCGTCGTCGCCTCCGGGCGGCTCGGTCGGGTGCTGCACCTGGTCAGCGACCCGGCGGGCGAGCGCGTGGCCACGGTCTCGCACGACGGCGCCGTCCGGCTCGTCGACCTGGGCGTCACGGACGCCGCCTCTGACGCCGGCGACGGCGCTGTGCGGGAGGTGGCGCTGTCCGACCAGGGCGAGGCACTCTCGCCGTCCTTCTCCCCCGACGGGCGTTACCTGCTGTGGTCGCAGCCGACGGAGGGCGAGTCGGGGCTGCACCGGCTGATGGTGGTCGACACCAGCGACCCGGCCACCCACCCGGTGGCGCTGACCTCCGGCACGTTCCACGACCACGACCCGGCCTTCACCCGCGACGGCAAGCACGTGGTCTTCCTGTCCGAACGGACCTTCGACCCCGACTACGACGCCCACGAGTTCGCGCTGTCCTTCTCCGGCTCGACGCGCCCGTGGCTGATCCCGCTGGCCGCGGACCAGGCGCCCCCGTTCGGGCCGACCGCCCAGGGCTGGCGGCTGAGCGAGGCCGAGGACGACGCGAAGGGCAAGCACCACCCGGGTGAGGGAGGAGCGGGTGAGCCGGAGGACGACGAGAGGCCGCCCGCCTCCCCCGACCTGGACGCCGAGGGGGCCGAGCAGCGCGTCGTGCCGTTCCCGGTGCCGAGCGGTCGCTACCGCGCCCTGCGGGTGGTCAAGGACGGCGTCGTCTGGGTCCGCGAGGCCGGGGAGACCGGCGTGCTCGGCACCCGCCGCGCCGGGGTCACCGCCGAGCCCGGCACCGACAGCGTGGAGCTGTGGTCCTTCCCGAAGCGGGCCGTGGAGACGGTCGTCGACAAGGTGGGGACGGTCGAGGTGTCCGGCGACGGCGAACGGCTCGTGGTGCGGCACAAGGACACCGTCACCGTCACCCCGGCCGGCCGCAAGCCTGAGGAGGGCGACCCCTCGGTGGTCACGGTCGACCTCGGCCGGCTGCGCCGCGAGGTCTCGCCGCGGGAGCTGTGGCGGCAGATGTTCGAGGAGAACGGCCGGATCATGCGCGACCACTACTGGCGCGCGGACATGGACGGCGTCGACTGGGCCGGTGTGCTGAGGCGGTGGCGTCCGGTCCTGGAGGCGGTCGCCACCCACGACGACCTCGTCGACCTGCTCTGGGAGACGGTGGGCGAGCTCAACACCTCCCACGCCTACGTCATGCCCCCCGAGCGGCCCGACCCGCAGGTCGCCAGGCGCAGGCTGGGGCTGCTCGGCGCCGACCTGTCCCCCACGGACGAGGGCTGGCGCATCGAGCGGATCCTGCCGGGCGAGTCCAGCGAGCCCGAGGCTCGCTCGCCGCTGGAGGCCGCCGGTGTCGGTGCCCGGGCCGGCGACGTGGTCGTGGCCGTGGACGGCGCGCCGGTCGATGCGGCATACGGTCCCGCGACGCGGCTCCTCGGCGCGGCCGGCAAGCCGGTCGAGCTGACCCTGCGCCGGGACGGCACCGACCGTCGCGTGGTCGTGGTGCCGCTGCCCGACGAGGAGGTCCTGCGCTACCAGGACTGGGTGCGGTCGCGGCGGGAGTACGTGCGCGAGCGCTCCGGTGGGCGGCTGGGCTACGTCCACGTGCCCGACATGACGAGCTACGGCTGGGCGCAGCTGCACCGCGACCTGCGCCACGCGAGCGCACGCGAGGGCCTGGTCGTCGACGTGCGCTACAACCGGGGCGGCCACACCAGCCAGCTCGTCCTGGCCCGGCTGGTCGGCAAGGCGGTCGGCTGGGCGCCCGCCCGGCACCACGCGGTGCCCGGTCGCTACCCGGCGACCTCGCCGCGCGGGCCGGTCGTGCTCGTCGCCAACGAGTACTCCGGCTCCGACGGCGACATCGTCAACGCCGCCGGGCAGGCGATGGGGCTGGGCCCGGTCGTCGGCGTGCGCACGTGGGGCGGCGTGGTCGGCATCGACGGCCGCTTCGACCTCGTCGACGGCACCGCGATCACGCAGCCACGCTACGCGTTCTGGCTCCAGGGCAAGGGGTGGGGCGTGGAGAACCACGGCGTCGACCCGGACATCGAGGTCGAGCACACCCCGGGGCACTTCTTCGGGGAGGACGACCCGCAGCTCGACCGGGCGATGAGCGAGGCGTTGCGGATGCTCGAGGAGAAGCCGGCGCTCACCGCGCCAGGGCTGCCGGCACCGCGGGTGCGGCGGTAGGTCGTCGCCATAGGGTGAAGGTCCTCGACCCGCGCTCCCGGAGGTGCCATGTCCATCCTCGCCCAGCTCGCAGACGCCCTGCGCGACGGCAGCATCGAGGTCGTCGACCTCACCGCGCCGCTGTCCTCGCAGACCCCGCTCCTGGAGCTCCCGCCGAACTTCGGGCAGACCGCCCCGTTCCAGCTCGAGGAGATCAGTCGCTACGACGACCGCGGCCCGGCCTGGTACTGGAACAACTTCCGCACCGGCGAGCACACCGGGACCCACTTCGACGCGCCGCTGCACTGGGTGACGGGCCAGCACCTCGACGACATCTCCTCGGTCCCCGTGACGATGTTCGTGCGCCCCGCGGCGGTCCTGGACGTCACCGCCCAGGTCGAGGCCGACCCCGACTTGCTTCTCGAGCGCGCGCACGTCGACGCCTGGGTGGCCGAGCACGGCGAGCTGCCCAGCGGCGGCTGGCTGCTGTGCCGCACCGGCTGGTCGAGCCGCACCACCCAGCAGGACATGATCAACAACACCGAGACGGGCCCGACCAGCCCGGGTATGTCGCCGGAGTGCGCCCGGTGGGTCGCCGAGGAGACCGACCTCATCGGGATCGGCGTGGAGACCGTCGGCACCGACGCCGGGGCCGCCCACTCCTTCGACCCGGCCTTCCCCTGCCACAGCCTGCTGCTCGGCGCGGGCAAGTACGGCCTCGCCCAGCTGCAGAACCTCGACCGGCTGCCGCCCACCGGCGCGATGGTCGTCGCGCCGCCGCTGAAGATCGTCGACGGCTCGGGCTCGCCCGTGCGGGTGCTCGCCCTCGTCGAGCGCTGACGTGCTCGTCGCGGAGGCCGTCGGCCGGGCCCTCGTCGCCTGCGGCGTCGACCACGTCTTCGGCGTCGTCGGGTCGGGCAACTTCCACGTCACCAATGCCATGGTCGACGCGGGGGCCCGCTTCGTGGCGACCCGGCACGAGGCGGGTGGCGCGACGGCGGCGGACGGGTATGCCCGCACCTCGGGTCGCCCTGCCGCCGTCACCCTGCACCAGGGCTGCGGCTTCACCAACGCCCTCACCGGGATCACGGAGGCGGCCAAGAGCCGAACACCGCTCGTCGTGGTGGCGGCCGAGGTGCGGGAGCCGCGGTCCAACTTCTTCGTCGACCAGGAGGCGATGGCCCGTGCCGTCGGCGCGGTGCCGCACCGGGTCACCTCGGCCGCGGAGGCGGTCGCGCAGGCGGTGGCCGCCGTCGCCGAGGCGGTCCACGGCCGACGCACCGTCGTCCTCAACCTGCCGCTGACGGTGCAGGGCGAGGAGGTCGCCGACGACGCCCTGGGCAGCGTGGCGCTGCCGCCCGCACCTCCTGGGGTCGCGCCGTCCGCGTCTGACGTGGACCGTCTCGTGGCCGCACTGTCGGCCGCCGAGCGCCCGGTCTTCGTGGTCGGCCGGGGCGGCCGGTCGGCCGGGGCGCGGGACGCCCTCCGGACCCTGGGCGAGCGGTCCGGGGCCCTGCTGGCCACCTCCGCCGTGGCCAGGGGCCTCTTCTCCGCCGACCCGTGGCAGCTGGACGTCTCCGGCGGCTTCTCCTCCCCGCTCACCGCCGAGCTGGTGAGCGACGCCGACCTGATCGTCGGGTGGGGGTGCGCCCTCAACATGTGGACGATGCGCCACGGCCGGCTCATCGGCCCCGGCACGACCGTCGTCCAGGTCGACGACACGCCCGACGCGCTCGGCGCCCACCGGGACCTCGCGTTCGGCGTGGTCGGCGACGTGGCCGTGACCGCCCGGGCGGTGACCGACGCGCTCGGCGCGCCGCGCACGGCATACCGGAGCCCGGCGGTGCGCGACCGCCTGGCGCGGGAGCTGCGCTGGCGCGACGTCCCCTTCGAGGACGTGAGCGGCGCGGGGCGGATCGACCCGCGGACGCTGAGCATCGCGCTCGACGACCTGCTCCCGGCGCAGCGGGTGGTCGCCGTCGACTCGGGCAACTTCATGGGCTACCCGAGCATGTTCCTGCAGGTCCCCGACGAGCAGGGGTTCTGCTTCACCCAGGCCTTCCAGTCGGTCGGGCTCGGGCTCGCCACGGCGATCGGGGCCGCCCTGGCGCGGCCCGACCGGCTGCCGGTCGCGGCGCTGGGCGACGGCGGGGCCCTGATGGGTGCCAGCGAGCTGGAGACGCTCGTGCGCCTGGGGCTGCCGATGCTCGTCGTGGTCTACGACGACGAGGCCTACGGGGCCGAGGTGCACCACTTCGGGCCGGACGGGCACGACCTGTCGACCGTGCGCTTCCCGCCCACCGACCTCGCGGCCGTCGGTCGCGGCTTCGGCATGGAGTCGGTCACGGTGCGGTCGCCGGAGGACCTGGACGCCGTCCGGGCCTGGGTCGCCTCCGGACCGACCGGACCGATGCTCGTGCAGGCGAAGGTGACCCGGGACGAGCCGGCGTGGTGGCTCGAGGAGGCGTTCCGCGGGCACTGATCGGCGCCTGCGGAGGGTCTCACCCCGGTACTGTGCTGACGTGCGCCAGATCCTGGATCTCATCTCCGCCCTGGAGGTGGCCGGCGTGTCCTACGTGGTCGTGGGGGGCGTCGCCGTCGTGCTGCGAGGGCACGCGCGGATGACGGTCGACCTGGACCTGGCGCTCGACCTTGCGGCAGACAACGTCCTAGCCACCATGGACGTCCTGCGTGAGGCTGGCCTGATGCCCCGCCTGCCCGTGCCGGCCGAGCAGTTCGCCGATCCGGAGGTGCGTCGCACCTGGGTCGAGCAGCGCAACCTCGTCGCCTTCTCGATGCACGACCCGGAGGACGCGCTGCGGGAGGTTGATCTCCTGGCGACGACCCCGGTCCCGTTCTCTGCTCTGCTGGCGGGATCGGACGTCCTCCGCGTCGACGGCGTCCCCGTCCGGGTGGCGTCCGTCGAGCACCTGATCGCGATGAAACGGGCCTCCGGCCGGCCGCAGGACCTCGCGGACATCGACGTGTTGTCCGAACTGGTCAGCGCTCCTATCGTGGACGACGATGACCGCCACGACACCTGAGGACATCTGGCACGGGACGTCGGACGCACGTGCCGTCATCCGGGCGCGGGCGGCCACCACGCCGGGCCAACGGCTCGCCTGGCTCGAGGAGAGCCTGCTGCTGGCCCTGGCTTCCGGGGCCCTGGCCCGCGACCGCGCGCAACGGCAGAGCGCGGCCGACGCCTGGGCGAGAACTCCCCGGCGCCGAGACTGAGGCTCGAGGGGACGCTCTATCCGCCGAGGTCCCTCCCCGTCGTCGTAGCGCGCGCACCAGGTCTTGACGCCTCCGGGTGTCCCAGCCGACGGCCCCCGTCATCCAGCTGGTCGACCACGCCGGCGGTGGCGGCCAGGACCTCCGCCAGCACGGGGTCCACAGCCGCAGGTGTATGCCGCTCGTCAACCTCCTTGCCAGCACGATCGTGCCTCTGGGCCCCTTCACAATGACCTCTCCTCGGTCCACCTCGACCCAGTGAGGCACTGTCGTGCCGGTCGCTGCTCCCCACACACACCGCGGACCGGAGACCGCTACTCCGCCCGCGTCACCAGGACGGCCACCATCACCCGGTTGTCCACACCCAGCTTGTCCTGGATCGACGACAGCTGCGCCTTGACCGTGCTGGGGCTGACGAAGAGACGCTCGGCGATCTCGGCGTTCGACAGCCCCTCGGCCACCAGTGCTGCGACCGCGCCCTCGCGGGCGGTCAGCCGGGCCAGGGCCCACTGGGCGCTCAGCCGCTCCGGGGCGGTCGACGAGTCGTGCAGGTGCTGCATGAACTGCCGTGCCGTGCGCTTGGAGACCGCACCCTCCCCGGCCGCGACGGCGAGGACGTGCTGGACCAGGTCGTCGGGCGACTCGGTCTTGAGCAGGAAGCCGCTGGCGCCGGCGACCGCAGCGCGGAAGGGCTCGTCGACGGAGTCGAAGGTCGTCAGGACGATGACCTCGGGCGGGTCGGGCAGGGCCCGCACGAGGCTCGTCGCGGTCAGACCGTCCATCCGCTGCATCCGCACGTCCATGAGCACGACGTCGGGACGGTGGCGCTGAACCGCCTCGACGGCCTGGTCGCCGTCCGGCACGGAGGCGACGACCTCGACGCGCCCCCCGCTGCCCCGGGACAGGATCATCCGCAGCCCGGAGCACACCATCGGGTCGTCGTCGACGAGCAGGACCCGCACCGGCCTGTCAGGACCCTGCCGACGCTCGGCGGACGCGACGTCGCTCACCCCTTCTCCCCCGTCCACGGCAGGGTGACCTCGACCGTGAACCGGCCGTCCTCCTCGGGCTGAACGACCTCGCCGCCCAGGATCTCCACGCGCTCCACGATCCCCCGCAGGCCCGCGCCGGCCGCACCGGGCACCGTGGTCGCGAGGACGGCGTTCGACGCCTGGATACGCACCCCGTCCCCCGGGCCACCGGTGACCTTGAGCCGCAGCAGCTCGCTGGGTGCGTGCTTGCGGGCGTTGGTGAGCAGCTCTTGGACGATGCGGTAGACCGAGTGCGCCAGCACCGGGTCGGCGTCGTCGGCGCCCTTGAGGAACACGGTGGACGCGACCGGCACGCCGGAGTTGGCCATGTCGTCGATGACGGACGCCAGCTGGGACAGCGAGCTGACGGCCACCGGTGAGAGGGGCCCGTCGCCCGAGCCGGACGCCGGGTCGCGTAGGACGCCCACGAGCGAGCGGAGGTCGTCCATCGCGCGCTGGGCGTTCTCCCGCACGTAGCGGGCGCTGTCGCGCAGCTCTGGGTCGCTGCCGGCCGCCACCTCGATGCCGCCGGAGTGCAGCACCAGCAGCGAGAGCCGGTGCCCGATGACGTCGTGCACCTCGCGGGCGATCAGGTCGCGCTCGGCCTGCCGTGAGAGCTCGGCCGACAGCGCTCCGGTGGTGGCGCGCTCGGCCTCGACCTCCTGCCGGGTGTCGTCGAGCTGGTGCCGGGCCCGGAGCCAGAAGCCGACGACCACCGGCAGCACGACCACCACGAGATAGACGACGCTCGCGGTGTAGACGTTGAACGGCGTCGGGACGCCGTTGGCGGTGGCCGGCGAGGCGAAGAGCCGCACCACCGAGGCCAGGCCGGTGGGGCCCAACGAGTCGCGGACGAACCACGCCGTCCCGCCGAGCACGTAGAGGAAGGCGAGCGTCTCAGCCTCGTTGCGCTCCCTCTCGCGGACCAGGACCTGCGGCAGCACGAGGGCCATGACGGGCCCGATCGGAAGGAGGAGCTGCAGCAGCCCCAGGCCCCAGGCCGTGTTGGTGAGGTCCGTGCGGCGCCGGAGCAGCAGGAGAGGCGCCCCCAGCGCCACCAGCGTCGACAGCCCCTGCACGGCGTCGGCGGCCCCGCCGACGGGCCCCGTCCACCCCCACAGCTTGTTGCGCTCCTCCGCCGCGGCGACCCCGAGGATGGTGACGAACAGCGCGAGCACCATCAGGACCGCCGTGCGGACCCAGTAGCTCACCTCCGCCGTCCATGCGGCACCCCGTGCCACCGTCGCTGCTCCCATGCCCCGCACCCTAGGTCGCCGCACCGACACACCTCATCGGCCGAGCGGCCCGCGCCGGCACTCCATACCTGCCCGACCGGCCAGACCACCCTGCCCGGTCGGCCGATGTGCCGGACCGCCCTGTCGGGTGGACTGCATCCGTCAGATCCCGCGAGCACACCACAAGGAGGCTCACCATGAGCAACCACCAGCAGCCCACTCCCCCGCCGCCCCCGCCCGGGGGCTGCCTCCCCCAGGGACAGGCGTACGGATCTCCCCCTGTCCAGGAGAGACAGAAGAAGAGCTGGTTCGCCCGGCACAAGATCCTCACCGGGATCCTCGGCGTGCTTGTGCTCTTCATGGTCGTCGGCGCGCTCGGAGGGGGCGACGTGGAGTTGCCGGGCGCCCCCCAGAACCCGGCCGCGAGCGCGAGCTCCGCCGAGGAAGGCACGGGCTCGTCGGCCAGCTCGCAGGGATCGACGGCCGACGAGTCCGCTGCCGAGGAGGCGCCTGCCGAGCCCCAGGTCGGTGACGTCGTCACCGTCGGGGACTTTGCGGTCACCGTGACGGGCACCGAGGGCGGCCTCGCAGGGATCGGGGACGCGACCTTCGGCGAGGGGGCGCAGGGCCAGTTCGTCAAGGTCTGGGTCACCGTCGAGAACACCGGCGACAGCGCCGAGTACTTCTTCGACAGCGACCAGAGCCTCGTGGACGACCAGGACCGGCAGCACTCCACGTCCTCCTCGTCGTGGCTGCTGGACGAGGAGAGCCTCTTCCTGGCCGAGATCAACCCCGGGAACACGATCGAGGGCGTGCTCCTCTACGACATCCCGGCCGACGCCGTTCCGACCGCGGTCGACCTGCAGGCCGGCTGGCTCAGCAGCAGCGTGCGGGTGTCACTGGAGGGCTGAGCACCACCACGAGCCGGGGCTCGGTCGCCGCAGGGGGGCGGCCGAGCCCCTCGACGTTCGGCTCAGCCGCGGTGCGCCACGTCCACGGCCCGCGCCCAGGACGCCACGTCCTCCGGGAGCTCCGGCGAGACCACGCCCGGCCCGAGCAGCCCCACCGCCTGGGGCGCAGGCACCCGCACGCCGCTCCCCCTCTCGAGGAACCGCCCGGCGACCAGGCCGCGTGCGCAGTGCTGCCCGCCGCTGGTGAAGACCTGCTCGAGGTAGACCACGCGCTCGTCCCACCCGAGCACCCGCGTGGTGATCTCGAAGCGCTGCCCGAGCCGCATCGAGCGTCGGTAGCTCACCGTCTGCGCCGCGACGACCGGGTACCACCTCTTCGCCCGCAGCAGCGGGTAGCCGTCGAGGTCGGCGATGTAGTTGCTCCGCGCCACGTCCATCATCTGCAGGTAGACGCCGTTGTTGACGTGCAGGTAGAAGTCGAGGTCGGCCGGCCGCACCCGCATCGTCGTTCCCGACGGGTCGAGCAGGCCCTGGCCGGGGACCGGACGGCGCGGGCGGAGGCTGGTGCGGAGGAGCTGGATCTGGCGGGCCACGGCGTCACGGTACCCGTGGCAGCACCACATACCCCCTCCTGCCCACCGCAACGTCGTGCAGGCCCGAGAACGCTGACCCAGCAGCCTCGACTGCTGTCGGGCGAGCGGGACGGTTCGGACCGGAGCTACCCGACCAGTGCTGCCGCCTCGACTCGCATCTTCGCTCCCGCGAGCATCTCGTCGAGGAACTCCCCGTGCGAGTTGGCCTCCATGGTGGCCAGGCGCTTGCCCACGCCCGGGACGTTCATGTGCCACTCACCCTGCCCGGTCAGCAGCGTGCCACCCTCCCGGGGCTCGAAGGTGAAGGTCCACAGCGGATTCTCCGGGCCGAAGTGCACCTTCGCCACGATGCGCTCGCCCGGGACCACATCGACGAGCTCGAGGGTGCCCTCCACGTGGATGGGGCCCGCGAACGAGTAGAGGCGGGCGGTCGTGCCGACACCGTCCGGCGTCAGGTTCTCCTCCCGGACCGCCACGTCCGGCGCCCCCGTCCAGAACGTACCGATGGCGAGGACATCGGCGAACACCCGCTCCACGGGGGCGTCGATGGTGACGGAGCGCGTGAGCGTACCTCCTCGCTTTCCCCCCTTCGGGAGCTGCGCGGGCTCAGGCGCCACACCCTCCGCACCCGCCTTGATGTTGGCGAGGAACGCCAGGAAGTCGCCCGTGGTGATCTTGGCGGTGAGGCTCTCGAGCGGCCGGCCGACGACGGGCACGTCGTAGCTCCACTCGACGACCGACCGGAAGTCGGTGTCGCCGTCGTCCTGCGGCACGAGGGTGAAGGTGAACACCGGGCCCGCGGACGACTTCGCGACGATCCGCTGGTTCGGGACCACCTCGGTGAATTCCACGTGGCCCTCGTAGTGCAGGAACAGCATTCGCACGTACCACTCGGCGTGGCTGCCCACGCCCTCAGGCGTCAGGACCACATCCCGGACCGCGACATCGGGGTGGCAGGCCCACAACTTCCCGACATCCTTCACAAAGTCGTATACCTGCTCCACCGGGGCGTGGATCGTGATCGCGTCTTCGAACCTTGCCATCGTTCCATCTCCTTCGATGAACGGTGGGCGGCCTGCCGGTGCCCCGACGGAGTACGGTCGGGTCGTCCTACGGCCAAGTTTACTCCGTAGTGACGACCCGCGGAGGAGTCCGACTGAACGCGTGCTGACCCAGGTCGTCGCTCCGCCAGCACAAAGGCCGGTGTGACGCATCTCATAGCCCTCGTGGGGCGACCGAGTTCTACGCTGGAATCAGCACGAGGAGTTGGGCACGATGACTGCTCACACATCGAAAGACGGTTCTCCGCGGGGGGCGGGAGCCGAGACGGGCCGGCGAACCACGGACCGGCGGACGGTCTTTCTCAGCTACTGCCGCCACGACGAAACTCTTGCCGCGAGCATCGGTCGGGACCTGACCGACATGGGCGTCGACGTCTGGCGCGACGAACGGCTCAGCGGTGGCCAAGCCTGGTGGGACACCATCCTCGAGTCGATCCGAGGCGCTGATGCAGTCCTGTTCGTGCTCAGCGGAAAGTCGTTGGACTCCGTCCCCTGCGGTCGCGAGCTCGACTATGCGCGCTCGTTGGGAAAGCCGATGCTCCCCGTTCGCATCGACCGCACGGCGCCCGGGGTGGCCCCTCCGTTCTTGGCCAGCCTGGAGTGGATCGACTACTCCGACGACGACCGGGCTGCTGTCATCCGGCTGATGCGTGCGGTCAACGCCCTCCCACCGGCACCCGAGCTTCCCGACACCCTGCCGGAGCCGCCTGCGGTACCCCTGAGCTACACCACCAACCTCGCGGCGCTGGTGCACCAGGCCGAGGATCTCAGCCTGAACGAGCAGCACTCTCTGATCTTCGACCTGCGGGAGGGCCTGGACGACGAGTCGCACCGCGACGAGTGCGCCCAGCTGCTGAGGCAGCTGCGGTCCCGCCGGGAGCTCCTGGCCTCCGTGGCCCGGCAGATCGACGAGGCGCTCGCCGAGCACGGGTCCGCCGGAGGCGGCGTGCGCCGGCAGGCACCCGACCGCGACCCAGCTCCAGAGAAGGCCCCGCCGCTGCCTCCGCCTGAAGGACCGCCGGTGACTCCGAGCCGGCCGGTGACTCCGGAGGGGTGGACCTCCTCGCCCGTTCAGCCCCGCCGGAGATCCCGACGGCTGGGCCCGATCCTCATAGCCCTCGTCGTGGGCCTGCTCCTCGTCCCGGCCATCATCGTCATCGGCGCCCTTCTCCAGTCGACCGACGCGGACACCTACGGCGACGACGCGACCCTCGACGCTCTCTGGGACAGCTGCGCCGCCGGCAATCTCGCCGCCTGCGACACGCTGTACGACGACTCCCCCGGGGGCAGCGGCTACCAGCAGTTCGGCTCCACCTGCGGAGGCACCAGCGAGGCGACGGCAGGCTCGTGCAGCAGCATCCCGACCCCCGATCCTCCTGACCCCGAGCCAACTCCGGACCCACCTGCCCCGGAACCACCTGCCCCCGAGCCCGCTCCCGACCCACCTGACGATGCCGTCCTCGACGAGCTGTGGGACGGATGTGCCAGCGGTGACCTCGCGGCATGCGACTCTCTCTACCTCCAGGCGGAGCCGGGCAGTGACTACGAGACCTTCGGGGGCACGTGCGGCCTGCGCGGTGTCAGTCTGCTGGGCGCCTGCGCCAGCAGTCTGCCCTTCCCGTACACCTACGGCGATGCCCCCGACCTGGACGCCCTTCAGGACTCGTGCGTGGCCGGTGACCTCGTCGCCTGCGACAGCCTGTATCGAGGCTCCCCCTCGGGCAGCGACTACGAGGCGGTCGGCAGCTTCTGCGGCTGGCAGTCGACCGAGCCCATGTACGGCGCCTGCGCGGGAGGTTGACCGTGTCGACAGACGCGGTGCGGGACGGCCCGCAGGTCCGAGCAGACGCTGACCGGTGCACCACTCTCGAGCTCCTCGCCCAGGCCATCCACGGCGTCTACCTGAGCGAGAACAGGTCGGCGGGCCACCAGCTACCGCCCGACGACCCGGCGCTGCAGCCGTGGGACCGGCTGAGCGATGCCCTCAAGGACTCCAACCGGGACCACGCACGGCACCTCACCGACAACCTGCACGCGATGGGTCTGGCGGTCGCTCCCCTGGACGGCGACGCGGCCACCCTCACCGAGGCAGAGGTCGAGGCCCTGTCGCAGGAGGAGCACGAGCGGTGGGTGACCGAGCGGCGGCACGCCGGTTGGAGGGCGGGGCCACGCGATGCGGCGGCGCGCACCACTCCATACCTGGTTCCGTGGGGCGCGCTGAGCGAGGAGGTCCGCGATCTCGACCGCATGTTCGTGCGGAAGCTGCCCGACCTCCTCGCGTCCGTCGGCCTCCAGGTGGTCCGGCCGGCGAGCTGGGCGTCCCTGTCGGCACCTGCTGCGCCGTCGGGGTATGACGCGACGGCCCCCGACGTCGTGCAGCTGGCGTGGGACTCGCACCGTGCGTGGTCCCGGGCTGCGGACCGCCTGAAGCACGACCGCGAGCGCCAGGCGAAGGTCGTGCTGGTGCTCGGGCTCGTGGGTGCGGCGCTCGCCGCCGCGCTGATCGCGGCCGGCGCGGGATCCACGACCGGACGACTCCTCGCCTTCCTGAGCGCCGCCTCGGTGGGGGTCGCGGGCGTCCTCAAGTCGAGGTCCGGGACGGAGCAGGTGCGGGACTGGACCAGGGCGCGGTCTGTCTCGGAGGCCATCAAGTCCGCGGTCTACGTCCACCTGGCCACCGGCGGTGACGACGATGCCCTCGACCAGCGGGTGACCGACCTCGAGGAGGACGCGAGCGACCTCCTCAGCCTGAAGGCCATGGCTGCACCGTCGTCGGCGCCACCGCCTCCGGTGCGCGACCTCGAGACCTACGTGCGCGAGCGTGTCCTGGAGCAGACCGAGCAGTTCTACCGCCCCCGCGCACGAGAGCTGGAGCGCAGGGCCGCCGTGGTCCGACGGGTGTCGCTCGGTCTGGGCGTCGCGGGTGCACTGCTCGCCGCTGCCGCGGGGACCTGGCAGGCGGAGCAGGTCGCGGCCTGGGTGCCGGTCACCACCACGATGGCGGCCGCGATCACCGCCCAGGCAGCCGCGGCCCGGTACGACTACCTCATCGTCGAGTACACGCGCACGGCAGCGGAGCTGGAGCGTCTGGCGCGACGTCAGAGGACGAGCACGGCCCTGAGCACCAAGGACTTCGTGACCGCGGCGGAGCGGGTCATCTCCACGGAGAACCGCGGGTGGATGGCTCGCCTCGCAAAGGGCGACGAGACCACCTGAACCGGCCAGAGCCCGGCTCCTGGCTCAGACCGCAGGGGCTGGCGCGGGAGGCTCCGACCTGAGCTGGCCACACCAGGTGACCATCCGGGCTAAGTGCGGCGAGCAGCTCGGCGGCCCCGGGTGGGACGCATCACCATGCTCGGACTGCTCAGCCCTGTGGATCTTCGAAGCGTGCGGTGCCGACCCCCAGGAACCTCGATCGACTCCCCGACTGCATCCTCGCTGCGTACATGGCATCCGGCAGCTGACCAAGGCGCGGATCTGCCGCATCACGGGTGCCGTTCCCACAGGATTGCTCCCGCCGAACGGCCCGCCCTGCTGGATGCCGGACGGGCCGTTGCCTTGACGGTACGCAAGCCGCGAAGCTTCGGTGTCATCACCCGGGACCCTGAGCCGATGACCTGTCCGGACGAGCCGGTGGCCTACGATCTGGTGGCTGTGCCCCGGTGGGCCGGTTTACTGGTCACCGGCTCCGCTGGTGCCTTCTGCGTCCGAGGCCTGCCCGAAGACCCAGGCGTCGACCGGGAAGAAGTCGTCCACCCACCAGACCCTGCGGGCCATGGCGTCGGACTCTGTGAGCGTCCCGTCAGTGATCTGGGCCTGAGCCCAGACCGCGTAGAGGAACTGTCCGCCGGGGTTCGCCGTCATGCTCGCCTCGCTGGCCTCCAGTCCGGGCGTCCCGGACTCCATCTTGTCGAACTCGTTGCAGAAGCCCGAGCCCTCCAGGACGGTGCCCACCACGTCGTCGTCCTCGTGCGCGGCGTTCGGGTAGCAGTCCGTCACGTCACGGCTGCCGTCACGCGTGGACTCCGCGAGCTCGTCCCAGACCACGTAGTCGTCGCCGAAGTTGACGGCGCGGCTGTAGAAAAGGTCGAGCGGCTCCGGCTCGCCGAACTGGGTCGTGGTGTTGTCGCCGGTCTCGTAGACGACGAAGAAGCGCGAGGGGTCCCGCACGTCCTCGTTGTCGCCGAACGCCGTCTCCCACTCGAGCAGCCCGTACCCGAACAGGTCGGACGTCACGTTGACGCCTTGTGGCGAGCCGGTCATCGCGAAGCGCGGGTCGAGGGTGGTGGTCGACATCGACTTGTGCTGCGTGACGTTGCGAGCCTGCTCGTCGGCGCCATCCTTGGTCGCGTCGTAGGTGTAGCAGACCTGCGGTTCCACGAGGTCCCCGCTGGCCTGGGTCTCGTCGCTGCGGTAGCTCTCGCAGACGACGGTGCCCTCACCGGTGTACTTGGTGCCGTCCCAGTGGGTGTAGTTGCTGGGCGTGTTCGTCCACGACCCGGCGCCGTCGAAGGAGCGACGGATGTACAGCTCATAGCGGTCGCTGCCCTTGGCGTTGAGCCGCCAGTTCGGCGACCAGGCGTAGAGCATCATGACCATGTCACCGTCGAGGAAGCCGCGGTGACCCTTGGCGACATCGAGCGGGTTGTACCACGACTGGTCACGCAGGGTGGAGTCGTCGGTCCGGGCATCGGTGTCGCAGTCGAGGGGCGCCATTGTGTCCTCGCCCAGTTCCACGCTGCTGTAGTCGGCGGGGCACTGGTGCCACGTGAGGGCCTCGGTAGTGTTGGAGTCCTTCGTGGTCTCGTCGCCGTCGTCCAGCACGTTGCCCTGCAGGATCGGGTTGGTGTCCCCGACTCCGAAGGTGCCCTGGGTCAGGTCGACCGCGGGGCACGCGATCGCCTCGCCCGTCTCCGAGTCGACGCACGTGTCTGGGATGGAACCCGACAGGTTGATGGGAGACTCGAGGCAGACGCCCTCGGGGTACTGAGCGTTGGAGCCGTCCTGGAACGCCCACGTCTCGCACGCCATGTTGCGGAACGCGTACGGGTTGCCGCCGTTGGGCCCGCCGGACCTGAGGTTCCAGCCGTCCGGGATGATGATCTGGCGGGACATGACGTCCGCCGGACCTCCCGAGTTCATCGTGCCCTGCTTCCAGGTCGGCAGCGCCAGCAGACCGTCCTTGGCCTTGGAGGTCGCGTTGTGGACCTTGTAGATGTCCTGGCCGAGCCAGCTGCCGCGACGGGCGATCTCGGTGTTGTAGATCGAGTACTCGTCGGGTGCATCCCCTGCTACGGGAGTGGCGTCGCTGAAGTTCCACAGGTACTCGGTGCTGGCGTCGCCGAAGAACTCCCCGGTCCGCCAGTTCACCTCCGGCTGGTTGAGCATGTTGCCGTGGCTGCCCAGGTTGTCGAGCAGGCCGTCGAGGTCCTCACTCACCATGTCGTCCGTGAGGGACATGCTGAACGAGTTGTACCAGATGCTCTTGCCCTCGTCGAAGGGCACGCAGCCCTCGATCGCGGGATCCGCGTCGGGGTCGCACGCCACCGTGTAGTCGACGGTGCCGTCCTCGGACTCCATGAAGCCGAACTTGCCGAGGCCCTTGTCCTCCTCGAAGATGACCGTGGCGAAGGCGTTGTCGATCACGGCGTCCTTCACCTTGCCCGTCGAGTCGTAGCCGTAGAGGCCCAGGCGCGGCCGGGTCGCGGCGGTGTTGCCGAGCATGGGCAGCCCGTCCTCGGTGATACACACAAGGGATGTGTCATCGTTCTTGCCGACCACGACCTCGATGATCGACTCGCACATGTCGTCGAGGCCGTACTCGAGCGGGTTCAGCTCGATACCGTCGGTGGTCTGGGGCACCGGGACCGGACCCGTGTCTGGGTCCGTGTACTCCGCGAGGGCCGAGCCGTAGCAGTACGGCTTCGGGTTCTCCACGTTGCACTTCTCGTTGTCCGTGACGCGCATGGGCATCGCGAACGGCACGAACGGCTTGGGCTTCTGCGTGACCTCGGGGTCGAGCGCGAGCGCCTCATAGCTGCCCTCAGTGGCGGTGAAGTCGTCACCGGTCAGCGGCAGGTATGCGGTGCCGTCCTCGACCGTCGGGTCCTGGACGATGCTGAAGTCCTCGATGTCGATGTAGGAGTACCAGACGTCTGTCCCGCTGTTGGCGATGGCACCGCTCCAGCCCTCACCGGGGCCTTCTCCCTGTCCGGGGCGCAGACCGTCTGGGTCCTCCTGCCAGGTGATCGCGAAGCCGGCGCCGGCGACGCCCATGACCTCGACGCGGTTGACGTCGCGGGTCCCGGAGGTGAGTCGCTCGGTGTTGAACCAGCGCATGAAGGATGCCTCGGTGACATCCCCGGTGCGCGGGTCGTCGCCCTTGATGAGCTCGCCACGGGCGGTCCACAGGCAGGAGAAGGGAACCTCGCCGGCCGGGTGGTTCTCCTCCCACTTGTCGTCGAGGTAGTCGATCGTCCCCTGGTTGCCGGCGACGCCGTACATGTCGATGAGGTAGAGGTCGTCAGGTGACGCAGTGGCGAGGTCGATCCCGAGGTACGTGGCGATGGCCGCACGGCGCTCGGTGTTCAGCAGGCCTGTCTCGTCATCGACGCCGTCGAGCGAGTAGTTGGGCTGGCCCTGGCTGCAGAACTTACTGGGCCACGCGACGACGACCTTGTTGCCGGCGATCGCGTGGAACATGTTGGTGACATCCCCGGGGTATGCGGTGGTTCCGTCAGCCACCAGCCCTGCGTCCGTGAACAGCGGGATGTCGTCGCGCACAATGTCGATGGAAGACTCGGCCGCCGACTCGGACAGGTTCGTGTCCTTCCACGTCACGCCGTCGTCAAGGCTGACCGCGGCGAACGCGTCGCGCAGGCCGTGACCCGCGAATCCCGTGCCGTCGACGCCCTCCTCGGGTCCGTCCATGAAGACGTTGACCAACGGTTTGGCGAGCCCTCGTATTTCATCGGCGACGTCGTCGCCGTCGTTGTAGAAGTACTCCAGCCCACCAGCAGTGGTCTCGGTAGAGATGGTTCCGTTCGCGGCCTGCGCCGGGACGTAGAACTTCATCATGCCGGTGAAGGCGTGCTCGGCCTCATCGACGTAACCGTCGACGACGGCTTCCTTGTCCGAGATCACCTTCATGACCTTCTCGCCGTCATCTGCGATGGCCATCGTGGCGACGGACATAGCTAGAGCCGCTGCGCTCAGTATCGCGACCCCCCGGTGTTGCTTCATGATTCTTCCTCTCCCATCAGCCCCACGGCGAGGGAAGGGAGGCGCTCCGAAAGGAGGGTCTGACGGCTCTCGTGGCGATCCACGGTGATCGCTGGGGACAGTGCTTGTGAACGTACTCCGGTCCGTCGACCGCGACCAGCAAAGGTGTTGAGCGTCACAATCCGAGCGTGCGTTTACGGGGTATTCGTCTTCGCGGATGGGTGAGGGCGACGCGCCGAGCGAATGCCTGAGACTGCGACAACTGGACCTTCTCCTGGGCCTGGAGGGGCTGCACGTGCTGGCGGCCCGATCGCGTCAGCTGGATCGGCAACTGTTGCTGACGTGCGCTTCGAGACCAGAGCGCTCGCGGGCGGACGACGGGGGGTGCTACCCGTCCAGCCCGCACGCTGTGCGAGCCTCCAGGATGGCGGCGCGCGCAAACTCCTCGTCCCCGCTGAACTCGGGGTCTTCCTTGATGGAGGTGGCCGAGGCCCTCAACCGGTCCGGGCTCCCCGCCTGCAGTCCACACAGCTGCTGGATGAGGTCCGCGTAGGCGTCCCGGCGTGCCACCTCGTCATCGTCAGAGAACCGCGCGTCCAGCTCGTCGCCGCTTCCGGCTACCGCGGCTTCGTACCATGCGGCGAACTCATCGATGGCGGCATCGCTCACCGGCTCCGCCCGGTCCGGCCCAGGTCCGGGCCTGGGCGCATCCACCGCAGTCGTCTCGCTGTCAGCACCGCCGTCGTCGGCGCTGCACCCCGCCAGGGCGACGACAGCAAGGGCACTCGCAGCGATGACCTGTCTCAGTCCCATGACACCAACGTAGAGCGGGAGGGCATGAGGCGCACGACTATCGGACCGAGCGCCGGGAGGACGACGCGAGGTTGGCGAGGGCCCACCCGTGCGGTCCAGCTCGGGCGGCAGGTTGCCGTAGCGTGCGCCACCCCCGACCCTCACCGCGGACCGGTCCGCGTCCGCCTCGACCGGGCGCGGGAGGCGGTCCGTCGACACGGGCACGCCCGGGGTGTCGGCCACCCGGCTGAAGGAGTGCCTGGCCCCGAGGGCCCTCGGCGACCCCAGCGTCGGGAGCACCCGCTGGAGCTCCTCCACCGAGACGGGCTCGACCCCGTGCGTCGCGGCATACCGCAGGTTGCCTCCCCATTTCATGCCGGTACTCATGGGGAGCCTCCTGCCGTCCCGCACACCGAGAAGGTGGTTTGCGTGGGGCCAGGTTCCGGGGCCACCTTCGATCGAGGAGCCGTCGGAGAGGCTCGGCGGCGGATGGAGCGCCTTGAGAACGTCCGTGCGCCACACGGCATCGTGCGCCGCGGTCAGCACCATCCTCCTTTTCGCCGGGTGCTCCGGCGGCGACGAGGACTCCTCGGTTCCGGCCGACACCGCCACCAGTGCCCAGACCTAGGACCCCACCGGTGCGACGACGGCTCCCCCCGGCGAGGCCGCTGCACAAGAGGTGGCCCTGCCCGACCCGCCCGGACCCCGGCGACGTCATCCCGATGACACCGGTGGCACTCCCGCTGAAGGTCAGGGAGCAGCTGGCTGCCCTCCTCACCGGGCCGAGTCCGTGGCGGACCCTGGTCGCGGAGCGGGAAGCCTGGGAGCAGACCCTCGACCGGTTCGGGGACCAGGGGTCGCTCGGCGACATCCCGCTGGTCGTCCTCGTCGCGGCGGCTGGGGCTGGAGGAGGACATGTCCGCCTTCGACCGCCAGCAGTTCGGCATCAGGCCCGAGGACGTCGCGACGTAGGACATCTCCATGGGCAATTCTGCCCATAGCCGGAGGACGGTCTCCCGCGGGACACTTCTTCCCGGCGGTCGTGGAGGACCGCGCCGAGAGGGAGTGACATGACGACAAGGCATCTCCAACGCAGCATGGCGGTCGCCGCCGTGACGGCGACCTGTCTGCTAGGTCCGGCCGTGGGCGCCCACGCAGCCAACGAGCGCGGCGCCCAGGCGGCCCAGGGCGACTTCGTCGCGGTGGTCGATTTCACCTCGCCGCAGGTCCAGGACGTCCGGGGCAACAAGTGCGAGTTCACGGTGAACGGCACGCTGACGTTCTCGGGCACCGTGGACGGCGACGCCGTCGGGCAGACGACCGCCGTGATCTTCGCGCCGTGCGATGAGGCGCTGTCCTCACCGCCCGGGACCTTCTTCGACGTCTTCCGTTTCGAGGGCGACTTCACCGGCGAGGTGCTCGGCGATCCGACCAGCGGGCCCGTGAGCTATGCCGGCGTGACGCGAGTCGGCGGGTCCATCGACGCGAGGATCATCCTCGAGGGGGACGACGCACGGGCCGTGCTGAGGGCGGACGCCCAGGTCGGCGTGGGCGGCACCTACGACGGGGTCGCCAAAGCCTCCTGACGCGGCGCAGGCGAGGAGCCTCAGAGGTCGGGGTGGCGCTGCCCGTACGCCGTCGCCGCCTCGAAGGCGTGGGCCACCCGGAGGAGATCCACGTCGCGGCCGGGGGCCGCGACGATCTGGATGCCGATCGGCAGCCCGCCCGAGGAGAAGCCGCCCGGCACCGAGATCGCCGGGCACCCCGTCGCGGAGATGAGCGTCACGGCCCGCATCCACTCCAGGTAGTTCTCCATGGGCCGGCCGTTGATGCTCTCCGGATACTCCAGCTCGGCGTCGAACGGGAGCGCCTGGGCCGTCGGCAGCACCAGCACGTCGTGGGTGGTGAAGTAGTCCTGCGTCGCCACCCACAGCCGTCCGCGTGCCGCGTCCATCGCGACGAGGTCGTCGACCGTGAGCTCGAACCCCAGTCGTGTGTTCCACACGACCGCCTGCTTGACGCGGCCGCCGTCCGGGCGCGCCGTCTCGGCGCGGACGAGCTCGCCGAACGTCGCGACGAAGTCGTAGGCCCGCTGCACCCGGAACACCTCGTCCGCCTCGCGCAGGTCGGGCACGCCGCCATCGACCTCGGCACCGAGCCGGGCCAGCACGTCGGCGCTCGCCGTGACCGTCGACGCCACCTCAGCCTCGACCTCCAGCATCCCGCCCAGGTCGGGGCTCAGCCCGACCCGCAGCCCCGCCAGGCTCGGCTGGTAGTCCGCGCCGAGCCGGAACTCCGGCAGGTCGAAGACCGAGCCCGGCTCCGGCAGCGAGCACGGGCCCTCCGGCAGCGGCCCGCAGCCCACGCTCATCAGCAGCGCGACGTCACCGACGGTCCGACCCATGAAGCCCTTCTGCGCGAGCCAGGCCCAGGCGTTGCCGGGCGGGGTGTGCGGGATCCGGCCGTTGGAGGGCCGCATGCCGACGACGTTGTTGAAGGACGCCGGCGTGCGCAGCGAGCCACCCATGTCCGACCCGTCGCCCGAGGCCTGGATGCCGGTGGCCAGGGCCGCGCCGACGCCGCCCGACGAGCCGGCCACCGACTTCGTCGGGTCGTAGGGGTTGACCGTCGTGCCGAAGACCGGGTTGAAGGTGTGCGCGCCCGCGGCGAACTCGGGCACGTTGGACTTGCCCGTGGTGACGACGCCGGCGGCGCGCAGCCGCGCCACGACGAGGTCGTCGGTCTCCGGGACGCGGTCGGCGTGGACGGGCGAGCCGAGCGTGGTCCGCATACCAGCCGTGTCGTGGGTGTCCTTGTGCGTCATCGGTATGCCGTGCAGGGGCGGCAGCACCTCCCCCGCCCGACGGGCCGCGACGAGGCGCGCGTCGGCCGCGCGCGCCTCGTCCAGTGCCCGCTCGGGGTCGGTGGTGACGATCGCGTTGACCGTCGGGTTCACCTCGTCGATGCGCGCGTAGTGCGCGCGCACCGCCTCTTCCGAGCTCACCCGCCCCTCGGCGATGAGGGCGGCGAGCTTGCGGGTGGAGAGCCAGGTGAGGTCGGTCATCACGATCCTGTCTTCGGTGGGTTACGTCTGCAGGTGGCTGACGAGCGCGGTGAGGGCGGCACGGACACCCGTCCGCAGAGCGGTCCGGACGTCGTCCGGCAGGAACATCGGGGAGTGGTTGCCAGCCACCCCTGCCTCGACGGACTCCGCCGTGTGACCGCCGAAGAACCAGTAGGTGTAGGGCACGCCGATCGCGTCCCCGAACCGTCCCACGTCCTCAGACCCGGTGACGGCGGGGGTCTCCAGGACCGCGTCCTGGCCGAGCTCGTCGCGGAAGGACTCCATGAGGCTGCTCGTCAGCGCAGGGTCGTTGTAGACCCGAGGAAACTCGTACATCTGCCGGATCTCGGGCTCCGGGGCGCCGGCGGCCGCCGACTCGGCACGGACGATGCGCTCGATGGCTGCCAGCACCGTGGCCCGCACGTCCTCGTCGAAGGAACGCACGTTGATGCTGAAGACCGCCTTGTCCGGGATGATGTTGTCCTTCAGACCGGCGTGGAACGTGGCGATGGTCAGCACGACAGCGTCGCGCGCGGAGATCTCGCGCGAGACGACGGTCTGCAGCCGGGTCACCATGAAGGCGCCGAGGACGACGGGGTCGATGGCATTCTCGGGCTGGGAGCCGTGGGCCTGCTTGCCGCGGACCGTGACCTCCAGAGAGTTGGCCATCGCCATCGCGGTCCCCACCGACACGTTGACGGTGCCCGCGACGCCCGGCCACAGGTGCTGGCCGAAGACGGCCGACGGCCTGGGCGCCTTGTCCCACACCCCGTCCTCCAGCATCGCGGCCGCGCCGGCCGACGTCTCCTCTCCCGGCTGGAAGAGGAACACCGCGGTGCCGGCCCACAGGTCGCGGTGCTCGGCGAGCAGGCGCGCGGTCTCCAGCCCGACGCTGATGTGCGTGTCGTGCCCGCACCCGTGCATCACCGGCACGGCCGTGCCGTCGGGCAGCGTCCCCTGCGCCGTCGAGGCGAAGTCGGCGCCGGTGTCCTCCGCGATCGGCAGACCGTCGATGTCGGCCCGGTAGGCGACCACCGGCCCGTCACCGTTGACCAGCGTGGCCACCACGCCCGTGCCCCCGCAGAGGAAGGCGTCGTAGCCGTGGCCCTCGACGAGCTCCTTGATCCGGGCGGCCGTCGCGTGCTCCTGCATCGACAGCTCGGGGCTGCGGTGGAACTCCTGGTAGAGCTCGACGAGGTCGTCGAGGTGGGCGTCGAGGTCCTGGGTGAGTGCTGTGCTCAGTGCCACTGGGTGATCGTCTCCTGGCGGGTATGGCGTGCGGTCGGTCTGGGGAAGGTGGTGCGGCGGGTCAGTTGATGCGGGCCTCGAGGTGCTCGTCCTCCACGTGCTCGGCCTTGTTGCGGGTGAACCAGGCGATGGCCACGGTCAGTGCCACGCACAGCGCGATCGCGAAGGACGACACGAGCTTGGGGCTGTTCGGCACCAGGAGCAGCACCACCGCGAGCGCGACGCCGATCGCGATGGCCGTCGACTTGGGCTGCTTGAGCGTGGCGATCAGCTGGACCATCACCCCGCCGAGGATGGACGGCAGGATGTAGACCCGTGCGACGTCGGTGATCGAGGTGGGCATGATCGAGACGATCCAGGTGCCGAGGATGCCGACCAGCAGCAGCAGCGAGGTCACGTGGACGACGGCGGCGCCCGCGATGCCGGCCGTGGCGGCGTACGACGCCTTCCGGGTGCCGAGCTCGGCCTCGATGCTCGCCTGCGCCACGATCGCGGAGGGGACGAGCTTGTTCGCGATGTTGCCGATGAGGAAGGCCTGGTACATGCCCGCCGGGCCCAGGATCGGGAAGTAGGTCACCGGCTCGACGACGTAGAAGACGCCGTAGACGGCGGCGACCGCGATGAAGGCGGTCAGGACCTGGCTGAACGTGATGCCGAGGTCGGTGGTGGCCAGGATGATGAACGGCACCGCGGTGGCGATGACGAGCCCGGCGAAGAGCGTGGCCCGACCCCAGTTGTTGGTGGTCCGGGTGTAGGCATCGAACAGGACGTCCTGCTCGGGGGTGTAGGTGCGCATCGTCTGGTCCTCAGTTCGTCGCGATGTAGGCGGCGATGAGCCCGCCGATGATGGAGAAGCCCAGCGCCCACTCGCGCAGCCAGGCCTGGTTGATGCGCCGGGCGATCCACAGGCAGATCGCCATGATCACTGCGGAGACGGCCACGGCCAGGACGTGGAAGGACGACTTGGGCAGCTCGGTGACCGTCAGACCGGAGAAGGCGGCGAGCAGCGCCGCGGAGGGCACGATCGCCATCAGCGCCGGGTTGACCTTGGTCAGCCTGGCCTGGCCGCGCGACAGGAGGGGCGTCAGGATCAGCGTGGCGATCATCCAGCAGGCGCCCGACAGGCTCATCGCGAAGAGCGCGACGACGAAGACCTCCTGCGTGTAGGTCGCGTCTCCGAGGTTGGCCCCCATCGTGCCGGCGGCGATCGAGGCCGACGCGGTCTCGGTCGCGGCCGAGCCGATGAGACCGATCCGGACCAGGATCGCGGGCGTGCCGAAGAGCGGGAGGAGGGCGATCGCGACGAGCACCACGGCCAGCGACGGGCCGATGGCGGCGACACCGCCTGCGCGGAAGGCGTGGAAGACCTCGCGCTGGGTCATGTCGGCGCCGACGGCGTTCTTGCGCACGGCGATCATGTAGATGCTCGACTGCAGCAGGACGACGCCGAGGACGGTGAGCGCCAGCACCCACAGCAGCGGCGAGTTGGCGATGGCGCCGATGTCGTTCGACGCGCTCTGCGCCCGGATCATGTGCGGACCTTCGTCATGCGGGGACTCCTTCGGTGGTGGTCATGACGGGGGTGTCATGGCGCTGGATCGGTGCGGGGTCTGGTCGGATCTGCGGATCAGGTCACAGGTGGTAGGTCACGTTCGCCTCGTGCGCGTGCTGGGGAACGCCGGGGCTGACCTGCACCCGCCTGCGAGCGGGATCCAGCACGACGGTGACGAGAGTGGCGAGGCGTTCCTTCGGGTCCTTCGTCTCGTCGGGCAGGAGCGCGACCCCGCCCTGGTCCAGCGGGGAGCACAGCAGCGGGATCAGCTCGTCCGGGGTCCGAGGGACCAGGGCCCGACCCGTGGTGCCCTCGAGGTAGGCCAGCCGGTCGCGGGTGTCGGACTCCGGGTTCAGAAGCAGGGCGCCTTCCTGCTGGTCGCGCGCCAGGAAGTGGTTGGTGTGGACCCTCCACCCCTCGCCGTCCAGCACGGAGACCCGGCCCGGGGCGACCTCGACCATGGCCACCCGGTCCGCGCCGACGAGCGTGAGGACCGAGGAGGACGTTGTCGGGGCCGAGCGGATGATCTCGAGGCCCTCCGCCACGGACCCGGCCTCGGACAGCACCCGGTTGAGCACGGAGTGGACCGGCACACCGCCAGGGCTGTCGTCGCGGTGCTTGAGGATGTTGAGGTGCACGCCGACCCCGGCGGCGTTCATGCCGATCTTGGCGGGCATGCCGTGCTCGGCGAACCCGGCGTGGGCCAGCTCACCCTCGAGCGGATCGACCCGGTGCGCGTGCCAGCAGCCGGAGAACTGCGCATACCAGTCCCAGGTCTGGGCGGACACGGAGGCGCCCTGCGACTGGTGGGCCACGGTCGAGCACTCCCCGGGTGCAGCCTCCGCCAGGGTCAGGATCTCCGTCCGGGCCAGGGTGAGTCCCAGGTCGAGAACGTCGAGCTCGGCCCCGTGGGCGATCCCGAGGATCTCCTCGTGCTGCCTCGGCGCCCAGACCCGCAGCGCGGCCAGCGACGCGTCCGCGGCTGCCCGCTGGTCGACCTCGCTGATGCCCAGGTCCACGAAGAGCCCTGCGTAGCGTCGCGCCGTCGCCCGGATGCTGGCCGCCAGCGTGACACCACGGACAAGGCCACGCTCCCGGTGGTCCTCAGCACCGATCCGGAAGGCCTGGAGCGGGACGCGATGAGGGGCCACGGTCCCGGGCACGAGCTCGGTCCTCACTGTTGATCCAGAGCCAGGAGCGCGTGCGTGAGCGTGGTCACGCCGGCGGTCACGTCCACCAGGTCGGTCCACTCCTCAGGACAGTGGCTCCGCCCGTCGTGGGAGGGGACGAAGATCATGCCGGACGGCACCTTGCGCGCGATCACGGCGGCGTCGTGCTCGGCACCGCTGAAGAGTCGCGACGACGAGTAGCCGAGACCGTCCACCACACCGGCCAGCGCTGACAGGACGGGGCCGGACATGGGCGCCGGTTCCTGCAGGGGGAGCCAGTCGACCTCGACCCCGACCCCCCGCTGCCGACCCTCGTCCTGGGCAGCAGCAGTGAGCTGCTCCTGCGCCTGCCGCAGCCACTCCCCCTCGGGCCCACGGAACTCACCACGGAAGTCGGCGCGTGCGGTGACGACGTTCACGGCGGCCGGTGTGAAGGTGACCTGACCGCTCGTGCCCCTGGTCTGCACACCCTCGCCCGCGATGCGTTCCACCGCCAGGACTGTCCCCGCGGCGGCGCAGCCGGCGTCGTGACGCAGACCCATCGGTGCGGTGCCGGCATGGTCGGCCCGCCCCGTGAAGAGGGCCCGGAAGCGCGAGACCCCGGTGATCGACTCCACGAGCCCGATCTGGCTACCCTGCTGCTCCAGGTACGGACCCTGCTCGATGTGCAGCTCCAGAAAGGCATCGACGCCCGAGAAGTCGACGTGTGCCCCGAGCAGTGCCGACGCGTCGATGCCGATCTCGGCGAGCGCGTCCGCCAGGGTGCGCCCCCGGTCGTCGAGGAGTCCCAGGTGCTCGGCGGTCAGCTCGCCGACCATCGCTCGTGAACCCAGGCAGCTGAGTCCGAACTCGTTCGGCTCCTCGCTGAAGAAGTCCACGACGACGAGGTCGTGCTCGAGCTCCCGCCCCGCCTCCCGGAGTGCCCGGACGGCCTCGATGGCACCGACGACCCCGACGATGCCGTCGAAGCGACCGCCTCCCACGACCGTGTCCGTGTGCGACCCGACCATCAGGCTGCGCCCTGTGGCGCCTGCCCCGCGCAGCCGCCCGACGATGTTGCCCGCGCCGTCGACCGTCGTCTCCAGACCCGCGTCGGCCATCCACCGAAGGACGAGCTCCCGGGCCTCGCGGTCGACGGGGCCGAGGGCGGTGCGGGTCCACCCGGGGAGGTCAGCCTCCACCAGCGCCGCGAGCGCCCACAGATCGGACTCCACGCGCCCGGGGTCGACCGCGATCTCTGCGGCGATGGCACCCATGCGGTCCACCTCTCTGAGGACTCGTTCACGCGAACGTTTGCGTTGGCTTAGTAAAGCGAACGTTTGCGGCCTGGTCAAGGGTCCACGACACTTGTCTTCGTGGGAACTGATCCGGCACAGAGCCGTCACCCCCGGCCGGCGACGCTCACCAGCCTGGCGACCGAGCTCGGGGTGCACGTCTCAACCGTGTCGCGCGCGTTGTCGACAACGCCGAAGGGCGTCTCCCCTGCGACCGTCGAGGCCATCAGGCAGCTGGCGCACGACCGCGGCTACCGCTCGAACCTGAACGCCCGGGCCCTGCGCACGGGCCGCTCGCTCGTCGTGGGGATGCTGGTCCCGCGGTTGTCGGACGAGGTGCTCGCGACCCTCTACGAGGGGGTGGACGACGCCGCGATCGAGGCTGGGTACGCCACTCTCGTGGCCAACACCCTCAACCGGTCGGACCTGCGGCAGCAACGGCTCGATCTTCTCCTCGACCGACAGGTCGACGGCGTCGTCGTGGCCGACTCGCTGCGGGACTCGAACGTGGTCGACGAGCTCGACGCCACCGGGATCCCGTACGTGCTCGCCCTCCGCTGCCTCCCTGGGCGCCTGAGCGTCGGCATCGACGACCTGCTCGGCGGACGCCTCGCTGCCCAGCACCTGCTCGCCCTGGGCCACACCCGTGTCGGGGTGGTCGCCGGCGACACCAGGGCGAGCACCGGCGCCGAGCGGACGCAGGGCTTCCTCGACGCCTGCGAGGAGGCCGGCGTCGAGGTCCGGGCGTCCGCCGTCGTCCCGTGCCCCTTCGACGTGCGCTCCGGCGCGGCTGCGGGCGCCCGGGTCCTCGATGCCGACCCCGGCATCACAGCCATCTTCGCGGCGAGCGACAACGTTGCCGTGGGGGTGCTGGGTGCCCTGCGGGACAGGGGACGCTCGGTTCCCGACGACGTCGCGCTCGTGGGATACAACAACCTGGACCTGGCCGCAGCGCTGCCCGTACCGCTCACGTCCGTGGACTCCCGCGTCGCGGAGGTGGGACGAGGAGCAGCGCGGGTGCTGCTCGAGCTCATCGACGGTGGGTCTCCCGCCTCCCGGCGACTCGAGCCGAGGCTCGTCGTCCGTGCGTCGAGCCACCCTGCGTGACGCTGCGCAGGCCAGAGCGCGGGGCGCCTCAGGGTCAGTCTGCCCGCACGACGGGGGCCGTGTCCTCGTCCATCCAGCGCCGCACCGCCGCCTCCGTCGCGCGCTGGAGCGCCGGGCCGGCGGAGCGCAGTGCCTGCTCCTCGCCCACCAGCTCGACGAGCGAGGAGACGTGGGTGAACCCGTGGTCGGCCCAGCTCTCGTGCTCGACCGCGCCGCCGATCCCGAGGACGGGCAGACCACGGTCTGACGCCGAACGGGCGAGCGCGACCGGACCCTTGCCGTAGGTGCTCTGCCGGTCGAGCTTGCCCTCCCCCGTGACGACGAGGTCGGCCCACGCCAGGGCCTCGTCCATCCCGACGAGGTCCATGACGAGGTCGGCCCCCGGGCTCAGACCGGCGCCGAGGAGGGCGACCATGCCCCAGCCGAGGCCGCCGGCCGCCCCACCGCCGGGGAGGTCACGGGGCGTCGCGCCCAGGTCCTCGGTGAGCTGCGCCCACCGGGTGAGTCCGGTCTCGAGCAGCCGGACCTCCGCGGGCCCGGCCCCCTTCTGCGGCGCGTAGACCCCGGCGGCACCGTGCGGACCGAGCAGGGGGTTGGTGACGTCGGTGGCGGCCACGAAGGTCGCGCCGCCGACCGTCTCCCGCAGGGGGCCGAGGTCCACGGAGGCCAGGTCGGCCAGGGAGCCGCCACCCGGCGGCAGCGGCCGGCCGCTCGCGTCGAGGAGGCGCGCGCCGAGCGCGCACGCCATACCCGCTCCTCCGTCCGTGCACGCCACGCCGCCCAGCCCGACGACGACGCGCTCGGCCCCCGTCCCGAGGGCGAGCCTGATGAGCTCGCCCACGCCGATCGAGTGCGCGGCGAGCGCGGTGGCGGGCGTGGGGTCCAGCAGCTGGAGCCCGCAGGCCTGCGCCGCCTCGACCACCGCTGTCCTGCCCCGGAGGGCGAGGCGGGCGCTCACCGACGAGCCGAGGGGACCGGCGACGGTGTGCTCGTGCTCCTCCGCGCCGGCCGCCAGGACCGCGTCCACCGTCCCCTCGCCACCGTCGGCGAGCGGGACGATCCTGACGTCGGCGTCGGGCATCGCCGCGCGGACGCCGGCGGCCATGGCCTCGGCGGCCTCCACCCCCGTGAGGGTTCCCTTGAACTTGTCGGGAGCGAGCAGCACCCGGGGCCGGCGCGACATCAGTCGAGGAGCGCGGCGCAGACGGCGGCGAGGTCCGACTTGCCCTCGAAGCCGATGCCCGCCAGCTCGGGCATGGTGATGTGGCCGTCCTCGACCTGGACACCGTCGGGGAAGCCGCCGAACGGCTGGAACAGGTCGGGGTAGGACTCGTTGCCGCCCAGGCCCAGCCCCGCCGCGAGGTTCAGCGACATCTGGTGGCCGCCGTGCGGGATGAACCGGCTCGGCTCCCAGCCCAGCGGGCGGAGCGCCTCCAGCGTGCGGAGGTACTCCACCAGCCCGTAGCTGAGGGCGCAGTCGAACTGCAGGTAGTCGCGCTTGGGGTCCAGACCGCCGTACCGCGCGAGGTTGAGCGCGTCCTGGTGGGAGAACAGGTTCTCCCCCGTGGCGAGCGGCACCGAGGTGCGCCGTTCCGCGACCCTGCGCAGGCCGTCGTAGTCCAACGGGTCCGTCGGCTCCTCGTACCACTGCAGGTCATAGGCCTCCAGCGCCCCCAGGTATGCCGTGGCCTCCTCCGCGTCGAACCGCCCGTTCGCGTCGACCATGAGGCGCTGGCCCGGGCCGAGGACGGACAGCGCGGCCTCGACGCGGGCGAGGTCCTCGGCCAGGGGTGCGCCGCCGATCTTCATCTTGACGACGCTGTAGCCGCGGTCGAGGTAGCTGAGCAGCTCGTCCTTGAGCCCCCGGGTGCCCTTGCCGGGGTGGTAGTAGCCGCCGGCGGCGTAGACGAAGACGCGACGGTCCGAGGACCCGGTGCCGTGCCGCTCGGCGATGAGGTCGTAGAGCGGGCGTTCCTCCAGCTTGGCCCGCAGGTCCCACAGCGCCATGTCGAGCACGCCGACCGCGACCGAGCGCTCGCCGTGGCCGCCGGGCTTCTCGTTCGTCATCATGACGTCCCAGGCCAGGTGCGGGTCGATGAGACCGCGGTCGTCGAGGAGGCCGTCGGGGTCGGCCGCCGTGAGCCGGGGGACGAAGCGCTCGCGCAGGAGCGAGCCCTGGCCGTAGCGGCCGTTGGAGTTGAACCCGAATCCCACGACCGGGCGCCCGTCGCGCACCTCGTCGGTGACGACGGCCGCCAGGCTGAGGGTCATCTGCGAGAAGTCCACGACCGCGTTGCGGATCCGGCTGCTGATGGGAAGGGTCCGCTCGCGGACCTCCACGATCCTCACGACGCGGGCTCCGTGCCGACGATGTGCTGCAGGACAGCGTCGGCCACCTCGGTCGTGCTCGCCGTGCCGCCGAGGTCGCGGGTGCGCACGCCGGAGGTGAGGCTGGCCTCGATCGCCGAGACCACCTCCGCGGCTGCCTGCGGGTGCCCGAGCTGGTCGAGCATCATCGACGCCGCCCAGATCTGACCGAGGGGGTTCGCGATCCCCTGGCCGGCGATGTCCGGGGCGGAGCCGTGGACCGGCTCGAACATCGACGGGTGCTCGCCCTCCGGGTTGAGGTTGGCCGAGGGTGCGATGCCGATGCTGCCGATGATGGCCGCGCCCAGGTCGGTGAGGATGTCGCCGAAGAGGTTCGAGGCGACGACCACGTCGAAGCGGCCCGGGTCCAGGACGAACAGCGCTGCGAGGGCGTCGATGTGATAGTCGCGCACCTCCACGCCCGGGTAGTCGCGGGCGCACTCGTGGACGACCTCGTCCCAGAACGGCATGGTGTGCACGATGCCGTTGGACTTGGTGGCGGACGCGAGGCTCCCCCGACGGGATGCCGCGAGGTCGAGCGCGAAGCCGGCCGCGCGCTCGACGCCACGCCGCGTGAACACCGACTCCTGCACGGCGAACTCGTCCGGGGTGCCGCGGTACATGCGTCCGCCGACCTCGGAGTACTCGCCCTCGTTGTTCTCGCGGACGACGACGAAGTCGATCTCGGTGCCCTCGCGCAGGACGAGCGGGCAGTCGATCCCGGGCATCAGCCTGACGGGGCGCAGGTTGATGTACTGCCTGAAGGTCCGTCGGATCGGGATCAGCAGACCCCAGAGCGAGACGTGGTCGGGGACCCCCGGGAACCCGACGGCGCCCAGGAGGATCTGGTCGGCCGCGGCCAGCTGGTCCAGGCCGTCCTCGGGCATCATCCGGCCGGTCCTGGTGTAGTACTCGCAGCTCCAGTCGTGGTGCTGCCAGGCGAACTCCAGTCCGTGGCGCGCGCCGACGGCCTCGAGGATGCCCAGCGTGGGCTCCATGACCTCGGTGCCGATCCCGTCTCCGGGGATCACGGCGACGGAGACCTTCTGGGGGGCGTCGGGTGCAGGGGCGCTCATGGTCGACAGCCTCTCAGGTCAGGGACACAAGCCCGCGGACGAGTGCGGAGAACCCGCCCAGCGCAGCCAGCACGACGGCCGTCCGGCGGGCGCTCCGGCTCGAGACCCGGCTCGAGAGCCAGCCGCCGAGGCCGATGCCCACCAGCACCCCACCGACGACGTAGAGCGCCAGCCACCACGGCGGGACCCACCCGGACACCGGGGTGACGAACGTCTTGGCCAGGACCGACAGGGCGCCCATGATCATGAAGACCGGCTGCATCGTGGCGGCCAGGCCCCGCTGGCTCCAGCGCACGAGTCTCGCGTGGACCACCATCGCCGGCGCGGCCACCCCTGCCGTGGTGTTGAGGAGCCCGCCCACCAGCCCGGCCGCCGGCGTCACCCACCAGCGGCGCACGTGCGGCAGCCGGCCCAGGTGGTCGACCAGCCACCCGGTGCCGAGGCCGAGCAGCACCACCGCGCCGACCACGACCTGCAGGACCGGTCCCGGGAGCGCGCCGACGAGGAGCGCTCCGAGGACAGCACCGGGGACGGCGGCGACGCCGATGAGGGCGGCCCGTCGCCACTCCACGGCGTGCCGCATCGCGATGGTCAGCATCAGCGCCGACACCGTCGTGGTGGCGTTGGCCACCAGCACGCCGGGTGCTGCACCGAGCAGGACGGCCAGCAGCGGCGCGACGACCAGGCCCATCCCGAAGCCGGAGACCCGTTGCAGGGTGGCCCCGACGACGATCGCGACCGCGATGAACGCGATCGCGGAGGCCGTCAGGGTCATGCGGGGCAGTCTGGCACCCGAGAGAGCTGCTTCCGCACAACAGCATCGTGCGATCCCGGGACCGCCGCCGCACCGACGCGCCGGACCCTACCCGGCACCGCGCAGGGCCGCGCGGCTCGCCTCATACCTGGAGCGTCCGACCAGTCGCCAGACCATCCGGAAGGGTGGAGGCAGGTGCTTGCGCTGCCACTCGTTCCCGCCGTCGGGCTGCGCGGCGAGGATGGCGCCGAGCTGCTGCCAGGTCTTGCCCTTGGGCGTCGCCCGGCGGCCGTGCTTGCCGGCGGCGTCGATCTCACGCTGGGTGAGCACCCGCTCCATCACGGGGACGATGTGCTCCTCCTCGTCCGGCAGGTGCACCGCCAGCCCGGCGTTGACGCCCTCGAGCGCGGCGGCCACGGCGGCGGCGTCTGCGGTCCGGCCGCTCTCCCGCCAGGCCGGCAGCGCCGCTTCGAGCGCGCGGAGGTGGACCAGCAGCTGCGCGTGCTGCTCCTTCATCCGCCCCACGTGCAGCGCGCACGCCGGCGCCCGGCTGTCGATGGTGTCCCACAGGCGCTCGTCCTCGAACTCGTGGTGCGCGTGCAGGCTGACCGACAGCATGCCGAGGTGGTCACCCACGACGTCGGCGTGGGCGGCATCACCCTCGGCCACCGCCGCGACGAGCGCGGGTCCCTCACCGAAGCCGGCGCGATACATCCGGTGGATCTCGATCATGCCGCTCGCGTCGCAGGGACCCCTCGTCGGCGTGTCACCCATGGTCGCTCCTCCAGCGAAGTGGTGCTCGTCGCGAGACTACGACCGGACTCGACTCACTGACAAGAGGTCCGCGGCACGGCAGCTCTGGGACATCTGCACCATGTGCCGGGCGGCTGCCGGGCGACAACCTGGGAGGGACCAGCCCCGACCCGACAGGAGAGCCATGACCACCTCAGTCCGTCCCACCACCCCACCCGACACACATGCCGAGGTGCCGCCGCTCTCCCGGGCGGCGCAGATCGGTGCCGGCCTCAGCCTCGTCCTCGCCGGGCTGCTCAACGGCGGCGCGCCCTACGCCGGTCACCTCCTCATGGGCGACCTCGACTTCTCCGAGCAGATCCGCTGGGGCACCGAGCACCCCGTCCTCCACCAGGTCGAGCAGAGCGCCCTGCTCGCCAGCCTCTTCTTCCTGCCGCTGGGCATCCTCGGGCTGGCCCAGGTCTGTCGTTGGAGGTCCCCCCGCCTGACGGCCACCGCCACTGTCCTGGCGCTGTGGGGGATGTGGGGGTTCCACACGATCATCGCGCTGGGCTACACCGCCGGCACGGTGGCGCCCGGTGCGCTGGGGGTGGACGACGCCGTCGCCCTCAACGAGGCCTTCCTGTCCCACACCGGGGTGACGGCCGTCGCCCTGGTCCCCCACCTCGTCGGCTCCTTCCTCGGCATGCTGCTGCTCGCGGTCGCCGGCTGGCGCTCGCGGGTCCTGCACCGTGTCCCGCTCGTCCTGCTCGTCGTCTTTCTCCTCTGGGACTTCCTGGCATCGGCCGTCGGCCCGCTGGAGCCCCACCTCCTCCTGATGGCCTCGTTGGTCTGGCTCGGCGTGCAGATGGTACGGCTGCCCCGGACGGCCTGGGCGGGTGCACCCCCCACCACCGAGAACAAGGACGATGAGGGCTGACGCCGAGGTCGGCAGCCGCCCATACTGAGGTCGTGACCGTGCTGACGCGTCTCACCGCAGGGGCCCTGGCCGCGGGGGTCGTCGTCACGGCGGCGGCCGCGGCCGCGCTTGCGCCCACCGACGTGCCGTGGAAGCTCGTCCTCGTCGCCTCCCTGTGGGCGGTGCCCGGTGCCCTCATCGCCGCCGACCGACCCCGCAACCCGGTCGGGTGGCTGGTCCTCCTGGCGGCCGGAATGTTCGCGACGGCGGGCCTGGCGACCGCGTGGCTGGAGTCGGGGCACCGCACGGCCGCACCCTGGGCGGCGTGGGCGACCGACCGCGCCTCGGCCCTCATCGTCCCCGCCACCCTGCTCGTCCTCCTCCTGCTGCCCGACGGACGCCTGCCCTCACGCCGGTGGCGGCCCGTGGTCACCGTCGTCCTCGGTGCCCAGCTGGCGCTGATCAGCGCCTGGGCCCTGCTGCGCGGACCGGCCCCCGCGCCCGACACCGAGCTCCCGGGGTGGACCGCCTCGCTGACCAACCCCGTCGGCGTGCTGCCCAGCGCCTGGACGGGGGTGGTGACGACGCTGGAGCCGTGGCTCCTGACCGGACCGCTGGTCCTCGCCGCCGGGGCGATCGCGCACCGCATCTCCCGGGGCTGGGGGGACGAACGGCGTCGTCTGACGGACGTGCTGGCCGCGGCGATGGTGTTCCTGCTCTGCGTCGTCGTGGGCCAGTGGGTGTGGCCGGCGGCCAGCGGGGTCCTCGACGTCGCCGGTGCTGCGCTGCTCGCCGGGTCCCTCGTATCGGCGGTGCTGAGGCGGCACATGCGCCGGGCGGCCATCGTCGTGGGCCACGCGCTCGTCTACTCGACCCTGTCGGCTCTGGCGGCGTTGACGACCGTGAGTGTGCTCGCGCTCCTGCGCAGCAGCGGGGTGGATGTCCCGCCCTTGGCGGTGGGCCTCGTCGCTGCCGTCGTGGCGGTCGCCCAGCTGCCCCTGGGCGACCTCCTTCGTCGGGCGCTCCGGCGCCTGCGGAACGGGCCGGGTCCGGACGACGAGGAGCTGGTCACGCTGTTGGAGGGGCAGCTCCTGCAGAGCAGGCACGAGATGGTCGCGGCGAGGGAGGACGAGCGCGCCGCCCTGCGGCGTGAGCTGCACGACGTCCTCGGGCCGACCCTGGCGGGTCTGACGATGCAGCTGGGAGTGGTGGCCGAGATCGTGCGGACCGAGCCCGACACCGCGGCCGAGCGCCTGGCACGGCTCGAGGACGCGTCACGCAGGGCGTTGGACGACGTGCGCCGGCTCAGCCGTGGCCTCCGTCCTCCGGGCCTGGACGAGCTCGGGCTCCTCGGTGCCCTGCGCGACCTCGCCGAGCGGCAGGGCGTCGACCTCGTGGTGCGTGCCGCCCCGGTTCCGGCCCTGCCTGCGAGCGTGGAGGTCGCGGCATACCGGATCGGGTCCGAGGCGATCACGAACGCGGCTCGCCACAGCGGCGCGCAACGGGTCGAGGTGTCCCTGGAGCAGGTCGGCACCACCGTGGTCGTCCGGGTCGCGGACGCGGGGTGCGGCACCCGGTCGACCCGTCCCGGTGTCGGCACCCTCTCCATGCGGGAGCGGGCGACGGAGCTCGGTGGCCGGCTGACGATCCGGGACACCGAGGGTGGCGGCACCACGGTGGAGGCCCGCCTCCCGCTCAGCACGGTGCCGACATGACGGTCCGCGTGGTCATCGTCGACGACCACTCCATGTTCCGGGACGGGCTGCGCTTCGCCCTCGAGCGGACCAGCGACCTGACGGTCGTCGGTGAGGCCGTCGACGGCGCCACCGCCCTGGCGAAGATCCGTGCCACCGAGCCCGACGTCGTGCTGATGGACCTGGCCATGCCGGGGATGGGTGGCCTCGAGGCGATCTCGCAGCTCACTGCCGTCCAAGGACGCGAGGACAGCCACGCTGCGCCGCGGGTGCTCGTCCTCACCCTGTCCGACGACGACGCGAGCGTCTTCGCGGCGGTGCGGGCCGGCGCGCACGGCTACCTCGTCAAGGGAGCCTCCGCCGACGAGGTGGCCAGCGCCGTGCGCGCCGTCGCGGACGGGCACGCCGTGTTCGGGTCCGGCACCGCGGCCCGGATGCTGGCCTACTTCGCCGGTCAGCCGTCCCGCACCGGCGAACGGTTCCCGTCGCTGTCGGAGCGCGAGCGCGAGGTCCTCGAGCGCCTTGCCGAGGGCGAGTCCAACCCGGCGATCGGTGCGGCGCTCTTCATCTCGCCCATCACCGTCCGCAACCACGTCAGCAGCATCCTGGCCAAGCTGCAGGTCAGCAACCGGCGCGAGGCGATGCTGCGCTACCGGCAGCCCTGACGTCCGGGGTCGGAGGAAGAACCGACCGCGGGTTCTCGACATCGCGAAGTCGGCATCGTTGCCGACTTCCCGATGTCGGGGTCTTCCGGTCGGTGGTCCATCAGCCCTGAGACATCTCCCCGATCGTCACCACGGCACGCCCGGTGATCGTCCCGGCGCGCAGGGCGCCGTAGGCCTCGTCGACCTCCTCGAACCCGTAGGTCCGGGTGACGACGTCGCGGTAGCGCAGCGCCCCCGAGGCCGCGAGCTCGATGACGGCCGGCAGGTCGGTGCGGGTGCGTGCGCCGTAGTTGGCGATGATCCGCAGGCTGCGCCGGACCATGAGGTTGATCTCGACGGGGGCCGTCTCCCCCGCCGCGCCGAGGCCGACGGGCACCATCCGGCCGCCGGGCGCCAGCACCTGCAGGGCCAGCTCGAACGTCCTGGGACCACCCACCGCCTCGAAGGCGACGTCGACCCCGCGGCCGCCGGTCAGGTCCAGGACCGCCTGCCGGGCGTCGGTCGTCAGGGAGTTGACGGTGTGGGTGGCACCCAGCCGCCCGGCCGCCGCCAGCTTCTCGTCGTCGATGTCCACGGCGATGACCTGCGAGGCGCCGAACGCGGCGGCGACCTGGACGAGGTTGGACCCCACTCCGCCCACGGCGACGACCGCGACGGTCTCGCCGGGCCGCACGTCCGCGGCCCGGCGGACGGCGCCGTAGGCGGTCAGGCCCGCGCACCCGAGGATGGCGGCGCTCACCATCTCCAGCTCCGGCGGCAGCGGCGCGACCGAGGTCGCGGGCAGCACGGCATACTCGGCCAGCCCGCCCATCGAGTACATCGCGACGGTCTCGCCGTCCAGGCCCCGCAGCCGGCTGGTGCCGTCGAAGAGCTGCCCGGCCAGCCTGTTCTTGCCGAAGAACTCCGAGCAGAGGTCGTCACGCCCCGCGACGCAGTGGGTGCACCAGCCGCATGGCATGAGGAAGGCACCCGAGACCGACCGGCCCACCGTGAGTCCCCGGCGCTCGGCCCCGGGACCGAGCGCGGTGATCGTGCCCGAGATCTCGTGCCCCAGGACCGCCGGCTGCGGGAACGGGATCGCACCGTCGAGGACGTGCAGGTCGGAGTGGCAGACTCCGCACGCGGTGACCCTGACGAGCACCTCGTCCTGCTGCGGGACGGGGGTGTGCAGCTCCTCGAGCGTGAGCGGTCGGCCGGCACCGCGCCAGACGGCGGCCCGCATCGTCGGGGGCACGGTCGGGTTCGGGTCGGTGGTGGTCGGATCGACGGGGTTCGGGTCGGTGGTGGTCGGGTCGACGGGGTTCGGGTCGGCGGACATCACTCGTGCTCCATCTGTCGGTGCGTCGCCGGGGTCCCGACGTCCGTGTGCTGCGCCGGTGACCGTTCCCGCGATCAACGATGTTCGCCGTCGTCGGTGCCGTCGTGGCGTCCCTGCTCGTCGGCTTCATCTTCTACCACCCGACGGTGATGGGCACCCGGTGGACGAAGGCGGTCGGGCACACCCTGGCGATGGCGCTCGTTTCGGGCTGCTGCCGCCGGGCTGAGGTTGGACGGCCCAGCCATGGCCGGCGGGCCAGCCGGCGAGACTGACCGCCTCTTCTCGACATCGGGTCCTCGGGACCGTGTCCGACTTGTCGATGTCGAGAAGCGACGGTCGTGAACGGGGCCCCGTTCTGCGTGAGGGTTCTCCCGGCGGTAGACGCACATGCCGCCCTCGCCGGGATACGTTCCACCGCAGTCGTCGGCCACCGCCTGCTCCGGCGTGCCAGACGCACCGTCCAGTAGAGGCCGTCGCACGCCTGCATGTGGCCCGCCAGGCACGCGTCCACGAGCACCTTGGAGCTCGGCAGCCTCGGCCTCGCGGTCGACGCAGGAGCCCCAGCCGTCGGGGACGTACCCCCCGCAGGTCATCGCGAACGCCTGTGGTCCGAGCCGTAGGCCGAGAGCCCCCACAGCTCGTCGCCGGCGGCCAGGTCGCCGGCGGCGCACGAGTCGTAGAGGCCGTCGAAGGTCGCGTCGGCGGTGAAGAGGATCGGCAGCATCTGCAGCTGGTTGGCCTCCTGCACCACGAGCGTGGCCACCCCGGCGACCTCGCCGTCCCGGGTCAGCGCCGGCCCGCCCGAGTTGCCGCGGTCGATGGCGCCGTCACCCCGGATCGCCTCGCGAGACGCGCCCTCGGGCGGTCACCCCGGGGAGGGGTACCGCGTGGTCGCTGAAGGAGACTCCGATGTCGAGCGCCCCGTCCACCGGACGCAGGGTGATCGTCTGCCCCGTCTCCCAGCGCAGGACCGTCGCGCCGCCCTCTTTGTCACCGGCGCGCGGGCCGCCCAGTGGCCGGCCAGCTGCGTGGCGTAGGGCTAGGCACGGTCCGTCGGCATCGTGCCGCGCCTGGTCCTCATGGTTCCTCCTGCTGGGTAGGCGGGTGTCCTGCCCACTGGCGCGTGATCGTCATACCTCGTGCGGCTCGTCGTCGGGGTCCTCGATGTCCTCGTGACGGCTCGACCGCCGCCCCGAGACCCGGAGCGCTCCCTCCGGCAGCACCAGGGCCAGGGGACGGCGCAGCGGGCGGGCCCGCACCCCGGCGAGGACCATCGACCCGTGCGCGGCTGGCACGAGGACTCCTCCGTCGGTGACGTGCTGAGGGATCTCGATGCTCACCAGCAGACCGCCGTCCCCGGTCTGACTGCAGGGCAGCACACCCCCCGCCGCCACCCACCCCGCCGCGTCCGCTCGAGGGCCGAGTCAGGCCAGCCACGGCGCGGCCGCCGCGCGGTGCTGGGCACGGCGCCCGTCGTCCAGCCCGTCCAGCGTGCGCACCGCGAAGGACGCCCGGGGGTTGGCCTCGAAGACCTCACGGTGGTCCTCGACGAAGCTCCAGTAGAGGCCGTCCCAGGCCTCGCACCACGCGCCCCTCGGCACGTCCGACATCGTGCGCAGGTAGTTGCTCCCCGACACGTAGGGCTTGGTCGTGATCGCCTCGCCCGCGGCGAACTGGCTCATGGCATACACGTTCGGCACCATCACCCAGTCGTAGGCGTCGACGAACATCTCCATGAACCACCGCCACACCTCGTCGGGGTCGGTCCGCAGCAGGCACATCGCGTTGCCCAGCACCATGAGCCGCTCGATGTGGTGGGCGTAGCCGCGCTCGAGCACCCGTCGCACGACGAGGTCGACGGGGTCCAGCCCGGTCTCCCCCGTCCACCACCCCCGCCCCAGCGACCTCCCGTGCCCCAGCACGTTGCTCGTGCGCATCCGCCGTCCCCAGAGCCGGTACGTCGCCCGCATGTACTCCCGCCACCCGATCAGCTGACGGACGAAGCCCTCCAGGCTGGCCAGCTCGACCTGCTGGTCCTCCCCAGCGGCGAGCGCCCGTTCGAGCACCTGCGCGGGGTCGATCAGCCCGCAGTTGAGCGCGGGTGAGATGGCGGCGTGGAAGACGACCGGGTGCTCCACGCTGATCGCGTCCTCGTAGGGCCCGAACTGCGCCAGCCGCTCGTCGAGGAAGCGCCGCAGCGCCGCGTCCGCCTCGGCGTGCGAGGTCGGCCAGGCGAAGGCGGCGGGGTCGCCGGGCGCGTCGGGAAAGTGCTCCGACACCCAGTCCACCGCCTCTGCCACCCGGGTATGCCGTCGCGCCGGTCCGAGGGCGGGTGCCGGGACCGGGTGGTCCCGGGGCAGACGTCGGCGGTTCTCGGTGTCGAAGGACCACCGCCCGCCGACCGGCCGTCCGTCGTCGACGAGGACGTCCAGCCGACGTCGCTGCCAGGCGTAGAAGTGCTGCATCCGTGCCGTCCCCGTGGCGAAGTGCTCGGCGATCTGGGCCCGGGTGGTGAGGAAGCCGGGGGTGTCCAGCACGTCCTCGGTCCGCAGCTCGTACCCGCCCTCGCGCAGCTGGTCGCGGCAGTGCCGTCCCAGCCAGTCGTCGCTCACGTCGAGAACGCTCACCCTGCTCGGCCGCAGCCGCGAGACCAGCTCCACGAGGCCTGCACCCGAGGCACGGTCTGCGCTGCTCTCTACGATCTCGACGTCAAGCCCCTGGTCGCGCGCCCGGTCGGCGAACCGTCGCACCGCCGCGTGGTGCAGGACCAGCTTGTGCGCATGGAAGGGCAGCTGACGGTAGAGCAGGTCGTCCTCGACGAGGACCAGCACGGTCCCGGGGTCGACGTGCAGCTGCGCGGCGTGGAGCTGGTGCGGGTAGACCAGTCGCAGCGCGGACGGCATACCCAGACCGTAGCGGCCACCACCCGAGACGGTCCGACCACCCGAGACGTCCGGTCGTGCAGGGCGACGCGTCCGGTGGGGCTGCTCTAGATTGACCGTCCATGGACACCCCCGCCGCCTGGAGACCCGACACCCTCGCCGTCCGCGGCGGGCTCATGCGCAGCCAGTTCGACGAGACCGCCGAGGCGCTCTACCCGACGTCGGGCTACGTCTACTCCAGCGCCGAGGAGGCCGAGTCGGCGTTCAACGACGAGATCGAGCGCTTCGTCTACTCCCGCTACGGCAACCCGACGGTCGCGATGCTCGAGGAGCGGCTGCGCCTGATGCACGGCGCCGAGGCCTGCCAGGCGACGGCGTCCGGGATGTCGGCCGTCTTCACAGCCCTGGGCGGGCTGTGCGCGCAGGGCGACCGCATCGTCGCCTCGCGCGCCCTCTTCGGCTCCTGCTTCGTCGTCGTCGACGAGGTCCTGCGGCGCTGGGGCGTGGAGAGCACCTTCGTCGACGGCACGGACCTCGGCCAGTGGGAGGAGGCGCTGGCCACCCCGGCCGCGGCCGTCTTCTTCGAGACCCCGTCCAACCCGACCCAGGAGCTCGTCGACATCGCCGCGGTCAGCGAGATCGCACACCGGGCCGGCGCGGTCGTCGTCGTCGACAACGTCTTCGGCACCCCGGTCTTCTCCCGTCCGTTCGACCACGGCGCCGACGTCGTCGTCTACTCCACCACCAAGCACATCGACGGCCAGGGACGCGTCATGGGCGGCGCGATCCTCGGCCCCGCCGAGATCGTCTACGGCCCCGTCCGCACGCTCGTGCGCCACACCGGGCCCTCCATGTCCCCGTTCAACGCCTGGGTGACCCTCAAGGGTATGGAGACCCTCACCCTGCGTGTGGAGCGGATGGCGGAGAGCGCGCTGGCCCTCGCGCACCACCTCGAGGCCGACCCCCGCGTGGTCCGCGTCTTCCACCCGTGGCTGGAGTCGCACCCGCAGCACGAGCTGGCCCGGCGGCAGATGACCGGCGGCGGCACCGTCGTGACCTTCACCCTGGACGGCGGGAAGGACGAGGCGTTCGCGTTCATGAACGCCCTGGAGGTCGTCGACATCTCCAACAACCTCGGCGACAGCAAGTCCCTCACCACGCACCCTGCGACGACGACCCACCGACGCCTGCCCGAGGAGGCACGCGTCGCCGCCGGCATCACCGACGGCACGGTCAGGCTCTCCGTCGGGCTCGAGGACCTCGAGGACCTGCGCGAGGACGTGGAGCGCGGGCTGGCCGCCGCCTACGGCGGCTAGTCGGCCGCGGTCAGGACCAGCGAGAGGGTCAGTGGCTGTCCCGCGGGAGACCACGGGTCTGGGCGATCCGCTGGTAGGCGGCCGCCCCCCGCAGGACCATCCCCTCGTCGAACTGCTCCACGAGGTTGCGCTGGATCTCCTGCCAGGGGGTCTGCGAGGCCGGGACGGGGAAACCGCCCTGTTCCTCCAGCTCCGCCTGGCGCCAGGAGATCTCGTCGTCGTCGAGGAGGACGTCGGCCCGCCCCGCCGCGAGGTCGATCCGCACCGTGTCGTCGGTGCGCAGGACGGCGAGGCCGGATCCGAGCGCGGCCTCCGGGGCCGCGTTGAGGATGGACGGGGACCCCGAGGTCCCCGACTGACGACCGTCCCCGATGCACGGCAGGTGGTGGATGCCCCGCTTGATGAGCTCGGTCGGGGGCTGCATGTTGACCACCTCGGCCCCACCCGGGTACCCCAGAGGCCCGGCGCCCCGGATGAAGAGGATGCACGTCTCGTCGATCCCGAGCTCGGGGTCGTTGAGCCGGGCGTGGTAGTCCTCGGGACCGTCGAAGACGATGGCGCGGCCCTCGAAGCGGTCAGGGTGCTCCGGGTCGGACAGGTAGCGCTCGCGGAACTCCGGCGAGATCACGCTCGTCTTCATGATCGCGCTGGTGAACAGGTTCCCGGTCAGCACGACGAACCCGGCATCGGCGAGCATCGGGTCGTCGAAGGGACGGATCACCTCGGTGTCCTGGATGCGCGTGTCGCGGTAGTTCTCCCCGACGGTCCTGCCGTTCACCGTCATCGCGTCCTCGTGGATGAGGCCGGCGCCCATGAGCTGGTTGACCACCGCGGGCACGCCGCCGGCGCGGTAGAACTCCTCCCCCAGGTACTCCCCCGCGGGTTGCAGGTTGACCAGGAGCGGCACGTGCAGGCCGACCTCCTGCCAGTCCTCGATCTCCAGGTCGACGCCGACGTGGCGGGCGATGGCCGTCAGGTGGATGGGAGCGTTGGTCGAGCCGCCGATGGCCGAGTTGACCCGGATGGCGTTCTCGAACGCGTGCCGCGTGAGGATGTCGCTCGGCTTGAGGTCCTCGTGCACCATCTCCACGATGCGCCGCCCCGTGCGGTAGGCGGCCCTCGCGCGGTCCCGGTGGACGGCGGGGATGATCGCACTGCCCGGCAGACTCATGCCGAGGGCCTCGGCCAGCGAGTTCATCGTGCTCGCCGTGCCCATGGTGTTGCAGTGGCCCGGCGAGGGGGCGGACGAGGCCACCATGTCGACGAACTGCGCCTCGTCGATCTCCCCGGCCGCCAGCATCTCTCGTGCCCTCCACACGATGGTGCCCGAGCCCGTCCGCTTGCCGTCGTACCAGCCGTTGAGCATCGGCCCGCCGGAGAGGACGATGGCGGGGATGTTCACGGTGGCCGCGCCCATGAGCAGCGCGGGAGTGGTCTTGTCGCAACCCGTGGTCAGCACCACGCCGTCGAGCGGGTAGCCGTAGAGCACCTCGACGAGCCCCAGATAGGCCAGGTTGCGGTCCAGCAGCGCGGTCGGGCGCTTGCCGGTCTCCTGGATCGGGTGGCAGGGGAACTCGATCGCGATGCCGCCCATCTCGCGGATGCCTTCCCGGACCCGCTCAGCCAGGTCGAGGTGATGCCGGTTGCAGGGGGAAAGGTCTGACCCCGTCTGGGCGATGCCGATGATCGGGCGCCCCGACTGCAGTTCTTCCCGCGTCAGCCCCCAGTTCATGTAGCGCTCGATGTACAGCGCTGTCATGTCGGTGTTGTCGGGGTTGTCGAACCACTCCTGGCTGCGCAGACGAGTCATGCAGACATCCTACTTCTGTCCCTGCGGCGAGGTGCTGACGGCATCCTCAGCCGTCCTCCGTCGGGGCCGCGTCCGGTCCACCGGTCTCGGGCGGAGCCGGCTCGGCCGTCGGCTCCCCGTCCGTCTGCCGCGCGCCGGCGGCTGCCTGGGTCCCCGAGGCCTCGGCCTCGGCGGCGCACGACCCCACGATCAGGACGACGAGCTCCACCGGGCCGTGCATGCCCCGCACGTGGATCTGCTCGATGTCGCCCGAGCTGCTGGGCCCGGTCTCCAGCCGCATCCCGCTCGGGGCCGGTCGCACGGAGAGCAGCTCCTGCAGCACCTCGGCGTAGGTGTCCCGCAGTCGGTCCACCGGCAGGAGGGCGACGTGCGTGGGGGGCACCAGGCCGGTGGACCTCCGGTGCCGGGCGTCGAACGGGTGGGCGAGGGTCGACGTGTCGGCGGCGGCGCAGAGCGCCGTCGTCACCCCGACGGTCGCCTCCCAGGGGTCGTCGACCACGGCGGCATCGCCCAGGATGGTCCGCACGACGGGATCGTCGTCCACGCAGGCCGTGCGGCCCGCCAGCAGGTCGACCAGCAGGTCGCGGGCGTGTCCTTCGTCGCGGGCGTGCACGATCTTCCCTCCCCGGGACTCCAGGGCACGCGCGAAACGGATCTCGCGGGGCTCCACCTGGTCCTGACGGATCTCCTCCGCCGCTGAGGCAGCCATGCTCGTCACCCTCTCCCTCGGCCGGCTCCGTCGAGACGCGGCAGCGTCCGGCCCCGGCTCCACCGCCGAGCCATCGGCAGGCGTTCCATGACGGCGCGCGGAACCCGGGACGACACCCGCGCACCGAGGGCCGTCGCTGCATACCCCAGGCGGGTGGACCACACCGCGGACCACGCCCACCACCCGGCCCGGGTCGCCCTCGAGGCGTGCTCGTCCTGGTAGTCGCTGCGCAGGTCGATGAGCATGTCGGGCAGGGGGATCTTGACGGGGCAGGCGTCCCCGCAGGCCCCGCACAGGCTGGACAGGTAGGCCAGGTCGCGGTCCTCCGGGCGGTCCGACAACAACGGGGTGATGACGGCCCCGATCGGCCCCCCGTAGACGTTCGCGTACGAGTGGCCCCCACCTGCGGTCGCAAAGACCGGGCAGGCGGTCTGGCAGGCCCCGCAGCGGATGCAGGCGAGCACGTCCTCGTACCGGGTCCCCAGCAGCGAGGACCGTCCGTTGTCGAGGATCACCAGGTGCAGCTCCTCCGGCCCGTCCGACTCCCCCTCCCCGCGGGGGCCGTTGACGAAGGTCTGGTAGACGGTGACCTCCTGGTTCGCCCCGGCCTGCGACAGCAGCGGCAGGAGGGTGGACAGCGCCTCGGCGTCCGCGATCACCTTCTCCAGGGTCATCACGGCGATGTGGATCCGCGGTTGGGAAGTGACCATGTCGGCGTTTCCCTCGTTGGTCACCAGCACCAACGTGCCCGTCTCGGCGACGGCGAAGTTGACGCCGCTGATGCCCACGTCGGCCCGATGGAAGTCCTCCCGCAGACGGTCCCGGGCGAAACGGGCCAGGTCGGCCGGCTCGTCGCCCAGGTCCCGGTCGGCCAGGGCCGAGAACCGCGCCCGGACGTCCTGCCGGGACAGGTGGACGGCCGGAGCCACGATGTGCGCAGGACGTTCGTCGGCGATCTGGACGATGTACTCGCCGAGGTCGGTCTCCACCACGTCCAGGCCGCGTGCCTGCAGATGGGCGTTGAGATGGATCTCCTCGGTGACCATCGACTTCGACTTGACGACCAGCTGGACGTCGTGGGGCTCGAGGATCCGGTCGATCGCCGCGAGGGCCTCGCGCGAGTCGGCGGCGCGGTGCACGTGCGCGCCGCGGGAGGTCAGCTGCGTGGTCAGCTGCGCGAGGTGCCCCTCGAGGTCCGGCAGCGTCTGCCGGCGGATGGCGGCGGCCCGGTCCCGGGCCTCCGCCCGGGGGCCGGTCCACGTGCCGAGCCCCCACTCCCGGCTCCGCGCGCTGAGGCGGTCGGCGGTGGCGGCAGAGGCCGGCCGGGCGACGGCCTCCTTGACGATGAGCGGCAGCGGGCGTCGGTGCGGGGGGATCGTCGTCCCGGCCCACTCCGGCCGCTCCACCGCGACCCGTTCCATGCCTGCCAGGGCACGCGACGTGGTGCTCATGCCGACACCCCTGCGGAGTTCCGGACGAGGGACCGTGCCAGCAGCTCGGCCACGTGCATCGGCCGTCCCTCGGGCCGGTGCTCACGCTCGTGGCGGCCAGCCAGGTGCAGGAGGCACCCCGGGTCCGCCGACACCAGGTGGTCGACGCCGGACGCGGCGGAGCTGTCGAGCTTGCGGTCCGCCATGGCGGCCGAGAGCTCCGGGAACTTGGTGGAGAAGGTGCCGCCGAACCCGCAGCACGTGCGCTCCTCGTCGAACTCGCGCACCGTGAGCCCCTCGACGCGTCCGAGCAGGGTCAGCGCGCTGGTCGCCTCGCCCAGCATCCGCAGCATGTGGCAGGAGTGGTGCCAGGCCACCGTGGCGTCGAGCTGGAACTCCAGACCCTGCCCGTGCGCGACGAGGTACTGCGTCAGCTCCATGGTCCGCCCCGCCAGGTCATCGACCTCGGCCTGCCAGGAAGGGTCCTCGTCGAGGCGGGGAAAGCTGTGGTGAACGGTCGCCACGCAGGACCCGGAGGGAGCGACCACGAGGTCGTACGGACGGAACGTCTCCACCCAGTGCCGGGCCAGGGCGAGCCCCGGCGCGGTGTGCCCGCTGTTCAGCGCCACCTGACCGCAGCAGCTCTGCCCCTGAGGGACCTCGACCGTCGCCCCGGTCGCCTCGATCAGGCGCCTGGTCGCCTGGACGACGCCCGGCATCGCCAGGTCCGCCGCGCAGGTCACGAACAGCGCCACCCTCTTCACAGCCACGACTCCAACCTTCCGTCCTCGGTGAAGGAGATGGGCTCGACGTCCCCGACGATCTCCAACCCCCTGCCCCTGGCCTCGTCGACCAGGGCCTCGGTGATGAGCATCTGTCCGACCTCGAGGGTGGACTCGATCCGGACGAGGCGGAGACGGGACAGGTCTCTGCGTCCGCACATCCGGGCGGCCGCATGGACCACGTCACGGTCCGTGGGCAGCACCATCGGGAGGCGGCTGCGACGGACGCCGCCGGTGCTGGAGGTCAGGGAGTTGATGTAGGTGGCGCGGAGGTCCACCTGGTCCGCCAGCCGACGGGGGATCAGGTCGGCCATGCCGAGGCCGGAGGCGTTGCCGTGCGAGGCCGGGGTCAGCTCGAAGACGCAGACCGTGCGGGCGTCGAGCATGCCCTCCGGCTCCTCGACCCCCGGCACCCAGAAGCGGCCGATCACGTTGGTGTCCATCCCGGCACCGGAGACGTCCTTGCCCATGCGGTCCACCAGCACGACGTCGAGGTGGTCGAACGGAAGCTGGCCGTGCAGCTCGTGGGCGCGGCGCAGCAGTGCCTTCTCGGCAGGACCGGCGATCCCGGCAGCAGGGACAACTTCCACGTGCGCGCTGCGGCCGGACCCGTCCTCGACCACCGCCACGCCCCCACGGAGGAGATCCTTCTCCCTCATGACCTCCACCCACTCGCTGATGACCCGCGGGAGCTCTGCGCTCCCGTCCGCGTGGATGAGGGTCGCCCCCTCGATGTTCCCGAGGCCGATGGCAGCCATCTTGGCCAGGCCGGAGCCGAAGTCGCCGGCGAAGTCGGTGTGCGGCTTGACCCGGTTCACCACGATCACGCCGTCCGACTCCACGACGAACCGGTCCACCCTCACGGGCACCCCGCCCCGGGTGCGCCCGACCTCGATCGTCTCCATGGTGGCCCGCACGGGGACCCCCATCGTCTCGGCCGTGACACCGTAGTCGGCGAGCACCTGCGCCTGACCCTCTGCCTGGGAGGAGCCGTGCGACCCCATCGCCGGGACGATGAACGGCACCGCGCCTGCGTCCTGCAGGGCCCGGACCGTGGCCCGGACGAGCGCGGCCACGTCACGGACGCCACGGCTGCCCACCCCCACGGCGATCCTCCGGCCGGCCAGCCCGCCCTGTTCGCGGCCGAGCTGGGCGATCCCGCGACCGACGGTGCCGTCGATGTCCACCGTGGCCGTGGGCGCGGAGGGGACGCGGGCCCGCACCACCCGTGGGAGCGTGGCGCCCTCCGGCAGCGGGACGTGCAGGTCGGCGACCTGGTCGAGCAAGGACGAGGGGGTCCCTGGAGGCCCTTCGCTCATGCGACGTCCTCGGTCGTCAGCCTGCCGTTGATCCGCCGGACCAACCCGCCCGGACCTGCGTCGCGAAGCTCGACCGGCAGGGCGTCCTGCGGGAAGTCCTGGAAGACGACCGGTCGCTGGAACCTCCGGACGGCCGTCATCCCCACGGACGTGTGCGAGGCGACGGTGGTGGCCGGGTAGGGACCGCCGTGGTGCTGCGCCCAGGAGACGGCGACACCCGTGGGCCACCCGTTCCAGAGCACCCGCCCGGCTCGGTCCTGCAGGACCCCCACCAGGTCGGTGACCGCGGTGTCCTGGGAGTCGGACGGCTCACCGTGCACGGTGGCCGTCAGGTTTCCCTCCATCACGCGGGCGGCCCGCACCGCGTCGTCGAGCCCGTCGTACTCGACCAGGACGGTGGTGGGGCCGAAGCACTCCGTCAGGAGCTCGTCCGCGTCGGAGACGAGGTGCTGCACGTCGGTGCTGAGCACGGTCGGTGCCGCAGAGCCGCTGTCGGCGTCTGCGGACCCGTCGACGAGCACCTCGACCCCCGGACGCCCGCTGATCCTGCCCAGCACCTCCTGGTGGCCCTCGAAGATCCGCGGCATCAGCATCCGGCCCCCGGGACGACCCTCGGCCGCCGAGACGATGGCCTTCTTCAGGGCACTCCCGCGGGGCAGGAACAGCAGCCCCGGCTTCGTGCAGAACTGACCGACCCCCATGGTGAAGGACTCGATGAAACCGTTGGCGATCTCCTCCGTCCGGGCCGCCGCCGCCGCCGGGGTGACGAAGGTCGGGTTGAGGGAGCCCATCTCCGCATAGAACGGGATCGGCACCTCCCGCGAGGAGGCGATGTCGAAGAGGGCCCGGCCCCCGGCGATCGACCCGGTGAACGAACCTGCCCGGATCGCCGGATGGGTGAGCACCGTGACGCCGGCGTCGTGGCCGTGGACCAGCGCGAAAGAGCCGTCGGGCATCCCGGTCCGGGACAGTGCCTGCTGGACGATCTCCCCGGTCCGTGCCGACGTGCGGGGGTGTCCCGGGTGCGCCTTGACCACGACCGGGCACCCGGCTGCCAGGGCGGCGGCGGTGTCACCGCCGGCGACGCTGAAGGCGAACGGGAAGTTGCTGGCGGCAAAGATCACCACCGGCCCCACCGGGACCTGCATGCGCCGCAGGTCAGGACGCGGGACCGGAGCTGCCTGGGGATCGGCGGTGTCGATGATGACGTCGACCAGCCCGTCCTCCTCCTCGAGACCGGTCGCGAACATCCGCAGCTGGCCCGTCGTCCGACCCACCTCCCCCTCGAGGCGTGCCTGTGGCAGGTGGGTCTCCTCCATGGCCAGCTGCACCAGCTCGGCCCGCGCCAGGTCCAGGTCGTCTGCGACCGCCCGCAGCGCGACGGCACGTCGCGCCCTGTCGGTCGCCGCGAGGAGCGGGGCGGCCTGCGTGGCCTGCGTCACCAGGGCCTCGACCTCGTGCTCCGTCGTGTCGCTCACCGTGGGCTGAGGGTTCATGAGATTACTGCCTTCCGTCGAGAAGTGGTGGTGTGGGGGGGCTCAGATGGAGACTCCGAGTCCACCTCGGCTCACCTGGAAACCTGTCAGGCCCGCGCGTGCCGCCGCGGGTTCGTACTGCCCCTGGACGGCCTGCGCCAGCAGATCAGCGAGCGCCAGGACGTCCGAGGGTGCCATGCCCTCGGCCGCGTGGGGCAGACCGAGATCGAGATCACGGCCCCGCGCCTCGACCGTATAAGAATCCGTCGAGAACTGCAGGACAGGGACGAACGGGTGCCCGGGGACCGTCAGCCGGTCCACGTGGGTCAGCACGGCCGCCGCGCCGGCGCCGGCCAGTGCCGTCATGGCCTCGAGCCAGTCCTCCCCGGGTCCGGCCATGACGTGCATCCCCGCCTCGTCGGGCGCCTCGCCGTGGCGAAGCGTCGGCTCGGGGTCGCTCGAGAGCAGTGCGTCGGTGAAGTCGGTCGAGCGCAGCAGTCCCTGCGGACCGTCGACGACCACGACGGCGTGCCCCGCACGCACCAGGGCGGCGGCGAACTGGGCCATGCCCCGGGCCGCCCCCGGCGGCACCGGGCCCACGGCGTGCAGGCCGATGACGAGCGGGCGCGCTGCCTGCTCGAGGACGGGCGGATCGACGAACCAGTCGCGGATCTTGCGCTCCACAGCGTCGATCCCCCCGTCCAGCTGGATGCTGGCCCAGCCGAGGTGCTCGGCCAGGTCGGCGTCGCCCTGCTCGACCATGACCTCGCGGAAGTAGGCGTTGTGGGTCTTCTCGCACCCGTGCTCGAGCATCAGCGCGTGCCGTACGCGGGGATGACGTGCGTGCCCGATGACCACCCGCGCGAAGATCTGCTCCGAGGCCCCGCTGCTGGCGCCGCACCCCTCGGTGTGCGCCGGCGCCGCGAACGCGACCGAGGGGACCGGGCCGGCAGACTCGCTGAGGCCACGGGCGACCCGCTGGGCGACCTGTCCGGAGCAGATGCTCGTCGGCATGACCAGGCCGACGTCGCGAGGCACCTCCAGGTCGCGCAACCGGGCCACCAGCTCGGGGGCGGGGACGCCCACCACCGGCAGCGGGCGGCCGGTGGTCTCCGGCTCCGAGAGCGCCTCCTCCGGCGCTGCGGCCGGCTCGCCGTGGCCGCGGCTCCACTCCCGCCAGAGCGACACCTGCGAATGACCGGCACGTTCACCCGCAGACCGCTGCCCGCTGCTGACCGCGACGGAAAGGTCCAGCACCTCCTCGGTGAGCCCGTCCATGGACTCGCCCGTCAGCAGGCGTCCGGCATCGACGTCCATCTCGGCGGGGAGGAGGTTGTAGCGACCCGTCGTGCTGACCAGCTTGAGGGTCGGGACGAACGGGAAGTTGGTCACGGAGCCGTTGCCGGTCGTGAAGAAGATGATGTTGGCGCCGCAGGCCACCTCTCCCGCGATCGACTCCAGGTCGTTCCCCGGAGAGTCCATGAAGATGTACCCTCGCCGGTCGCGCAGGGCCGTGGCGTAGTCGACCACGTGCTCGAGCACGAGCCTCGGGTCGAGCTTGCGCGCCGCGCCCAGAGACTTGATGGAGATGTTGTACAGACCCCGCCACAGGTTTCCGCCGGCGACGTTCGTCTCCGCGCTGTGTCCGTGCCTGCCCACCTGCTCGGTGAACCGGGCGACCGTGTCGAGGAACTGCTGGGCCACGTCGGCGGACCGCGCCCGGGAGACGACGTACTGCTCCGCCCCCACGAGCTCGTCCGTCTCGGCAAGAATGGCCGTGCCGCCCCGACGCACCAGCTGTCGGGCGACGGCGCCGGCGAGAGGGTTGGCCGTGATGCCGGAGAAGGCGTCCGAGCCCCCGCACTGCAGCGCCAGGGTCAGGTCGGACAGCGGCCGTTCCGTGCGCTCGGCCGCGACCTCGGGGACCCAGGCTCGCACCTGGCGTTCGCAGTCCTGGAGATCCTCCTCGACGCTGCGGCTGCGGCTGAAGAAGGTCAGCGGCCGGCCCGTGCTGGGGTAGGAGTTCGCCGACAGGAAGGCGCGGAGGTCATCGTTGCCCAGACCACCGTCCGGCTCGTCGACGGCCAGCAGCGCACCGACGTTCGGGTGCACCGCATACCCGGCGAGGGTCCGGAGGACGAGTTCGCGGTTGTGCGTCAGGCGGCGCCGCCCTCCCTCCGTGTGGACGACCGTCACCAACGGGTCGATCCCCGCCCCGGCACGACCGTCCCGACCGATGTCCCGCAGTCGTCCTTCCAGGGCCTGGACGAACGCTCCCGTCCGGGAGCTGGTGGCCACGACGACGATGTGGTTGCGCGTGCCCACTCCCAGCCCGCGGCCTCGGTCGTACCCGAGGAAGGTGCGCCCGTCGGCGATCGCCTGCTCGGGCTCGGGCGGGACGAACGTGGTCCGATCCAGCGTGCACGGCTCCAACGGGTGGTCCACGACGTTGGGTTCGGGGAACTGTCCGACCACCCCGCGGGTATGCAGCACCCCCAGCATCCGGTCCGAGAGGACGTAGTCTCCCGGTGCGAGGTCTGCGACGGCGACGGCGAACGGTCGGCCCCAGGACGAGAGAACCTCTCCCTCCCTGATCGGCGCCACCGCGATCCGGTGCCCCTCCGGGACGTCGTGCACGACTCGCACCGTCGTCCCGTGGACCACGGGCCCTTCATCGCCGGGTCGGAGGGGACGGGTCGCGACGGCCACGTTGTCCAGGGGTGCGGGCAGCACAGCCAGGGGTGGCGCCGTGGTCGTCGACCTGGGCCGCTGGTCCTCAGCCAAGGAAGTGCTGCCCCCCGTTGACGGGCAGGACCTGCCCGGTGATGTAGCCGGCCGCCCCGTCGTGCGCGAGGAACAGGATGGCCCCGGCACACTCGCCCGCGGATCCGGCTCGGCCCATGGGGATGGTGGACACCATGCCCCGCATCTGTTCCGGGGTGGTCCAGCGGTCGTGGAACGGCGTCTCGATGACCCCGGGCGCGAGGGTGTTCGCCCGGACACCGCTGGAAGCCAGTTCGCGGGCGATGCCCCGCGTGTAGGTGGTCACCGCACCCTTCGTCGTGGCGTAGACGGCGGACCCGCCTGCGCCACCCGTGACGGCGGCCACCGATCCGACGTTGACGATGGATCCCCGGCCCCGCTCCGCCATCCCCGGGGCGACGGCCTCGCACAGAGCGATGAGCTGCCCGACGTTGAGGTCGAGGAGTCGCCGGACGAAGTCCGCGTCCCGCTCCCCCAGGGGGCGACGCTCGATCAGGCCGCCGGCGTTGTTGACCAGGACGTCGACGCGGCCGAACTCCTGGAGGACGTGCTCGGCCAGGGCGACCGCTCCCGACGCTTCCGAGAGGTCCTGCTGCACAGCGACGGCACGACCGCCGCCCTGCTCGATGTCCTGCACGACCTCGGCGGCGCGCTCTCCGTTGGCGTTGTAGTGCACGATGACCGTGGCGCCGGCCCGACCGAAGTGGCGGGCCGCGGCGGCACCGATCCCCGTGCTGGCGCCGGTCACGAGAACCACCTCGTCGTCGAATCGTAGGTCCATGGCGTCTCCTTCTTGAAAGGTGAGGGGTCAGCGAGCGGCCGGCAACCGCAGCCCGGTGAGGCCGCCGTCGACGGTCAGGGACGTGCCGGTCGTCGCACCGGACCGTGGGCTGGCCAGGTAGGCGATGGCCTCGGCGACCTCGAGCGCACTGACCAGGCGGCCGGTGGGCTGTCGGGCCTCCAGCGCGGCGCGCTCGGCCGCCGGGTCGGCCGCCGCCTGCAGCAGCCGACCCACCCAAGGCGTGTCGGCGGTCCCGGGGTTGACGGCCGTCACGCGGACGCCGTGGGCGAGGTGGTCGGCCGCCATCGCCCTGGTCAGTGCCAGGACCGCGCCCTTGCTCGCGCTGTAGACCGCTCGCTGGGGAAGCCCGACCTCGGCCGCGACCGAGCACGTGTTGACGATGGCGGCGCGCTCCGACCGCTCCAGGTGCGGCAGCGCGGCCCGGGTGGTCCGCACGATGCCCATCAGGTTGACGTCGAGGACGCTCCACCACTCGTCGTCGGAGTTGTCCACGACCGAGCCGGCAGCACCCACCCCCGCGTTGTTGACGACGACGTCGATCCCGCCGGCCCGTCGGACGACCGTGGCGACGGCCGCGTCGACCGACGACTGGTCCGTGACGTCGGCCACGAGCATCTCGACGTCAGCGCGTCGTGCGTCCGGGTCGGACGAGGGGTACGGAGCCCGGTCCAGCCCGAAGACGCGAGCCCCTCGTCGAGCGAGGAGCTGCGCCGTCGCCGCGCCGATGCCGGAGGCGGCACCCGTCACGACGGCCGTCACGCCGGCGAAGTCCCCCTCGTCGCGCGGCTGCGCCGCAGCCGTCTCGTGGGCGGGTCGGTGGTGGGGGTCTGGCACGGTGGGCACGGGTCTGGACTCCATCCTCGATCACGCAGAGCAGGACGGGGGGCCGAGCGGATCGGCGGGAGGACTGCTCAGGTCGGCGCCTCCCACTGTAGGGATAGGTCCGATGTTTGACAACAGACGCCCCTCCGCTCTCGAGCGTGCCGTCCCGGTCACTGCGCCTCTTCGATGGACTCGAGGTTCTGGCGCAGGAACTCCTCGACCCCTTGGATGTGCACCGTCATCCAGGCCGACGCGAGGTCGGGGTCGCGGGCCTGCAGGGCCATGACGATGGCCCGGTGCTCGGCGATCGTGCGCTCCACGACACCGCTCTCGGTCATGGCGCGCCAGGCCCGGACCCGCACGGTCCGCGGGCTCAGGGCGTCCAGCAGGCCCACCAGGTAGGAGTTGTCGGCAGCCTGGGCGATGAGGCGGTGGAACCGGGCGTCGTGCCGGACGAGGACCTCGGTGTCCACGTCCGTGCATGCCGCCACCTCCTCGGCCAGCTGCGCCAGGGTGGCGGTGTCGATGCGCACGGCAGCGCGACGCACGGCGGCCGTCTCCAGGATGCGGCGCACCTCCATGAGCTCGAGGGCGGTCCGGCCCTGCTGGAGCTCCACGACGAAGCCCACCGCCTGGGTGAGCATGGCCGGCTCGAGGCTCGTGACGTACGTCCCGTCCCCACGCCGCACGTCGAGCACGTTGACCATCTCCAGGGCCTTCACCGCCTCCCGCAGAGAGCTGCGGGACAGCCCGAGCCGCTCACTGAGCTCCGCCTCCGGGGGCATCCTGTCCCCCGGGCGGAGCTCGCCGGAGAGGATCATCTGCTTGATCTTGAGGATCGCTGCCTCGGTCACCGACACAAGCGCCATCTAACCACTGACCTGGTGGCGGGACGAGGGACGGGGAGTGCAGACGTCAGATGGATCGGCGACCGGGTGGTTGCCCCCTCTGGACGGAGTCGACATACTGAGGCACCACTCGGACCCGCAAGAGGAGAACCACGTGAGGATCATGCGCCTGGGAGAGCCGGGGCACGAGCTTCCGGCCGTCGAGGTCGACGGGGTCGTGTACGACCTCCGACCGCTCACGGCCGATATCGACGGAGGCTTTCTCGCCGACCGGGGGGTGGAGCGCATCCGTGAGGCGGTGCAGCGGTCCGGCCTCCCGACCGTGGAGGACGCGGGCTCCCTGCGCCTGGGAGCCCCGATCGCCCGGCCGTCGGCGGTCCTGTGCATCGGCCAGAACTACGCCGCCCACGCCGCGGAGTCCGGGGCGGCACCACCGGAGGTACCGATCCTGTTCTTCAAGCACCCGAACACCGTCGTCGGACCGTACGACGACGTGGAGATCCCCTCGGGCGCAGAGCAGGTGGACTGGGAGGTGGAGCTCGGCGTGGTCATCGCCCGGAAGGCGTGGCGACTCGACTCGGCGGAAGATGCCCTCGACCACATCGCGGGGCTGGTCGTGAGCAACGACGTGTCCGAACGGGACTTCCAGCTCGCCCAGTCGGGCGGGCAGTGGTCCAAGGGCAAGTGCTGCCCCACCTTCAACCCGTTGGGCCCGTGGCTGGTCCCGCTGCAGGAGGCGGGTGACCCCCAGGCCCTTCGCGTGTGGTCCACCGTCAACGGCGAAGGTCGGCAGGACAGCAGCACCTCGGACATGATCTTCTCCGTGGCGCAGATCGTCCACCACCTCTCACAGTTCCTCGCGCTGGAGGCCGGAGACCTGATCAACACCGGCACACCGGAGGGCGTGGCGCTCTCGGGGCGATACCCCTACCTCCAGCCGGGTGACGAGATGACCCTGGGCATCGACGGGTTGGGCAAGCAGACCCAGCGCCTGGTGAGGGGCCCCCGTTGAGCGACCTGACCGGCGTGCTCCCGCGACGAGACGACGACGCCCTGTTCGTGGGACGCGTGTGGCACGCCGCCACCCAGGGTCCCCGCCCCGTCCTGGTCCGGGACGGAGAGGTCCACGACCTCGTCGAGGTCGCCGCGACCGTGTCCGAGCTCCTCGAGCGGTCCGACCTCGTGGAGCTCCTGCGGTCCGTCGAGGGGTCGGGGCGGTGGTCGCTGGACGACCTGCTGCCCGGGGTCGGCCGCCGTGACGTGGACCACCTGCTGGCGCCCGTCGACCTGCAGGTCATCAAGGCGTGCGGGGTGACCTTCGTCGACAGCATGGTGGAGCGGGTCATCGAGGAGCGCAGTGCCGGAGACCCGTCACGCGCGACCGAGGCGCGCGCCGCTCTCGCCGGCATCCTGGAGACCAGTCTGAGCGACGTGGTCCCGGGGAGCGCGGAGGCCCAGCGGGTGAAAGAGGTCCTCACCGAGCAGGGCCTGTGGTCGCAGTACCTGGAGGTGGGACTCGGTCCCGACCCGGAGGTGTTCACGAAGGCGCCCGTGCTGTCCGCGCTGGGGACGAACGCCTCGATCGGCATCCCGGCCTTCTCCCGGTGGAACAACCCGGAGCCGGAGCTCGTGCTCGTCGTCGACAGCCGCGGCATGCCCCGGGGCGCCACCCTCGGCAACGACGTCAACCTGCGCGACGTCGAGGGCCGCAGCGCCCTGCTGCTGGGCAAGGCCAAGGACAACAACGGGTCGACGGCGCTCGGACCCCTGGTGAGGGTGTTCGACGGGGCGGCCTTCACGCTCGACGACCTGCGTCACGAGCGGATCAGCCTGAGGGTGGAGGGCGCCGGGGGCTACCTGCTCGAGGGCGAGAACAACGTCGCCAGGCTCAGTCGCCCCTTCGAGGAGCTCGTGGCAGCGACGCACGGGGCCCACCACCAGTACCCCGACGGCTTCGTCCTGTTCACCGGCACCCTGTTCGCGCCCGTGGACGATCGTCATACCCCTGGTTCGGGGTTCACCCACGAGATCGGCGACGTGGTGTCCATCAGCAGCCCGCTCCTGGGAACGCTGCGGAACACCGTCGGGCGCACCGAGGAGCTGGACCCGTGGACGTTCGGGATCCAGCAGCTCCTCACCTACCTGCAGACGACACGGGAGGCGGGCACGCGTCGACCGGGCCCCTGACCTGACTGTGACCTAGCTAGCCGAGGTCGGGGCGCTGCCGACGCAGCAGCTCCAGCATCAGGGCCGCCCGCCTGACCCGCTCCCGACCCAGGCTGGCCGGCACTGCCCCCAGGTGCTGGCCGCTGGGGTAGATGTTGGGTGCGTTCCGCAGGCCGAGCTTGAGGTAGACGGGGGCAGCGATGCGCACCAGCTCGGGGACGTCGTAGTAGCGGACTGCCCCTCCTTGGTCGTCGGGCGCCTCCACGTAGATGTCGATCGGTGCCGTGGCGGCCTGGCGGATCTCCGCCAGGTGGCCCAGGGTCAGGTCGGTCGAGACGTTGAGGCTCGTGGCGCCCAGCTGCTCGTAGACGGCCGCCGTCGGACCGTTCGTCAGCGGCATCACCACGCTGGTCTTGAGGACGAGGTCCTTCGGGAGCCGCCCCTGCGCCTTCTCCGCCCCGAGCACGGAGAGCGTCCCGAGGTCACCGACGAGCAACGACCTGATGCCCAGCTCGACGGCTCGGCTCGCCTCGGCCAGGGAGGCCGCCACCATCTCGTTGCCCCGGGCCGCGCCACCCACCGCTGCCGTCACCTTGGCCTGGCCACCCACGTCCCAGGCTGCCCGTGGACCGATGAACAGGTTGACCTCGACGTCGTGGTCGGAACCCATCTGCACCATGTCCTGGATCTCCGCGTCCCGGAGCATCATGACGCCGCTGCCCTGGGAGACCCGGTGGACGGGCACGTCCAGCTCGTCCGCAGCCTCGAGCACCTCCGCCATGACCCTCGGCCCCTCGCAGCTCGGGATCTCGATCCGCCAGGCACGCCCGTCGGCGAACCTCCTCCCGGACGTCGGCAGCTCCTGCACGAGCGCCGGAAAACCGGACCGTGCGACCGCGTCGACCATCTCGGACCTCAGCATGATGTCTCCTTCGTTCGTGGTGGGTGTCCGACCGAGGAGCACCTGGACCTCTGGCGAGCCCTGCGGAGGACTCAGGACGGTACACCCACCGGCCCTTGTAGGGTTTGCGGCGGCGCCCGTCGCGCCGACCCCACCCGCCGGACCCTCCAGGAGGACCAGGATCACCGCGTCGACAGCCGCCCCTGCCGCGGCCGGGGTGGGGACCACCCGGGCTCTCGTGGTGTGGGGCGTGGCGCTGGCCGCCTATGTCATCGCCGTCACCGGGCGCACCTCGTTGGGTGTCGCCGGACCGGCCGCGATCGACCGCTTCTCGATCAGCGCGGCCACCCTGGCCACCTTCTCGGTGATCCAGCTCAGCGTGTATGCCGCGGCCCAGATCCCGGCGGGCCTGGTGCTGGACCGGGTCGGCAGCCGGGCGATGATCGCTGCGGGGGCGTTGTTGATGGGGGCCGGCCAGCTGATGCTGGCGTTGGCCGACACCATGCCGCTGGCGCTGGCCGCCCGGGTCCTCATCGGCCTGGGCGACGCGGCAACCCTGGTCTCGGTGCTACGGCTGCTGCCGGTCTGGTTCCGACCCCGCGTCGTGCCGATGATGACCCAGGTCAGCGGGATCCTCGGGCAGCTGGGGCAGGTCATCTCCGCGGTGCCCTTCCTCGTGGTGCTGCTGGCCTTCGGCTGGGTGCCGGCCTTCGGCTCCCTGGCGGGAGCCGGGTTGGTCGTCGCGCTGCTGGTGCTCGCCCTGGTGCGTGACCTGCCGCCGGGCACCACCGCGAACCCGGCCGCTCATGGTCGAGGCTCGGTGCTGGCAGGCCTGCGCGTGGTGGTCGGCGAGCCAGGAACGTGGCTGGGGTTCTTCACCCACTTCGTCACCCTGTTCCCGGGCAACATGCTGCTGCTGCTGTGGGGCGTGCCCTTCTTCACCGCCGGGCACGGGCTGAGCGCGCCGCGGGCGGGGGCCCTGCTGACCGTCGCCGCCCTGTCCACCATCCTCATCGGGCTGGTGCTGGGTGATCTGGTCGGCCGCTACCCGGCCCGGCGATCTCTCATCGTCCTTCTCACCGTCGCTGCGACCACCCTGGTGTGGGCCGGCATCCTGCTGCCGGCAACTCCTCGGCCGTTCTGGCAGCTGACCGTCCTGGCCGTGGTCTCGGCCGCCGGCATGGCCGCCTGCACCATCGGCTTCGACTTCGCCCGCACCTCCGTGCCGCACGCGCACCTGGGCACGGCCACCGGCCTGGTGAACGTGGGAGGTTACCTGGCCTCGGTGCTGGCCATCCTGCTGGTCGGCCTCATCCTGGACCTCAGCCAGCCCTCCGGCGACTACGCCCTGGCCGACTTCCGGCTCGCCTTCGCCGTCGGTCAGGCCCCGCTGCTCCTTGCCGGGGTCGCGGGGGTGCTGCTCGCGCGCCGTGCGGTCCGGCGGCGTGAACTTCGCACTACGCGGGTCCAGTGGTCCGATGTCTGACGAGCCGCGCCCCCGCGCCACGTCCTGATCCGGACGGCGTCCCAGGACCTCATACCTCCCCCGCGGCTCTCGCTCCGCGGATTCCTCGCCCAATGTCACGACCCGGTGACGATGCGCCCCTTGGTGTTGCGCCCCGTGGTGCCAGGGACTAGACATGGGACACACATCAGATGACTTGATCCTCTGGCGCGAGGATGCGCCACCTACGGAAGGCACGTCCCCTCCATGCCCCCGCAGCCTGGTCCGACAACGCGGTCCACCCCCGCGTCGTCATGGTGGCGTTCGCTGAACGCGCCGGTCGGACTGGTGCTGCTGGGGTTTCTGGTGCTCGGCGCGGGAAGCGGTCTGGCGATCTGGCTGCAGCTCACCCTCGGGACCGGCACCGCGATGACGCTCATCGCGGTGCACGCCTACACGGGGCTCCTCGGACTTCCCGTGCTGGCGGTCAAGGCGGTGGCTGGCGCCGTGTCCTGGCGGCGCCGGGCGACCCGTCCGCGGACGCCACCGTCCGGGCGGCTCGACCATCTGATGACCGCGGCCCTGGTCGCTGTGGTCCTCGCCCTCTACGGCAGCGGGGTGACGATGTACGGGAACTGGGGCGTGCTCCCGGGGGGGACCCTGAAGCTGGTGCACCTGTGGGCGGCCGTGGCAGGAGTCCCGATCCTGACCTATCACCTGTGGCGGTTCCTGAGCCGCGCCCGGGCGACGGTCGGGTATGCGATCCGCTCCGCAGAGCCGGTCGTGGCGACGGGGCGTCGGCACCTTCTGCTGGCCGGGGGCCTCGCCCTGGTCGGGTGGGGCGCGGTGCGGGTCGGCGCGGGCAGCGTGGCCGAGCTGGACCGACAGGGACCCAACGACTTCCCTGTGACGCTGACCTCGGGCGGGGCCGACCAGCCCGACCCGGCGACGTGGCGGATGCGCATCGACGGAGAGGTGCAGCGACCCCTGGTCCTCTCCCTCGCCGACCTCCGCGCCGGGGCCGTGGAACGACACAGGTACAGCCTGGACTGCGTGCTCGGCTGGTCGGCGACCCGCACCTGGGGCGGGGTGCCGCTGCGCGACCTGCTGCGCACCGCCGGCGCGTCCTCGGACCTGATCAGCGTGGTGGTGCGCAGCACGACCGGCTACCGGGTCGCGCTGCTGCGCGAGCAGGTGGAGGACCCGCGCACGATGGTGGCCTGGGAGGTCGACGGCGTGGACCTCACCCCCGAGCACGGCCACCCGGCCCGGATGATGGCCCCGGGCGTCATCGGCGAGCTGTGCCTGAAGTGGGTCGACTCGGTGACCGTGGTCGCCGCATGAGGCCGCTGACCTGGGCGTCGCTGGGCGTGCTGACCCTTGCCGTGCTCGCGCTGGCCCGGATCGAGGTCCCCACCGACCTGGGCAGCTGGGTACAGGGCCCCTTGGCCGGACAGATCGTGCTCACGATGAGAGCCCAGGGCGAGTCCGTGCTCGTGGGCACCCGTGCCGGGCTGTACCGCCTCGACCCCGACGGCAGCGAGCACGACCTGGGCGTGGACGGCCCGGTGAACGCCCTTGCCGTGGACGCGGCCGGTCAGCTCTGGGCCGGCACCGACCGCGGGGTGGAGCCGGTGGACCCGGACCCGCAGGCTCTCCCCAGCCTGACCGACGGCCCGGTGCACGCGCTGGGCGTGCAGGGCACCGCGCTGATCGCCGGTGGCGCCTCCGGAGCGCACCGGCTGAGGCCGCAGGGCGACTGGGAGCTGGTCTGGCCCGTCGGCGGTTCGGGGTCGGCTCCGGTCGGAGCCGTGGTGGGCACACCGGCCGGCATCTTGTTCAGCCACCCCGACGGCCTTGCCCTGCTGCACCACGACGGACAGGTCGAAATGGTCCTCCCCGAGGTGGACGTCGTCGCGCTCGGCAGGTGGGACGACACCGGCGACGTCTGGGTCGGCACCCGCGGCGCTCCTCTGCTGCTCACCTCCTCCGACGACGGCCTGACCTGGTCTGAACGGTCCGAAGGGCTGGGGTACAACGCGGTCCACGCCGTCGTGTGGGACCCGGCCGACCCCGCCCGGCTCGTCTCGGGCGGGAGCGGGCTGGCGGACGGCACCGGCAACGCCGGCACCCAGCTCACCGAGGACGGCGGCCTCACCTGGCAGGTGGAGCAGGACCGGTTGAGCAACACCCACGTCTACGCCCTGGCCGCCACGACCGAACCGGTGCGGTTGGGTCTGCGCGTCGCCGGCACCGACCGGGGCACGACGATCCCACTGCCGAGCACCACGACCCGCTGGTACGCCGGGACGAACGGGGCGGGCGTCGCCACGTCCCGGCCCGCGGTACCCGTCCTCGACACCCTCGCCGCGACCACCCCGTACCTGCGACTCGCCGAGCCGCTTCTCGGCGGTGTGCTCCTCGTCGCGATGCTGGTGGCGGCCTACCATCAGCTGACCAGCACGCGGACGACCGCTCCACGCGGACCGCCTGTCCCCAGGCCCGACGGCCCGAGCACGCCGTCCAGCGCCCCCTCCGGCCGAACAAGACCAGACCCCCCGACCCCAGGAGAAAACTGATGAGAACACGCACGCACACCCGACGGGCCATGTCCACGGCCCTCATGCTCGCAGGGGCCCTCACCCTGACCGCCTGCGGCGGCTTCGGTGAGGATGAGCCCGCCGCCGACAACGGCGCCGACGGAGGCTCGGAGACCGAGACTGCGGACGCAGGCAGCGACGGCCCCGAGCTGTCCGACCCACCAGCCATCGACGGTGACGTCGTGTCCGACGGCGACTCGTACGAGATCAAGTTCGGCATCGGCCTGGCCGAGGACTCCCCGCAGGCCATGTCGGTCGACTACTTCGGCGAGATCCTCGACCAGCGCAGCGACGGGCGCATCGACGTGAACCTGTTCCCGAACAGCCAGGTCGGCGACGACCTCCAGATGATGAACGCCCTGCAGAGCGGCACGCTGGAGATGACCTATCCGTCCACCTCCCCCGCCACCTCGATCGTGCCCGAGCTGCAGCTCTTCGACCTGCCCTTCCTCTTCCCGACCCCCGAGGACGCGGACGCGGTGCTCGACGGGGAGATCGGTCAGGAGATGCTGGCCGCCTTCGACGGCTCCGGGATCACCGGCCTCGCCTGGGCGGAGAACGGCTACCGTCAGCTGACCAACAGCCAGCGGGCCGTCAGCACTCCTGAGGACGTCGAGGGCCTGAGGGTCCGGGTGATGGAGAACCCGATCCAGGTGTCGATCTGGGAGACGCTCGGCGCCAACCCGACCTCGATGGCCTTCGGTGAGGTCTTCAGCGCCCTGGAGCAGGGGGTGGTGGACGGGCAGGAGAACCCCTGGTCGACCATCCTCACGTCCCGCTTCAACGAGGTGCAGGACTACGGGTCGGAGACCCGGCACGTCTACACCCCGTTCCTGATCCTGATCGGCGAGGACTTCTACGAGGGCCTGTCCGAGGAGGACCAGGCCCTGATCCAGGAGGCCGCCATCCAGGCTGCGGGCTACCAGCGCACCATCTCCCGCGAGTACTCGGACTACGCGCGTGAGGCGCTCGCCGAGGTGGGTATGGAGATCACCGAGCTCAGCGACGAGGAGCTGGCGGCGTTCCAGGAGGCCGTCCAGCCGGTGTACGAGCAGTGGGAGGACGAGATCGGCGCGGAGCTGATCCAGCGGGTCCAGGACGAGACCCAGAACTAAGCGGATCCTGGGGGGGGGGGGGGGGGGGAGAGCAAACCCCCCCCGGACGTCGCCCTCCCTCTTCAGAA
>NZ_JBJFZS010000002.1:0-87172 GCF_045032595.1 Ornithinimicrobium jinqii
GGATCCTGGCGGGGGGCGGCCCACAGGGCCGCCCCCCGCCGGACCGCCTCTCTTATCGGCACGGCAGAGGAGGCACACGGTGGCACACACGTACCCGGGTGGCGGCGACGAGGACCGCACCGCCCCGGAGGATGATCCGCACCGCGCCGCGGGGTGGGAGCTCGAGACGTTCGAGGACCCGGAACAGGCCGCAGCGGAAGAGCAGGAGTGGCATGTCCATCTGCCGCTCTTCTTCCGGGTGATCGACTCGGTCGTGAAGACCGTGATGGTCGTGTTCCTCGTCGTGCTGCTGGTCGCGGTGGGGGCCAACGTGTTCGGTCGCTTCGTGCTGAACACGTCGCTGCCGGCGTCGGCCGAGCTCGCCCGGTTCTTGTTCATCTGGGTGATCTTCCTCGGTGCCGCGCTGGCTCACCTGCACAACGAGCACATCGCGGTGACCGTCTTCGTCGACCGGCTCACGCCCGCTGCCCGGCGCTGGGTGGTGGTCCTGCAGGAGGTGATCATCCTGGTCGTGGTCGTCGCCCTGCTCCTCAGCGCTGTCCAGGTGATGTCGATCGACCCGGGAACCTCCGCGCTCCTCAACGTGCCGCTGCAGTGGGTCAACTTCTCGGTCCCGTTCAGCGCCGGCCTCATGGGCCTCATCACCCTGTACCGCATAGCCGTCGCGCTGCGGTCCTCCCCCGAGCAGAAGGCGGCATAGACCATGGCTACCTGGGTCTTCTTGGGCGTGCTCTTCGCCTGCATCGCGATCGGCGTGCCGATCTCCTTCGGCCTCGGCCTCGCCGCCATCGCGATGATCTTCGTCATGGACGTGAGCTTCGCCATCCTGGTCGAGGCAGGCGTCCGGGGCGTCAACAGCTTCCCGCTGCTCGCGATCCCGTTCTTCATCCTGGTGGGCGAGATCATGAGCACCGGGGGGCTGGCCCGGCGCCTGGTCGCCTTCGCCCAGGCTCTCGTCGGTTTCATCGCCGGTGGCCTGGGACAGGTGAACGTCGCCGCGTCGATGTTCTTCGGAGGCATCTCCGGGTCAGCGGTCGCGGACACCTCCGCCATCGGTGGCATCATGATCGGCCCGATGAAGGAGCAGGGCTACTCCGGCGGTCACGCGACGGCGATCACGGTGTCCTCCTCGGTGATCGGGATCATCATCCCCCCGTCGATCCCCCTGATCCTCTACGGGATCGTCACCAACACCTCGATCAGCCAGCTCTTCATCGCCGGGATCGTGCCCGGCATCCTGATCGGGGTGGCCCTGATGTTCACCACCTACCTGACCGCCCGCCGGCTGCCAGGTGGGGCCCGTCAGCCGTTCAGCTGGATCAACCTCGGCCGCAGCTTCAAGGGAGCGATCCTGGGCCTGGCCCTGCCGCTGATCATCATCGGCGGGATCTTGTTCGGCGTCTTCACGGCGACCGAGGCTGCGGTCGTCGCCGTCGTGTACGCGCTGATCGTCTCGCTCTTCGTCTACCGGGAGCTGCACGTCCGGGACCTGTGGCCGATCCTGATCCGCACCGGACGGCTGACCGGGATGGTCCTCTTCCTGCTCGCCATCGCCACCTCGGTGGCCTACCTGCTGACCACCGCGCAGGTACCGCAGCAGATCGTCGAGGCGACCGCCGCCGTCTCGACGAACCCGTATGTCGTGCTGGCGCTGGTCACCGTGGTGCTGATCGTGGTGGGCGTGGTGATGGACCTGACCCCGGCCATGATCATCCTGGCGCCGATCCTCACGCCCGTCGTCGTCGCCGTCGGTGTGCCCCCCGTGTACTTCGGTGTCCTCATGTCGGTCGTGCTGGGCCTGGGGCTGATCACGCCGCCGGTGGGCACCTGCCTCTACGTGGGCTGCGCCGTGGGCAAGGTGAGCATGGAAGAGCTGCTGCGCAACATGTGGCCCTTCTACATCGCGCTGACCGCGGTGCTGGTGCTGCTCATCGCGGTGCCGGGCATCGTGACCTGGTTGCCGGACGCAGCTCTGTGACCACACCGGACGTGGTGACCGTCGGGGAGACGATGCTGCTCGGCGTCGTCTCCCCCCCGGGGCGGCTCCGGCACGCCCGCTCGTTGGCGGTCGGGATCGGGGGCGCCGAGTCCAACGTGGCCATCGCCCTGGCCAGGTTGGGGGTGCCGACCCGCTGGATCGGCCTGCTCGGCCAGGACGAGCCGGGGCAGACGGTGCTGGACCGGATCCGGGCCGAGGGCGTGGACACCTCAGCGGTGCAGCGCGTCCCGGACCGTCCCACCGGCCTGTACCTGCGCGAGCAGGTCGGGAACACGGTGCACGTGACCTACTACCGCCGGGGCTCCGCTGCCTCGACCCTCTCCCCGGACAGCATCGACCCCAGGCAGCTCGACGGCGCGACCTGGCTGCACCTGACCGGCATCACGCCGGCCCTGTCACCGGAATGTGCCACGGCGACGCAGTGGTTGGCGCGGACCGCCCGGGAGGCCGGGGTGCGGGTCAGCTACGACGTCAACTTCCGCTCCAAGCTGTGGGACGTGGCCACGGCGGCGACGTTCACCACCACGATCCTCCCCTGGGTGGACCTGCTGCTGGTGGGCACCGAGGAGGGCCGCGCCCTGTGGCCGTGGGACGGCGATGAGCAGGTGGCCCGCCGGCTGGCCGACCAGGGCCCGGCCGAGGTCGTGCTCAAGCGCGGCGCCGAGGGCGCCGCGTGTCTCGAGGACGGCAGCTTCGTCCAGTCACCCGGCTTCGTGGTTCCCGAGCTGGACCCCATCGGTGCCGGGGACGCGTTCGCCGCCGGCTACCTCTTCGCCCACCTCTCCGGCGGCGCGGTGCCACATCGGCTGCGCACCGCCAACGCGCTCGGCGCCCTGTGCGTGCGTGGCCACGGCGACTACGAGAGCCTGCCCAGCCGGGGCGAGCTCGACGACTTCCTTTCCGACCGCACCCACCTCGGGAGATGATCATGCTCGACGGCGTCTACGTAGCCAACGTCACACCCTTCGGACCCGGACCCGCTCATGCCGTGGACCTGGACAGCTACCTGGCCCACGTGCGCTGGCTGGCCGGCATGGGGGTCGACGGCATCGTCCCGTTCGGGACCAACGGCGAGGGTCCGTCGGTGACCACCGCCGAGAAGCAGGCGGTGCTGGCCGAGGTGCTGAGCGCGGACCTGCCCCTGTCGGTGCTGCCCACCGTGGCGGAGGGCACCCTGCCCGGCACGGTGGACATGCTGGAGTACCTCAACGGGGTCGACATCCCGGCCGTGCTGGTGCTCCCGCCCTATTTCTTCACACCGGTGGAGACCGAGGGCCTGCGGCTGTTCTACCAGCGGGTGCTGGAGGTCAGCAGACACCCGGTCGTGATCTACCACATTCCCAAGTACGCGGTCCCGGTCCCGGCCGATCTGGTCACGACGCTGGGGGTCTGGGGGGTCAAGGACTCGGGGGGCCAGGCCGACTATGCTGACGCGGTCCACGCCGCAGGACAGGGGGTGCTTCTGGGCACCGAGGACGACTACCCCGGTCGCCTGCCCGTCGCGACGGGCGTGATCTCGGCGCTGGCCAACATCGTCCCCGAGCAGGTCCGTGAGCTGTACGCGTGCGTCCGCGCCGGCGACCAGGCGCGTGCCGGTGAGCTCTCGGAGCACCTGCAGCGGGTCCGCGCGATGACGAAGGAGTATGCCTCGCCCGGCGTGCTCAAGGCACTTGCCCAGGCCCGCCACGGAGCCCCCATGGGGACCGTGCGACCGCCGCTGGTGCCGCTGCCCGCCGACTACGACGTGGGTCGGGCGCTGGACGTGATGGGCGTGACCGGACTCGGCTGATGCGCGAGCAGGGCCCTGCGGAACCGGCGGTTGTCGCTGCGATCGCGTCTCCGGTGGAGCGGCTGGACAGCCCGCACCCGACCCGCGCCTCACCCCCCGGGGGGAAGCCGCAGGGACCCGATCCACGGCAGGCTGAGCAGTCACCGACCAAGGAGGGCGCATGCCGGGTCAGACAGAGCCGATCGCATCGCTGTGGGAGTGGCAGCACGATGGTCTGTGCCGGGACGTCAACCCGGAGGTGTTCTTCCACCCCGAGGGCGAGCGGGGTCCGGCGCGTCGTTCGCGCGACCGCAGAGCGGTCGCCGTCTGCGAGCAGTGCCCCGTCGTGCGCGCGTGCCGTGACCACGCGCTCCGGGTGGGCGAGCCCTACGGCGTCTGGGGCGGGCTCACCGAGGCCGAGCGGGAGTCCGTCCTCCAGACGGGAGACCCGCGCATCGCCTGACCGACCTCAGGTCAGCGGTGGGGCGGTGCTCCGCCGGACCACCAGGGCAGGTGGGACGAAGGTCTGGGCCTCGACCGGCCGGCCCTCGACGAGCGCGAGCAGCTGGGTGATGCCGACCGCGCCGACCTCCCGGAACTCCTGCTCCACGGTGGTGAGCGGCGGGAAGTACCAGCCGCTGTCCGGGGTGTTGTCGTAGCCCACGACGCTGATGTCCTCCGGCACGCGGATCCCCCTCTCGTGCAGGGCGGTCAGCAGCCCGAGAGCCATCTGGTCGTTCGCGGCGAAGACCGCGCTCACCCCTGACCCGGCCAGCACGACCCCGGCCTCGTAGCCGGAGCGCGCCGACCAGTCGCCGTCCACTCGGGGGCCCGGCTCCAGCTCGTGCTCGCGCAGCACCCGCTCCCAGCCGACCGTCCGCAGGCGCGCCTCCGACCAGTCCAGCGGCCCCGCTGCGTGGCCGATCCTGGTGTGCCCCAGCGTGATCAGGTGCTCGGCAGCCAGGGCGCCGCCGAGCTCGTTGTCGCTGGCGACGAGTGGTCGACCGGTCAACCGGGCCTCGAGCGCCAGCACGGGCAGCTCGTGGGGCAGGACGGACGCCACCAGCTCGGCCTGCTCGTCCGTCGGGGCCACGACCATGAGGCCCTCGACGTCCCGCTGCAGCAGGTCCTCCAGGGCCGCCCGCGCGTCCACGGGCCCCAGTCCGGCGAGCGAGGAGATGTGGGCGGAGTAGCCGTGCGAGCGGGCCGCGACCTCGATGCTGAGCAGGGTCGACCCAGGACCGAAGTAGGGCCCGATGAAGGTGACCACCCCGACCGCGCGGGAGCGTCGGGCGGCGAGGTTGCGGGCGGAGGCGCTCGGACGGTAACCCAGCAGCCGCATGGCCTCGCGGACCCGCTCCTTCGTGGGCGGGGCGACGTGGGCGGCGCCGTTGATCACCCGGGAGACGGTCTGGTGCGACACCCCGGCGTGCCGGGCGACGTCATACATCGTGACCCGTCCAGCGTGTCCGTCCATGCCGTCCATCCTCCCACGAGACTCCCAGCGGACCGTGACGAGATCGTGACCTGGACCCCCTTGACAGACCCGCACATGTGAGCGCTAACGTAGCAGATACGTGAGCGCTCACATCGTCGGATCGACGCCGTGGCCCCCACCTCAAGGACGAGGAAGGAACCCGATGACCGACGCCGCAGAACCCCTCGTGGTCGGCGTGGACTACGGCACGCTGTCGGGGCGGGCCGTGGTGGTCCGTGTGAGCGACGGCCAGGTCCTGGGTTCGGGCGTCCACGACTACCGGCACGGCGTGATGGAGCGCGAGCTGACCGCCGACGCCACCTCCTCCTCCACGGGCGTCCCCCCGCACCTCCCGCCCGACTGGGCCCTGCAGGTCCCGGCCGACTACGTCGAGGTGCTCCGCGTGGCCGTTCCCGCGGCGCTGGGGCAGGCGCGCCGGGAGCACGGCGCCGAGCCGTCCCAGGTGGTCGGCATCGGCACCGACTTCACGGCCTGCACGATGGTCCCGACGACGGCCGACGGCACGCCGCTCAACGAGCTCGAACGCTTCGTCGACCGGCCGCACGCTTACGTCAAGCTGTGGAAGCACCACGCCGCCCAGCCGCACGCCGACCGGATCAACGACCTGGCCCACGCGCGCGGCGAGGGCTGGATCGAGCGCTACGGCGGGCTGATCTCCTCGGAGTGGGAGTTCGCCAAGGGCCTGCAGCTGCTGGAGGAGGACCCGGAGGTCTACGGCGCCATGCAGCACTGGGTGGAGGCCGCGGACTGGATCGTCTGGCAGCTGTCCGGCCGCTACGTCCGCAACGCCTGCACCGCCGGCTACAAGGGCATCCTGCAGGACGGTGCTTACCCCTCCCCCGCGTTCCTGGGCGCGCTCAACCCGGCGTTCGCCGACTTCGTCACCGACAAGGTCGAGCACCCGATCGGACAGCTCGGCCACGCCGCCGGACGCCTGACCGCCGAGGCGGCGTCCTGGACCGGGCTGCCCGAGGGCATCGCCGTGGCCGTCGGCAACGTGGACGCCCACGTCACCGCACCCGCCGCCGGTGCCGTCGAGCCCGGCCAGATGGTCGCCATCATGGGCACCTCGACCTGCCACGTGATGAACGGCGACGCCCTGCGCGCGGTCCCGGGCATGTGCGGCGTCGTCGACGGCGGCATCGTGGAGGGCCTGTGGGGCTACGAGGCCGGGCAGTCCGGCGTCGGCGACATCTTCGGCTGGTTCGTCGAGCACGGCGTGCCCGGCAGCTACCACGACGAGGCGGCGGCGCGGGGCATCTCGACCCACGAGCTGCTCACCGAGAAGGCCGCCGCCCAGGCCGTCGGCGAGCACGGCCTCGTCGCCCTGGACTGGCACTCGGGCAACCGGTCGGTCCTCGTCGACCATGAGCTGTCCGGGCTGATCGTCGGCCAGACGCTGGCCACCCGCGCCGAGGACGTCTACCGCGCCCTCCTCGAGGCGACCGCCTTCGGCACGAGGGTGATCGTCGAGGCCTTCCAGGACGCGGGCGTGCCGGTGCGCGAGTTCATCGTGGCCGGCGGCCTGCTCAAGAACCGTCTGCTCATGCAGATCTACGCCGACGTCACCCGCCTCCCGCTGTCGACCATCGCGACGGACCAGGGTCCCGCCCTGGGGTCCGCGATCCACGCCGCGGTGGCCGCCGGCGCCTATCCGGACGTCGGGGCCGCGGCTGCCGCCATGGGCAAGGTGGACCGGGCCGTCTACAGCCCGGACGAGACCCGGGCGCAGGCCTACGACCAGCTGTTCGCCGAGTACCGCCTGCTCCACGACCACTTCGGGCGCGGCGGCAACGACGTGATGCGCCGGCTCCGGTCGATCCGCCGCGAGGCACGCCTGACGCACGACACGGCGGGGGTGGGACGGTGACGCTCACGCCATACCCGCAGGAGGTGCGGGACGAGGTGGCCCGCGTGCGGGAGGTCGTCGCGCGCCTGCACGCCGAGCTGACCCGCTGGGAGCTGGTGGTCTGGACCGCGGGCAACGTCTCGCAGCGGCTGGAGAGCGCCGACCTGTTCGTCATCAAGCCGAGCGGCGTCGGCTACGACGAGCTCACGCCGGAGGCGATGGTGGTGTGCGACCTCGACGGCGTCCTCGTCGACGGCGAGCGCTCCCCGTCCTCGGACACCGCCGCGCACGCCTACGTCTACCGCCACCTGCCCGAGGTGGGCGGCGTCGTGCACACCCACTCCACGTATGCGGTGGCCTGGGCCGCGCGCGGCGAGCAGATCCCGTGCGTGCTGACGATGATGGCGGACGAGTTCGGCGGACCCGTCCCCGTGGGGCCGTTCGCGCTCATCGGTGACGACTCGATCGGGCGGGGCATCGTCGAGACCCTGCAGCGCTCGCGCAGCCGGGCCGTCCTCATGCAGAACCACGGACCGTTCACCGTCGGGACCGACGCCAGGGCCGCGGTCAAGGCCGCGGTCATGGTCGAGGAGGTGGCGCGGACCGTCCACGTCTCCCGCCAGCTCGGCGAGCCCGTCCCGATCCCCCAGGCCGACGTCGACGCGCTCTACGAGCGCTACCAGCACGTCTACGGCCAGCAGCCCACCACCGACCAGGAGCCCTCCCGATGACCAAGCCGTACGGCCCGCGCCAGATCTGGTTCTGCACCGGCAGCCAGGACCTCTACGGCGAGGAGACCCTGCGCCAGGTGGCCGAGCAGTCGCAGGCCATCGCCACCGAGCTCGGGGCTGCCGACGCCGTGCCGGCGGACATCGTGTGGACGCCGGTGCTCAAGGACCGGGACGCCATCCACCGGCTGGCGCGGGAGGCCAACGCCGACCCGCACTGCATCGGCGTCATCGCCTGGATGCACACCTTCTCGCCGGCCAAGATGTGGATCGCCGGCCTGGACGCCCTCGACGTGCCGCTCCTGCACCTCCACACGCAGGCCAACGTCGCCCTGCCCTGGTCGACCATCGACTTCGACTTCATGAACCTCAACCAGGCCGCGCACGGCGACCGCGAGTTCGCCTACATCCAGAGCCGGATGGGCGTGCGCCGCACGACGGTCGCCGGGCACGTGTCGCACGAGAGCGTGCAGCGCCGCGTCGGGACCTGGGTGCGGGCGGCCGCCGGCTGGGACGCGACCCGGGGTCTGCGACTGGCCCGGTTCGGCGACAACATGCGCAACGTCGCCGTCACCGAGGGCGACAAGACCGAGGCCGAGATCCGCCTGGGCGTCTCGGTCAACACCTGGGGGGTCAACGACCTCGCCGACGCCGTCGCCCAGGTGGAGGACACCGCCGTCGACACGCTGGTGGAGGAGTACGAGGACCTCTACGACGTGGCTCCCGAGCTTCGACGCAGCGGGGAGCGGCACGAGTCGCTGCGGTACGGAGCACGCCAGGAGCTCGCGCTCCTCACCTTCCTGGAGTCGGTCGGCGCGCGCGCCTTCACCACCACCTTCGAGGACCTGGGCGCGCTGCGGCAGCTACCGGGGCTGGCGGTCCAGCGGCTGATGGCGGCCGGCTACGGCTTCGGTGCCGAGGGCGACTGGAAGACCGCCATCCTCGTGCGGGCCGCCAAGGTCATAGGCGAGGGCCGGCCCGGTGGCGCCTCGCTGATGGAGGACTACACCTACGACCTGACCCCCGGCCGCGAGCTCATCCTCGGCGCCCACATGCTGGAGATCTGTCCTTCGCTCACGACGAGCCGGCCGAGCCTGCAGGTCCACCCGCTGGGCATCGGGGGCCGGGAGGACCCGGTTCGCCTCGTCTTCTCCGCCGACCCGGGCGAGGGGGTGGTGGTGGCCATGTCCGACATGCGCGACCGCTTCCGGCTCACCGCCAACGTCGTCGACGTCATCGAGCCGCCCGAGCCGCTCCCCCACCTGCCGGTCGCCCACGCGGTGTGGCGGCCGCGGCCGGACCTCGCGACCTCGGCCGAGTCCTGGATGCTCGCTGGCGCGGCCCACCACACCGTGCTGTCCACCCAGGTGGGCGTCGCGGCGTTCGAGGTGTTCGCCGAGATCGCCGGCACCGAGCTGCTCGTCATCGACGAGGAGACCACCACCCGCGGGTTCACCCGCGAGGTCCGCTGGAACCAGGCCTACCACCGCCTGGCCCAGGGGATGTGATGCCCGACCCCCGAGCAGACCGCACCCTCACGCGCACGGCATACCTGCACACAGCACCACCCACCCCTCACCAAGGAGCACACATGTTCACTCCCTTCCGCCGGGTCTTCGCCATCGCCGCGACCGGCACCCTGGTCCTCGGCCTCTCCGCCTGCGGCGGCGAGGGTGCGGGCGACACGAGCAACGACGACGAGGACGCCGGCACCAGCGCTGCCGCCGGCGGCGGGGGCGGCGACGAGGACCTGACGGTCGGCGTCGCGATGCCCACCCAGACCTCCGAGCGCTGGATCGCCGACGGCGAGTCCGTCCAGGAGGGCCTGGAGGCGGCCGGCTACAGCGTCGACCTGCAGTTCGCCGGCGACGACATCCCCACGCAGAGCCAGCAGATCGACCAGATGATCACCAACGGGGCCGACGCCCTGATCATCGCCGCGATCGACGGCACGGCACTGTCCAGCCAGCTCGAGGCGGCGGCCGCCGCCGACATCCCCGTCATCGCCTACGACCGGCTGATCCGCGACAGCGAGAACGTCGACTTCTACGTCACCTTCGACAACTACAACGTCGGGGTGCAGCAGGCGACCTCGCTGCTGGTCGGTCTGGGCGTCCTGGACAAGGACGGTGCCGAGACCGGTGAGGAGGGCCCGTTCAACATCGAGCTCTTCGCCGGCTCGCTGGACGACAACAACGCGCACTTCTTCTGGCAGGGCGCGATGGACACCCTCCAGCCGTTCATGGACTCCGGCGTGCTCGTGGTCCCCTCGGAGCAGACCGACATCGAGCAGGCCGCCATCCTGCGCTGGCAGCAGGAGACCGCGCAGAAGCGCATGGAGGACCTGCTGACCAGCTCCTACGACGGCGGCAGCATGCAGCTCGACGGCGTCCTCTCCCCCTACGACGGCCTGTCGCGCGGCATCATCACCGCGCTGCAGAACGCCGGCTACGGCACCACCGTCGCCGACGGCCTGCCGATCGTCAGCGGTCAGGACGCCGAGATCGCCTCGGTCAAGCTGATCGCCGACGACGTGCAGTTCGCGACGATCTTCAAGGACACCCGGCTGCTGGCCGACCAGGCGATCGTGTCGGTGGAGGCCTACCTGCAGGGCGAGGAGCCGGAGGCCAACGACACCGAGACCTACGACAACGGCGTGAAGGTCGTCCCGTCCTACCTGCTGGAGTCCGAGATCGTCTACGCGGACAACATCCAGACGGCGCTGGTCGACTCCGGCTACTGGACCCAGGCCGAGGTCGAGTCCGGCGTCGCCGAGTGACCTGACCCGTCCCGGTCCCGGCCGCCCCACGGCGGCCGGGGCCGGCCCCCCGGGGGCCACCCCCGGGACACCCCCGGGGGACACCCCCGCCCACCCCGACCCACGCCAGTGAGGACCGTCGCATGACCGACAACATTCTCCAGATGCAGGGCATCACCAAGACCTTCCCTGGCGTCAAGGCGCTCCAGGACGTCAACCTCGAGGTCCGGCGCGGCGAGATCCACGCCATCTGCGGAGAGAACGGCGCCGGCAAGTCCACGCTCATGAAGGTGCTCTCCGGCGTCTACCCGCACGGCAGCTACGACGGCACCATCCTCTTCGACGGCGAGGAGGTGTCCTTCTCCTCGATCAACCAGAGCGAGGACAAGGGGATCGTCATCATCCACCAGGAGCTCGCGCTCATCCCGCACCTGTCGATCGCGGAGAACATGTTCCTCGGCAACGAGCGCCGAGGGCGACTCGGGCTCATCGACTGGCACCAGACGAACTCCGAGGCCTCGGAGCTGATGCGGCGGGTCGGGCTGAGCGAGCTGCCGGTCACCCGGATCGGTCACATCGGCGTCGGCAAGCAGCAGCTGGTGGAGATCGCCAAGGCGCTGTCCAAGGACGTCAAGCTGCTCATCCTCGACGAGCCGACGGCCGCCCTCAACGACACCGACTCGCAGCACCTCCTGGGTCTGCTCCGCCAGCTCAACGCCCAGGGCGTGACCTGCATCATGATCTCGCACAAGCTCAACGAGATCGCCGACATCGGCGACCGCACGACCATCCTGCGCGACGGCCGGACCATCGAGACGATCGACATGGCGGACCCCGCCTCCACCCAGGACCGGATCATCCGGGGCATGGTCGGCCGCGACCTCGAGCACCGCTATCCCGAGCGCGAGCCGAAGATCGGCGCGGAGCTCTTCCGGGTCGAGGGCTGGACCGTGGACCACCCGACCCAGGCGGGCCGGCGGGTCATCGACAACGCGTCGCTCACCGTGCACGCCGGCGAGGTCGTCGGTCTCGCCGGTCTGATGGGCGCGGGCCGCACGGAGCTGGCCATGAGCCTCTTCGGGCGCAGCTGGGGACGCTACGTCTCCGGCACGACCTACCTGCACGGCAAGGAGGTGAGGATGCGCAGCGTCGACGAGGCGATCGGGGCCGGCCTCGCCTACGCGACCGAGGACCGCAAGCGCTACGGGCTCAACCTCATCGCCGACGTCCGGCACAACACCTCGGCCGCCGCCCTGGACAAGATCTCCACCCGGGGCTGGATCAACGGGCTCGAGGAGCTCAAGGTCACCAACGAGTACCGGAAGAGCCTCAACACCAAGGCCCCCTCGGTGCTCTCGGTCGTCGGCAAGCTGTCCGGCGGCAACCAGCAGAAGGTCGTGCTGAGCAAGTGGCTGATGACCGAGCCGGAGGTGCTCATCCTCGACGAGCCCACGCGTGGCATCGACGTCGGGGCGAAGTACGAGATTTACACGATCATCAACCAGATGGTGGCGGCTGGTGAGGGCGTGCTCGTCATCTCCTCCGAGCTGCCCGAGCTGCTCGGGATCTGCGACCGCATCTACACCCTGGCCTTCGGCCGGATCACCGGCGAGCTGCCCCGGGCAGAGGCCACCCAGGAACGACTCATGGCTCTGATGACCATGGAGAAGGAGAGCGCCCGATGACCGGGATCATGAACCTCCGGGAGATCCTCACGAGCAACCTGCGGCAGAGCGGCATCCTCGTCGCCTTCGTGGCGATCGTGGCGCTCTTCGCCCTGCTCCACCCGAACTTCCTGTCCCCGGGCAACATCACCAACATCGTCCTGCAGTACTCCTACATCCTGATCCTGGCCATCGGCATGGTCATCGTCATCATCGGCGGCCACATCGACCTGTCCGTGGGCTCCCTCGTCGCGCTCACCGGTGCGGTGTCGGCGGTCGTCGTGATCAAGAACGGCCAGCCCTGGTGGGTCGGCGTGCTCGCCGCGCTCGCCGTCGGCCTGCTCGCGGGCGTCTGGCAGGGCTTCTGGGTGGCCTACGTCGGCATCCCGGCCTTCATCGTCACCCTCGCCGGCATGCTCATCTTCCGCGGGCTCACCTTCCGGGTGCTGGACAACATCTCCCTCTCGCCGTTCGGCGGCACCTACTACGAGTTCGCCAACGGCTTCCAGAACGGTCTGCTCGGCGGTCGCGGGGTGGACGTCTTCACCCTCGTCATCTTCGGCATCGCCGTCGCCGGGTATGCCGTGAACTCCTGGCGCAACCGTCGCGCCGCCCTCAGCTACCACCAGGAGGTCGGCTCCCTGGCGCTGTTCGTGCTGAAGATCGTCGTCTTCGGCGCCGTCGTCATGTGGTTCGGCTACCAGCTCGCCAGCAGCCGCGGCCTGCCCAACGTGCTCATCCTGCTGGCGATCCTCATCCTCGCCTACGGCCTGATCACGCAGAAGACCGTCTTCGGCCGCAACGTCTACGCCATCGGCGGCAACCTCCACGCCGCGCAGCTGTCGGGGGTCAAGGTGAAGAAGGTCAACTTCCTCATCTTCGTCAACATGGGCCTGCTGGCCTCGGTCGCCGGCATCGTCTTCTCCTCGCGCATGAACGGTGCCCAGCCGGGCGCGGGCAACATGTTCGAGCTGGACGCGATCGCTGCGTGCTTCATCGGCGGTGCGGCCGTCACCGGCGGCGTCGGCCGCGTGTCCGGGGCGATGATCGGCGGTCTGATCATGGCCGTGATGAGCAACGGCATGCAGCTCATGGGCATCGACCAGTCCGTGCAGCAGGTGGTCAAGGGCCTGGTCCTGCTCCTCGCGGTCGCCTTCGACGTCTACAACAAGCGCCGTGCGGGAAACTGAGGACATGGACATGGAGAAGAGCACGGGTATGGAGCATCGTCGGGTCCCGCGCCTGGGTCGCGACCTCAGCGTGGTCGGCCTCGGCTGCTGGCAGCTGGGCGCGGACTGGGGCGAGGTCGGTGAGGAGCAGGCCCTGGCGGTGCTGGGAGCAGCGGCCGACGCCGGTGTGACCTTCCTCGACACCGCCGACGTCTACGGCGACGGCCGGTCCGAGCGACTCGTCGGGGCGTTCGTCCACGAGCGCGGACGGGACGGCTTCGTCGTCGCCACCAAGATGGGGCGGCGGGCGCAGCCGCACGAGGCTGCGGGCTACACCCCCGACGCCCTGCGACGGTGGAACGACCGCTCCCGCGAGCTGCTGCGCGACGAGACGCTCGACCTCGTCCAGCTGCACTGCCCGCCGACCGAGCTCTACGCCAGCGACGCGCTCTTCGACACCCTCGACGAGATGGTCGACGAGGGGCGGATGCGGGCCTACGGGGTGTCGGTCGAGACGACCGCGGAGGCGCTCACCGCGATCGCCCGGCCGCACGTGGCCACCGTGCAGATCATCCTCAACGTCTTCCGTCGCAAGCCGCTCGAGGAGGTCACCGCGGCCGCGCAGGAGGCCGGCGTCGGGGTCATCGCCCGGGTTCCCCTCGCCAGCGGTCTGCTGACCGGCAAGTTCGACGAACGGTCCACCTTCGCCGCCGACGACCACCGCCTGTTCAACCGGCACGGCGAGGCCTTCGACGTCGGCGAGACGTTCTCCGGGGTCCCCTACGAGGTCGGCGTGCAGGCCGCGCGGGCGTTTTCCACGATCGAGGGGCCACCCGGGAGCACGCCGGCGCAGCGGGCCCTGCGATGGATCGTCGACCAGCCGGGGGTGACCACGACGATCCCCGGTGCGAGCTCGCCCGAGCAGGCGCGCGCCAACGCGGGAGCCGCGCAGCTGCCGCCCACGTCCCCCGAGGCGGCGGCCGCCTACGAGCGGCTCTACGACGAGCGCATCCGCAGCCACGTCCACGCGCGGTGGTGAGCCGGCGGCCCCGGCCCCCCGCCAGAGCCCGCGGGACCGCGTGACCAGAACGACCCCGCCTCACCGAGGCGTCAGGGCGTGCTGGGGTGATCGTCCGCGCGCTCGTAGGCCGACGGGTGGTCGAAGATGCTCCTCACCCGGGCCACGTCGAGCTTGCTCGACCGGTCGAAGGCGTAGATGCCGTTCTTCTCCTGGAAGACGTCGGTGAGCTGGGTGTAGCAGTAGCCGAACATCAGCGGGTTCTGGTCGAGCACCCGCGTCAATCCCTCGGCCCGGCTGTAGAACTCCTCCTCGTCGGCCGGCCGGTTGCCGTAGCCCCACGACTCCCCCTCGTCGTTGGTGGCGTCCTCGGCGGAGCGTTGATGCTCCGGCACCCACCAGATGCCGCCGTACTCGCTGCAGAAGTAGGGCTGGCCCGCGTAGGGCAACGAGTAGGGCGGGGCACCCTCGACGCCGTCCCCGGTGTTCTCACCGGTGTTGGTGTGCGGGCGGCCCTCGGCCAGCCCGTCCATCACCCGCGCGAACTCCTCGGGGTCCTGGGTGTAGTCGTGGCTGTCCCACACGTCCGTCGTCGCCACCCGGTGGCTGTACCCGGAGGCGTCGATCACCGGGCGCGTGCGGTCCATCCCCTTCGTGGCCCAGTACATCGCGAAGGTCACGTCGTCCAGGACGGTGAAGCGGTCGTGCAGGAACTGGTGGGTCTCGTTGAGCGGGCACCAGCCGACGATTGAGGGGTGGGAGTAGTCGCGCTCGACCGCCTCCACCCACTGCGCGACGAAGGTCGGCCCCGGCTTCTGGTTGTGGCCCGCCGGACCCTGCCCGGAGACCCCCCAGTCGGGGAACTCCCCCCAGACCAGGTAGCCCATCCGGTCGCAGTGGTAGAGGAACCGCTCCTCGGCGATCTTCTGGTGGATCCGCGCACCGTTGAAGCCGGCGGCGAGCCCGAGCTCGATGTCGCGCACCAGCGCCTCCTCGCTCGGTGCCGTCATCAGTCCGTCGGGCCAGTAGCCCTGGTCCAGGACGAGCCGCTGGAAGACCGGTTCCCCGTTGAGCAGGATCCGATGGCCGTGAATCGCGATGGTCCGCAGCCCCGCGTAGGACCCGACCTGGTCCAGCACCCCGCCGTCGGCGTCGAGCAGCTCGAGGGACAGCCCGTAGAGGTGCGGGTCCTCCGGGCCCCACCAGCGCTGCCGCTCCCGGGGCACGTCAAGACGCAGGTGAGGGGTGAGCTGCAGACCGACGGGGACCTCGGCCGACACCACGTCGCCCGCCTCGTCGGTCAGGGTCGCGCGCACGCGCTGTCCGGGTATGCCGTGCACGACCGGGACGTCGAGGTCGAAGGCGCCGGCGGCGTCCGGGGTGATGCGGGCCCGACCGAGGTATGCCGTGGGCACCGACTCCAGCCAGACCGGTTGCCAGATCCCCGTGGTGCGGGTGTAGTTGCAGTGGGTGTTGGCGAACCAGGTGGCCTGCTTGCCGCGTGGCAGGAGCTCGTGCCTCGGGTCGCGGGCCCGCAGGACGAGCGTGGCGGAGCGGCGCCCGTCGAGCGCGTCGGTGAGGTCGAGCGTGAACGAGGTGTGGCCGCCACGGTGCCGGCCGACCTCGGTGCCGTCGACCCACACGGTCGCGTCGTGGTCGACCGCCTGGCAGTGCAGGAGGACCCGGTCGCCCTCCGGCCAGTCCTCGGGCAGCTCCACCCTGCGGCGGTACCAGACCGCCTCGTGCCAGTCGGGGTCGGCGACGCCGGACAGCTCGGACTCCGGGGCGAACGGGACGACGATCTGCCCGGTCAGCTCCGTGTCGACGAGCCCGCGTTCGAGGCCTGAGTCCGACGGGTCGCGCTCCCACTGCCAGGTGCCGTTGAGCGAGAGCCACCGGGGCCGGACGAACTGCGGCCGGGGGTGCTCGGGCCGGGGGACGCTGCTGTCCTGCACGTTCACTCGCCTTCTTCCGGTGCGACCGGGTGGTCGACGGTGGGGGGTTCGACCTCGACGGAGCCGTCGTCGCCGAAGGTGACGCGGGAGAGCCACATCTGGCGTCCCTCGACCTCGTCGCCGACGGCCCCGGGGACCCAGGCGTGGTAGACCATCCACAGCTGCCCGTCCACCTCGACCAGGGAGTTGTGGCCCGGGCCGGCGGCGGCGTCGTTGGTGACGAGGAGGGGCTCGGGGTCCTTGGTGAAGGGGCCCACGGGGCTGTCCGCGACGGCGTGCCCCACGGCATACCGGTCCGTCCAGTACCCGTTGCCGGAGTAGAACAGGTGCACGGTGCCCTCGTGCTCCCACAGCGCCGGCCCCTCGACGAGCATGTCCTCCCAGGGCAGGTCTTGCTGGAGCACGTCGGTGGGTTCGCCCGTGACCGAGAGCCCGTCCTCGCTCAGCGGCGCGACGCGGATGAAGGTGTCCACGCCGATGTGGTTGCCGTCGTTCTTCCAGTACAGCCAGGCGGTGCCGTCGGAGGCGACGAAGGCGCTGGAGTCGATCGACCCGCCCTCGTCGATCTCGCAGAGGAGCGGCTCGCTGGAGGTGTCCTCGTAGGGACCCGCCGGCGTGTCTGACGTCGCGACCGAGAGGCACTGGCGGTCCTCGCCGGCGAGGGCGGTCGTGTAGTAGAGCCGGTAGGTGCCGTCCGTCCACTCCACCGCCTCCGGCGCCCAGACCTTGCCGGGCGTGGACCACGACGGCAGCTGCGGCAGCGCGTCGCTCCCTTGGCTCCAGGTGACCATGTCGTCGCTGACGGCCGTCTGCACGTTCATCGTGTTGCCGTTGGTGGCGAACGCGAGGTAGCCGCCCTCGCCGTCGGCCAGGATGTGCGGGTCGGGGAAGTTCGTGGCGTAGACAGGGTTGGTGAACCCGCCCTCGTCCGTCGTGGCGGCGTCGGCGGCCGTGCCGGCGGTCGCAGGCGGCGCGTCGCCGTCCGCCGTGCCGCCACCTCCGCCGCACGCGGCGAGAAGAGTCAGCGCGGCGAGCGGGCACAGCGTGGCGCGGAGCCGTGGTGCGGGCATCGTTCTCTCCTGGGTGGGTCGGCGCGTGACGACCCGGTCGCTGGGTGTGCGGTGCCTGCGGGGGTCAGCCCTTGACCCCCGAGCTCGCGACGCCGTCGATGACGAAGCGCTGCACGAAGGTGTAGAGGATCAGGACCGGCACGGACGCGATGACGGCACCGGCCATGATCACCGGGTAGTCGATGGTGTAGGCGCCCTGCAGCTTCGTCAGACCGATCGGCAGCGTGAGGCTGGAGTCGTTGAAGAGCACGTAGAGCGGCCAGATGAAGTCGTTCCAGTTGGTGAGAAAGCTGAGCACCATCAGGGTCACCATCGCCGGGACCGCGTTGGGCAGCATCACCCGGAAGAACGTCGTGAACGGTCCGGCCCCGTCGATGCGGGCGCTCTCCTCGAACTCCTTGGGCAGCGACAGGAAGAACTGCCGCATGAAGAAGACGCCGAAGGCGCCGGCGGCCCCGGGCACGACGATCGCGAGCAGGGTGTCCAGCCAGCCGAAGGAGTCCAGGATGAGGAAGTTCGGCATCAGGAAGATGAATCCCGGGACGAACATCGTGGAGATGATCATCGCGAAGATGATGTTCTTGAACTTGAAGTCCATCCGGGCCAGCGCGTAACCCGCCATCGAGGCGGTGAGCACGACGAGCAGGGCGTGGGCGGTCGCGGCCGCGAACGAGTTGAAGAACCAGCGCAGGATGGGGTTGTCCGCGGAGGAGAGGAGGACGTCGTAGGCGCGCGTGGTCCACTCCCCCGGCCAGATCGTCGGAGGGACGGACTGGGACTCCTGAGTGGTCTTGAACGAGGTCAGGAACATGACCACGAGCGGGCCGATGAAGACGACCGAGAGCAGGGTCAGCAGGACCCACAGGAACGGGTTGCGGGCGACGGATCTCATCGGGACGCCTCCATCGTGCGTGGGTCGGCGGAGGTCGGGGCCGCCTTGTCGGCGGACTCCTGGGCTCGTCGCTGGGCCTTGAGGGCCTTGCGCTGGGCGACCTCGTCGCGGTCGCGCATGATCCAGAAGTTGACGATCGAGACCACGGCCAGGAAGAGCGCGAGCACGTAGCTCTCGGCGGCGGCGGCCCCCATCTGGAAGCGGGACAGGCCGAGCTCGGTGATGACCATGATCGCCGTCTGCGTCGACTGCGTCGGGCCACCCGCGGTGATGAGGTAGGACTGCCCGAACATGTTGGCGCTGGCGATGAGCGTGATGACCACGATGAAGATGAGGACCGGACGCAGACCGGGGATAGTGACGTTGACGAACTTCCCCCACCCGCCGGCGCCGTCGAGCTCGGCGGCCTCGTACTGCTCGGTGGGAATGTCTCCCAGCCCCGCGAGGTAGATGATCGCGTTGAAGCCCATCGTCCACCAGACGGTCACGATCACCAGTCCGATCCACGCCCAGGGCTGCGAGGTCGTCCAGGCGATGTCGGTGCCGAAGATGGAGTTGATGATGCCGAAGTTGCCGTCCAGCAGGTAGCGCCACATGAGTCCGATGACCGCGACGCCCAGCACGTAGGGAGCGAAGAACATCGCGCGGAAGAAGGTACGGCCCGGAAACTTCTGGTGCAGGAGCAGGGCGAGCAGCAGCGGCAGGACGACGAGGAGCGGCACGCTGAGCACGACGAAGATCAGGGTGTTCTTCATCCCGTTCCAGAAGTCCGGGTAGACCACGGAGTTCTCGTCGAGCAGGTTGGCGTAGTTCTCGAACCCGACGAACAGCTTGGAGTCGAGCATGTAGTCCCAGTCGTGCAGGCTGATCCACAGGCCAAACACCCCGGGAATCATGACGAACGTCACGAACAGTGCCAGGTAGGGCAGCAGGAACAGGTAGGGCGTCAGGGGCGACCCGGAGCGCCGGCTCGCCCCGGACGTGGTGCGGGGGGCCATGAGGCTCAGCCGCCGTACTTCTTCGCGTTGTCGTCCAGGATCTTCTGCGCGCGGCCGGCGGCGTCGGCCAGTGCCGTGGCCGGGTCGGTACCGCCCAGGGTGGCTGCGTTGAGGGCCTTGTCGAACTCGCCCATGGAGTCGCCGATGCCCGGGACAGACGGCAGGAAGTGGAGGTTGTCGATCTGGGACGCCAGCTCAGACTGCTCGGCGAGATCGGTGAACTCCTGCGACTCTCGGGCGGAGTTGCGGGCCGGAACCTGACCTGCCTCAGCCCATGCCTGTGACTTCTCACTGATCCAGGCGAGGAACACCCGCGACGCCTGCGCCTTGTTGTCGTCCGCCGCCTTCTGGACGGGGAGCACGAACTGGTGGGAGCCGGCCCACGCCGCGTCGGTGCCGCCGATGTTCGGCAGGGCCGCCACGCCCCAGCCGATGTCCGTCTTCTTGAGGTCGTTGATCTGCCAGATGCCGTTCCAGTTGAAGGCGTTCTCACCGTTCTTGAAGGCGACGTAGTCCGCGTCCTGGTCGACCTTGGCCGGGGAGTATCCCTGCTTGATGAGGTCCGCCCACCAGGTCAGGGCCTTGACGCCGGGCTCCTCGGCCCACAGCACCTCGGTGCCGTCCTCGTTGAACAGGTTGCCGCCGAACTGCCAGATCAGACTCTGCAGCGACAACCCGCCCGTGAACGGGAACGGGCTGGCCCAGTGGCCCTCGATGCCGGCGCTCTTGAACGACTCGAGGGCGGACATGTAGGACTCGTTGTCCATCGGGGGTGCCTCGGGGTCGAGGCCGGCCTCCTCCATGACGTCCTTGTTGTAGTAGAAGCCGAGGGGGTGCACGTCGAGCGGGATCGCGAAGCGCTTGCCGTCGTAGAGGCCCGCCTTCCACGGGACGGGGGCGAAGTCGGACTCCGCCAGACCGAGTGCCGTAGCCACGTCGTCCAGGGGCTGGATCACGTTGCGGGCGGCGTTGGTCGGCACCGAGTCCACGTGCATGATGCCCACGTCCGGACCATTCCCGGAGGTCACCGCGGTGGGGAGCTTGGTGTAGTAGTCGGCCCACTGCATCGTGGTCATCGTCACGGCGATGTTGGCGTGCTCGGTGTTGAACTCGTCGACGAGCGCCTTCATCGTCGGGCCGTCGCCACCCGTGAAGCCGTTCCAGAACTTCAGGTCCACGTTCGGGCCGTCGTAGCCGCTGGCGCCACCGTCCCCGGTGGCGGGCGCGGGGTCGGCAGCGCCCTCCCGGGGCGAGCTCCCTCCCCCGCACGCAGCGAGGGTGGCCGTCAGACCGCCCGCCGCCGAGAGCGACAGGAAGGTGCGGCGGGTGAATGGTCGACGGGGGCTCTGCGAGGTGCTCATGTGACGTCCTTGTCGTGTTTGCAACGGATAACCGCATCTGGTTGTGACGAAGTATGCCTGTCGTCCTGCAACGTTGTAAAGAGTCCCGGCCGCGTGTCGCCCTCTGGGCGTGCGAGCGGCATAGCATGTGCCCCATGCCGGTCAGACTGAAGGACGTCGCGCTGCACGCCGGCGTCTCGGTCAAGACCGTGTCCAACGTCGTCAACGATCAACCGCACGTCAGCCCCCCCATGCGGGAGCGCGTGCGCGCCTCCATCACGGCGCTGGGCTACCGCCCCAACCTCGCTGCGCGCCAGCTCAAGCACGGTCGAGGCGGGTTCATCACGCTGGCAGTTCCCGAGCTCAGCTCGCCCTACTTCTCCGAGCTGGCCGCACGGTTGTCCGCCGAGGCCACTCGACGGGGCTACCTCTTCCTCCTCGACATCACCCGTGCTGATGTCGACGAGGAACGCCTGGTGCTCTCCGGAATGCGTCCGCACAGGGTCGACGGCGTCATCTTCTCGCCCCTGGCCCTGCCGGCAGGGGAGATCGCCGCGCGCACCGCGGACATCCCGCTCGTCCTCCTCGGCGAGCGGCGCACCCCCCACCAGTTCGACCACGTGGCCGTCGACTCCGTGGCCGCGTCCCGGGCGATGGGCCAGCACCTGCTGCGCTGCGGTCGGCAGCGGTTGGCGGCCATCGGTCGCGAGCACGGCGAGGGCACGGCGTCGGTCCGGCTGCGCGGCTTCACCGAGGCCCTGGACGAGGCGGGTGTCGAGCTCCCCACCGAGCGCGTGGTGAAGGTTGCCGGGTTCGGCCGCCGGGAGGGCCATCGCGCGATGCAGCAGCTGCTGTCGCTGCCGTCCGCGCAGCGTCCCGACGGGGTATACGCCTTCAACGACCTCATGGCGATCGGTGCGCTGCGCGCCTGCCACCAGGCCGGTGTCCGCGTCCCCCAGGACATCGCCGTGGCCGGGTTCGACGACATCCCGGAGGGTCGCTTCCACACCCCGAGCCTGACCACCATCACCCCCGACCTCGACGCACTCACAAGCCAGGTGCTCGACCTCCTGCTCGCGCGGGTGGAGGGCTCCACGGCCCCGCCACAGCACCCGTCGGTGCCGTGGGCACTGACCGTCCGCGAGTCGACCTCGTGCTGACCCTTGGAGAGACATGACCGTCAACGGGACCATCACCCGGCTGCGCGCCGGGGACTACGAGGCGACGATCGGGGCCGTCGGCGCCAGCCTGCTGTCGCTGACCCACCGCGGACGTCACCTGGTCCAGCCGGTCGACGGCGACTCGCTCGCCGACGGCTACCAGGGCCGCACGCTCGTGCCGTGGCCCAACCGCGTCGTGGGGGGCCGGTACGAGGTGCGCGGCACCGCATACCAGCTCCCGGTCAACGAGGCGGAGACCGGCGCGGCCCTGCACGGGCTCGCCGTCTTCCAGCGCTGGGACGTCGTCGAGGTCGCGGCCGACCGGGGTCGGTGGGTGCTCGACCTGCCGGCGAGCTACGGCTACCCCTTTGAGGTGGAGTGCCGGGTCGACCACGCGCTCGACGCCGACGAGGGGCTCACGGTGACGGTGGCCGGGACCAACCGCGGCGAGCTGGCGGCACCGTTCGGCGCCTCGACCCACCCCTACCTCTCGTGCGACACCCGACCGTTGGCCGGCTGCACGCTGCTCCTGCCGGCCCCGAGCGCCCTCCTCACGGACGAGGACCTGAGCCCGACCAGCACCGAGCCGGTCGCCGGGACCGAGCGCGACTTCCGCGCGCCGACGCTGGTCGGCGAGCGGCTCGTCGACAACGCCTACACCGACCTGCCGGCCGGCCACTGGGCGGTCGAGCTGACCCACCCGGACGCCGTGGGGGTGCGGATGACGAGCGACGCGCGCTGGGTCCAGCTCTACACCGGTGACCGCATCGGCCGGCTCGGTGCCGCGGTCGAGCCGATGACCTGTCCGCCGGACGCCTTCAACACCCGGCCCGACGAGGTCCTGCTGGCGCCGGGCGCGACCCGAGAGCTCAGGCTCACCATCAGCGCCATCGGCTGAAGCTCGGCAGACCGAGGCACCCGTCGGGGACGCCGCGCCCCGAGCACCGCCACTGCTCTCACGTGGCGGCCACTGCGAGGGCTTCTGGAAGCCACACGAGTGGCCGCGGCGTAGTAGCAGTGGGGGCTCCCCGAGCCGGCCGACGGCATACCCTGGTCGGGCGACCCCACCCAGCCCAGCCCCGCCCACACCCCGTCCGTCCCAGGAGACTCTGTGCCCACCCTGCCCGGCAGCGCCCTCGACCTGTTCCCGATCAACCTGGGCGGCAACCCGTTCGGCTGGACCGCCGACGAGGAGGCGTCGTTCGCCGTCCTGGACGCGTTCCACGAAGGGGGCGGCAACTTCGTCGACACTGCCGACTCCTACTCGGCCTGGGTCGACGGGCACGAGGGCGGTGAGTCGGAGCGGATCATCGGCCGCTGGATGACCGACCGCGGGGTCCGCCACGAAGTCGTCGTCGCGACGAAGGTGGCGAAGAAGCCGGGCCGCGAGGGGCTCGCCCACGACAACGTCGTCGCCGCGCTCGACGAGTCGCTGGAGCGCCTGGGCACCGACCACGTCGACCTCTACTACGCCCACTTCGACGACGAGGAGGTGCCGGTCGCGGACCAGGTCCGGACCTTCCACTTCCTCGTGACGTCCGGCAAGGTGGGCGCGGTCGGCCTGTCCAACTACTCGCCCGAGCGGATGCGCGCGTGGTTCGAGACGGCCACGCGCGAGCGCCTGACCGTCCCCGCCGCGATCCAGCCGCGCTACAGCCTCGTCGCGCGCGCGAGCTACGAGCGCAGCTACGCGCCGATCGTGTCCGAGTTCGGGCCGCTGGTCTTCAGCTACCCGGCGCTGGCGTCCGGCTTCCTCACCGGCAAGTACCGCACCGAGGCCGACCTCGAGGGCGCGGCCCGCGGCGGGGCCGCCCGGCGCTACCTCGAGGCAGGCGGGCTGCGCGTCGTCGACGTGCAGGTGCAGATCGCGGACCGGTATGACGTCACGCCCGCCACCGTCGCGCTCGCCTGGGTGCTGGCCAAGGGGGTCACGGCGCCGATCGCGTCCGTCTCCCGGCCCGAGCAGCTCGAGGCGCTGATGGCGGCACCGTCGCTGCGGCTGACGACCGAGGACGTCGCTGCGCTGGACGAGGCGTCCGCCGGGTTCTAGGGGGTCGACCCCATCCTCGGTGCCCAGGTCGTTCCTCCGAGTGGTCACGTCACGCGTCGGCCTGCTCGCGTATCCACCTCGCCATGCCCGGGACGAGGAAGCGCAGCGCTCCCCGCTCGGGGAAGAGCGTGCCCTTCTTGATCAGGCGGTCACGCAGGTAGGACACGCCCGAGGTGGGCTGACCGAGCTCCCGTGCGACGTCCCCACCCCCGGCGCCCTCCGGCAGGTGGGCCAGGGCTGCGAGGTACTCACGCTCCTTCGGCGACGCGTCGTTCCACCTGGAGGCGTAGAGCCCCGCGGACAGGTCCCGCTGGGCGGCGGAGAGGGCCGCACAGGCGTGGACCACCCCGATGCGCTCCTGCCCGTGCGAGGCTCGCCACGCGTGGTGCCCCAGGACCTGGACGGCGTAGGGATAGCCGCCCGAGGCGCGGGTGAGGACGTCGGCCGCAGCCTCGTCCATCGGTCGGCCGGCGTCTGCGGCCGGAGCCACCAGCGCCTCCCGCGTGTCGGCAGGCTCGAGGAGCCCGAGCTCGTGCCACTCGCCCCGCTCGAGGTAGGTGACGGTCCGGTCTCGCTCGCGCAGGCTGGGCAGCCCGGCGCCGGCGACCACCAGCGGCCAGTGGTCGGCGACGTGCTGCTGCAGGACGGCGGCGAGGTTGGCGAGCTCGGCACGATCGGCGAGCTGCAGCTCGTCGACCGTGATCACGAGGCCGCCGCCGCAGGCGGTGGCAGCGTCCGCCGCGTCGCTCAGCGCCTCGTCCAGCGGGACGGCTACCGACCCGGCCGCGCTGCGGACCACGTCGACCTCACCGCCGACGCCGAAGACCTTCGCGCTCACCTTGCCACCGGACACCCGCAGCCGTCCGCCCTTCTCCACCGTCGCCTGTCGGAGCAGGGTGGCCGCATCCCGCAGCCGTTCGACCAGCTCAGCGGTGAAGGGGGTGCCGGGACGGATCTCGACCGCGACGGTGGGCCAGCCGTGCCCTGCGCCGCCACCGTGGCGATCTCCCCCAGCAGCACCGTCTTGCCCACGCCCCGCGGACCGACCAGGAGCAGGGGGCGAGGCGTCCGCCCGTCGAACGCCGCGATCTCCAGCGCCTCGGCCGCCGCGGCGAGGATCGCGTCCCGGCCGACCAGCCGGGCGGGTGCCTGGTTGAAGCCGGGACGGTAGGGGTTCGGCGTGCGACGAGACATGGGCGCAATATAGCGCATATAGGAAATGGTCGCTTTTATAGCACGTTATAGCGCCCTGGCCATCACCTCCCTGGCCACCAGCTCCACCTGCCGCTCCGGCAGCCAGTGCCCGGCAGCCACCTCCACGAACCGGTAGTCCCCCACCACGTGCTGCGCGGTCCGCTCGGCAGCTGCGCGTCCCAGGAAGGGGTCGCGACTCCCCCACACGTAGGTCGTCGGCACCGTCACCCTGCCGCCGCGCCCCGGTCGCCGCCCCACCGACGGCCGCAGCATCGCGCGGTACCAGTTGACCGGCCCCCGCAGGTCGCGCGCGCGACCCAGGCGCGCGGCATACCGGCGGTCCTGCTCGACCGGCACGCCCGACCGCGCGAGGCCACCGCGCCGCAGCATCCGGGCCAGGCCACGCTCGGGGAGCACCGGCAGCTGGAGCGCGAGCATGTACCAGCTGCGGCGGCCCTGGTCCGCGTGGCGCACCGCCCACAGCATCGCCGCGGGGTGCGGCGTCGACAGCACCACCAGGCTTGCCACGCGGTCCGGGTGCTGCTCCGCGAGCGCCCACGCGACACCCCCGCCCCAGTCGTGCCCGACGACGTGCGCGCGCTCCACGCCCGCGGCGTCCAGGAGCGCGAGCACGTCCCCGACGAGGTGCTCCATCCGGTATGCCGTCACGCGCCGTGGGCGCGCGCCGCCGGAGTAGCCGCGCTGGTGGGGTGCGAGGGTCCGCAGCCCGGCCTCGTGGAGGAGGGGCGCGACCCCCGCCCACGCCGTCGCGTCCTGCGGGAAGCCGTGCAGCAGGACCACGACCTCACCGTCGGTCGGGCCGCCGTCGAGCACGTCGAAGCGCAGGCCGTCGTGGGCAAAGGAGTCCATGGGCCACGGTAGCGCCGTGTCAGGCGGTCCCGCCCTCCACCAGCCGCGTCGGCAGCACCTCGGACCGCGCCTCCTCGCCCCCCAGCAGCTGGAGCAGCAGCTCGGTGGCGCGCACGGCCATCTCGGACACCGGGTTGGCGACGGTCGTCAACGGTGGCCGCGTCATCGAGGCCGCCGCCGAGGCGTCGAAGCCCACCAGCGCGACGTCCTCGGGGATCCGCCGGCCCGCCGCCTGCAGCTCGGCCATCGCCGCCGTCGCCATGAGGTCCGAGGCCACGAAGACCCCGTCAAGGTCCGGGTGGGCGGCCAGCAGCCGGCGCATCGCGTCCGCGCCCCCCTGCGGGGTGAAGTCCCCGGTCTCCACGGCGTCGGTCGGCAGCCCCGCCTCGGTGAGCACGTCGTGCCAGCCCTGGAGACGGTCGATACCTGCGGCCATGTCGGTCGGGCCGCTGATGGTCCCGATCCGGCGGCAGCCGCGCTCGACCAGGCGACGCGCGGCGATGCGGCCACCCTCACGGTTGTCGACGTCGACGTAGACGAACGCCGTGTCCTGCGTGAGCGGTCGCCCGACGAAGACCGTCGGCAGCCGCGTCTCGGTCAGCGCCGTGATGAGGCTGTCGCCCCGGTGCGCGCTGACGACGATCACCCCGTCGGTGTGCCCCGCCCGCAGGTAGCGCTCCATCCGCTCGGCGTCGCGCGCCGGCTCCCCCATCAGCAGCACCATCTGCAGCGGCGTGTCCGCCAGCCGCTGGCTGACCCCCCGCAGCATGCCGCTGAAGAACGGGTCGGCGAAGATCCGCTCGTCCGGCTCGTGGATGAGCACCGCGACGGAGTCCGGCTCGCGCACGACGAGCGAGCGGGCGGCCCGGTTGGGCAGGTAGCCCAGCTCGGCGATCGCCGCGGTCACCGCATACCTGGCCGTCTCACGCACCCGCGGGTCGGCGTTGACGACGCGCGAGGCGGTCGCGCGCGACACGCCGGCGTGGGCGGCGACGTCCTCCAGCGTCGGCGGTCGTCGCACGCTCACCTCCACCTCACTGTCAGGGCTCTCTGTCGGGTGCCCTCGCCGTCAGGCCACGGGCCCGCCGGTGGGGACCGGTATGCCGACCGCGCTGGCGCGGATCGTGCCCGATCCTGCCACGTCGGCGTACCACCGGGCGCTCGCCTTGGGCGTCCGCTCCTGCGTGTCGTAGTCGACGCGCACGATCCCGAACCGCTTCGTGTAGCCCCACGCCCACTCGAAGTTGTCGAGCAGCGACCACACGAAGTAGCCGTCGACGTCCGCGCCGCGCTCCATCGCGTCGTGGACCGCGCGCAGGTGCCGGTCCAGGTAGTCCACCCGGTCCCGGTCCTCGACGTACCCCGTCTCGTCGGGCTGGTCGTCCGCGGCCGCCCCGTTCTCGGTGACCGCCAGCCGCACGCCCAGCGGGCCGGTGTAGTCCCTGTGCAGGCGCAGCAGCAGGTCGCTGAGCCCGTCGGGCGAGATCTCCCAGCCCATGTCCGAGACGGGTATGCCGCGTCGCACCACGGCCACGTGCTCGGACCCGACCGCGGGCGAGGGTGGGTCGAAGCGGCGGGCCTGGGCCGCCGCGACCGGCGCGAGCTCAGGCGCGCACCCGGCGGCGACGGCCTGCGTCGCGTAGTAGTTGACCCCGAGGACGTCGATCGGTGCGGAGATGACCTCGAGGTCGCCGTCCCGCACGAGGTCGTCGGGCCAGAGCTCGTCCAGGTCCTCCAGCACGTCCTCCGGGTAGGCACCCAGGGTGATCGGCTCGACGAAGAACCGGTTGGCCAGTCCGTCGATCCGGCGAGCGGCGTCCCGGTCGCGCTCGGACGCGGGGTCGAGCGGCTGCGTGTCGGTGAAGTTGAGCGTCAGGCCGAGGCTGAGGTCCGGGTCGCGGCGGCGCAGCTCCTGGGTGACGAGGCCGTGGCCGAGCAGCAGGTGGTGGGCCGCGCGCAGCGCCGCCCGGGGGTCCGTCCGACCGGGCGCGTGCACGCCCGCTCCATACCCGAGGAAGGCCGAGCACCAGGGTTCGTTGAGCGTGGTCCAGTAGTGCACCCGGTCGCCCAGCGCGTCGTGGACGGCCGCGGCGTAGTCCACGAACCGCAGCGCCGTGTCGCGCTCCGGCCAGCCCCCGGCGTCCTCGAGGACCTGGGGCAGGTCCCAGTGGTAGAGCGTGAGCCACGGCGTGACGCCGGCTCCGAGCAGCTCGTCGACGAGACGGGAGTAGAAGTCGAGACCCCCCTGGTTGACCGTGCGCCCGTCCGGGACGACCCTGGGCCAGGCGAGCGAGAAGCGGTAGGCCGAGAGGTTGAGCTCACGCATCAGGGCCACGTCGTCCGGGTAGCGGTGGTAGTGGTCGCACGCGACCGCACCGTCGTGCCCGTGGAGCACCTTGCACGGCTGGCGGGCGAAGGTGTCCCAGATGCTGTCGGACCTGCCGTCCGCGTCCGCGGCGCCCTCGATCTGGTAGGACGCGGTGGCGGCGCCCCAGAGGAAGTCGTCCGGGAAGGACAGGGGTGAACCTGCGGTCATTGCTTCACAGCTCCTTGCATGATGCCGGACACCAGCTGGCGACCGGCCACGACGAACAGCAGGATGAGCGGGATCGTGGCGAGCACGGCCCCCGCGAGGACGAGCGAGTAGTCCACGTAGTGCGCCGCCTGGAGCTGCTGCAGCGCGACGGGCAGGGTGGGGTTGGACGGACCGAGCACGATGAACGGCCAGAAGAAGTTGGTCCACGTCGCGACGAACGTGAACAGGCCGAGCATCGTCGCCGCGGGTCGGGCCGCGGGCAGGCCCACGTGCCAGAAGGTGCGGAACATGCTGGCGCCGTCGACGCGGGCCGCCTCGATGAGCTCCGTCGGCACGGCCTGGCTGAGGTACTGCGTCATCCAGAAGACACCGAAGGCGGTCACCAGCCCGGGCACGATCACCGCGGTCAGCTCACCGGTCCAGCCCAGCCGGGCCATCACCTGGTAGAGCGGGACGACGCCGAGCTGGGTCGGCACCGCCATCGTGGCGATGACGAAGACCAGCAGGGGCTTGGACCCGGGGAAGCGCAGCTTGGCGAAGGCGTAGCCGGCCAGCGTGGAGAAGAACACCACGGAGACGGCCACCGTCGTGGAGACGATGATCGAGTTGAGGGTGGCCTGCCAGAACGGCACGGTGTCCAGCACGGTGGCCGCGTTGCGCAGGAAGTTGCCGCCGGGAAGCAGCGGGAAGCGGGTGCGCGCGAGCACGGTCGAGTCGTGGCTGGCGATCACGAACGACCACCAGAGCGGGAACATGCTGCCGAGGACGACAGCCGCGAGCATCCCGTAGACGGTCCAGCCGGGGCGTCTCACGATCGCTTCCCCTCGTCGTGGGCGATGTGCCGGGTGAGCAGGAAGTTGACGATCCCGAACACCACGATCACCAGGAACAGGAGCACGGCGACCGCGGACGCCATACCGAAGTCGGCGCGGGTCCACCCCAGCTCGTAGAGGTAGATCGTCAGCGTCTGCCACTGCTGGTCGGCGCCGCCGCGACCGAACTGGTCGTACATCTTGGGCTCGTCGAAGATCTGCAGGCCACCGATGGTGGAGGTGATGATGACGAAGATGATCGTGGGGCGCAGCATCGGGACGGTGACCGACCAGAACTGCCGCCACGCCGAGGCTCCGTCGATGGACGCCTGCTCGTAGAGGTCCTTCGGGACCGCCTGCATGGCGGCCAGCAGGATGAGCGCGTTGTAGCCGGTCCAGCGGAAGTTGACCATGGTGGCGATGGCGATGTGGCTGGCGAGCCGGTCGGAGTGCCAGCGGACCGGTTCGATCCCGACCGTCTCGAGCAGCGCGTTGATGAGGCCGAAGCGGTCGGCGAAGAGGTTGGAGAAGATGAGGGCCACCGCCACCGGCGCGACGACGTAGGGCAGCAGGACGCCCATCCGCCACAGGGTCTTGGCCCGCAGGTTGCGGTCCAGCAGCGCCGCGATCAGCAGGGCGGCGAGGATCTGCGGGACCGAGGAGAGCAGGAAGATGCTGACCGTGTTGGCCAGCGCCCGCCAGAAGCCGCGCCCCGTGAGCACGTCGACGAAGTTGGCCATCCCGACGAACTCGCCCTTGCCCATGATCTGGTCCCAGTCGTGCATGGCGACCCACCCGGTGTAGAAGAGCGGGAAGAGGCCGGTGACCAGGAAGAGCAGGAAGAAGGGCGCGATGTAGAGGTACGGCGAGACCTTCGCGTCGAGCCGGCCGAGCCGGCCCCGGCTCTCGCGGCGAGGCGAGACCGGGGCCGGCGCGGGCGCGGGCGCCGGAGGGCGGGGCCGTGGTGGTGGCACCCACGTCAGCCCAGCGCCTCCACGGCGGCCGCGAACTTGTCCCAGCTGCTGTCGGGGTCGTCGGTGCCGTCGACGTCCACCCGGGTGATGGCGTCCTGGAGAGCGGTGTTGATCTCGAAGTAGCGCGGGCCCTTGTGCGGCATCATCGTGACCGCCTCGGCGCGCTCGGCGAGGATCTGCCCGGTCGGTGCGTCGTTGAAGAACGCGTTCGTCGAGCTGAGGAGGACGTCGGACTCCAGCGCCTCGACCTGGCTCGGGAACGTGCCCTTGGCCTCGAAGGCCTTGATCTGCTGCTCCGGGGCGGTCAGCCAGGCAGCCAGCTTCTTGGCCTCCTCGATGTTCTCGCCCTGGGCGGGGACGGTCAGGTAGGAGCCGCCCCAGTTGCCGCCGCCGCCGGGGAAGACGTTGGCGATGTCCCAGCCCTCGACGCCCGCGGCGTTGCCCTCGATGACGCCGAGCATCCAGCCCGGGCACAGCATGGTGGCGAACTCGTCGCCCTGGAAGGCCGAGGCCCAGTCGGCGCTCCACTGGCCCAGGCCGGCGGAGAGCTCGTCGTCGACGGAGGCGGCCAGCACCTGGTCGTAGAGGGCGCGCACCTCGGCGTTCTCCAGCGCGACGATCTCGTCGTCGGCGTCCTCGTAGGCGTAGTCGACCTGGTTGATCATGCCCTGCCACAGGGCGCCCGCGGAGTCGTACCAGGCGGCGTCGGACGCGGCGACGAACTCCTTGCCGACCCCGAAGTAGTCCTCCCACGACTCACCGAGCAGCTCGGCGACCTCCTCGCGGTCGGTCGGCAGACCGGCCTCCTCGAAGAGGTCCGCGCGGTAGCAGACGGCCTCCGGCCCGATGTCGGTCCCGTAGCCCATGAGGGTGCCGTCCTCGAGGGTGACGGCCTCGGTCTTCCAGTCCAGCCAGCGGCCCTCGACGTCCGGCGAGGACAGGTCGACGAACTTGTCGGGGTACTGCTTGAACTCGGTGACCCAGTCGACCTCGATCGCCTCGATGTCCGCGGCGCCGGAGTTGGCGCCGAGGCTGTTGCGCAGGGCCGCGCGGGCGTTGTCCGCGGTGTCCGCCTTGACGTGCTTGACGGTGACGCCGGGGTTCGCGTCCTCGTACTCCGTGAGCAGGTCTTCGTAGCCGAACTCGTTGAAGGTGGCCACGCTGAGCGTGATCTCCTCGCCGCCGCCGGCGGTGCCCTCGCCGCCGTCACCGTCGCCGGATCCGGTGGCGTCGGACTCTCCGCCGCACCCGCTGAGGACGAGCCCGAGGGCCGTGCTCGCGGCGATGAGGTAGTAGGTGTGCTTGCTGCGCTGCATGCCGAACTCCTTTGTCCACGTAGGGAGCACCCGACGTCCATGTCGTCGTGAGAGCGCTCTCACGAACATGATGGAGGCAGGTGCTCCTCGCTGTCAACCCCCACCCGGGTATGCCGTTCGCCGCGTCTCCCGGGGGCCGCGGCGTGCCGGGGACCGGCAGCGGCAGAGTCTCGGGCGGGCGCCAGCTGGCACCCGGTGGTCTTGGCCACCGATGTGCACGGATGTCGCGTCACGGTGGTCGGCCCGACAACCACTGTGACACAAGAGAAGTCGATGTCGTGGAAACGTCGGGCGAGTCCGCCCTCGCGGCGTGCGGGGAGGCGGTGACAGCTCGACCTGCTCGCTGCCGGCCGACCCGCATCACTCGTTCGGTCGCTCGGCCCAGGGACCCACAGCCCTTCAGCCGCCCGGCTGGGCGACCGGTGGGTCGTCGTCGGTAGCCGTGGTCGAGGAGGTCGTGGTCGAGGGTGCGGCCGCGGTGGTGGTCGGGGGTGGGGCCGCGGTGGTGGTCGAGGGTGCGGTCGCGGGAGGTGTCGCCGCGGTCGTCAGGGGTGCGACGGCCCGCTCGAGGATGTCGGTGGCGAACCGCTCGGTGAAACCGGCCGCGAACCCGAGCAGGCCGAAGAAGGCAAAGGTGGCCGGCGTGTCCTGGGTCTGGCTGTCCGGTCCCTGGATGGTGAGCAGTCCCCCGAGCAGGGCGAAGTAGACGACGATCGCGAAGATCCCGCCCACCAGCGGACGCGTGGCACCGATCATCACCTTCTGCGCGCGTGGTGCCGTGTAGTCGAGCACGAGCACCCGCGTCGGGCCGCCGCTGCGGGGAGTCATGCGCTCGAGCACGCTCACCAGCGCGCCGACAGCGCCCGAGAGCGAGGCCGCCAGGAACGCTGGGGCGTTGATCTGACGCGGCCACCACTCGGACGCGGCCCAGCCCAGGACGGCCAGGAGCAACAGCGCGAGGACCAGGCCAGCAGCCACGCCCTGGAGGTACTCGAAACGTGCCTGGCGCTGGATGGCGGCCGTGACGCGCGCCCTGGCCAGCGACCACTCGGCCCGCAGCGACCCGAGGGCCTGCTCGACCGGCTCAGGCTCCCCGCCGACCTTGACGAGGTCTGCGGTGGCCATCAGCCGGGTGAGCACCGAGTAGAGCGTGGCCGCCGCGGCTCGGCGCGGCGCGGCCAGCCTGGCTCGGCCGAAGACCTGTTCCACGTCCCGGCCCAGCTGCCGCACCTGTGCCTCAAGCACGACCAGGTCCTGCTGGTGGGTGTTGGACACGGACAGCAGCCGACCGTCCCGGGTGAGCGCGCAGCCGGCGTACTCGTGCTCGCACCAGTACTCGGCCTCGATGGCGTCGTCGAGCGGTCCGAGGAAGCGCTTCTCGGCCAGCTCCTCGAGCCGTCTGCTCTCGGCGCTGTACCGCGGGTCCCGCTGACGGATCCGTCGCGCCTGCGCGACATGGTCGAAGGACGCGTGCCCCTGGGTCACCGTGGCGTAGAGGTCCGGGAAGTTGCTCTGCACGCGCACCTCGACCGGGTCCGGCGCCTGTGCGGGGCCCACCGGCGTCCCGGCCACCGGCGTCTGCCCCACTGGTCAGTCCGTGTCGCCGTGCTGGGGCATGTCCGGCTCGTTGATCATCGACGGAGCGTCCAGCATCTCCCTGTCCAGGACGACGTCCTCCGCCTCCGAAGCGTCCTCCGCGTCGCCCGGCAGCTCCGGCTCCTGCACCATCCGCGCCTGCCGGTCCTCCTCGACCCAGCCCTCACGACGGGGAAGCTCCGGCTCGCTCGGCACCTGTGTCATGATTCCGCTCCCTTCCGAGATCAGAGTCTCCTCCCCCTCGGCGACCACCGTCAACGGTGCTCCAGTCAGCCCCGCGACCACCGTCAACGGTGCTCCAGTCGGCCCGGGACGGTCTCCTCGTTGCTCACGGGCGCTTGTCTGCTCACGGGACCAGCAGCAGCTTGCCGGTGGTGCCGCCACCCTCGAGGTCCTCGTGGGCCCGGCGAGCGTCGGCCAGCGGATAGCGCTCCCCGACGCGGACGGCCAGCGAGCCGGCGGCGACGGCGCCGAGGACCTCCCCCGCGCGCCAGAGCAGCTCGTCCCGCTCGGCGGCGTAGTGGGCCAGCGTCGGACGGGTCAGGAACAGGGAGCCGCCGCTGCTGAGGCGCATGGGGTCGACCGGCGGCACCGCGCCGCTGGCGGCGCCGAAGAGCACCATCATCCCGCGGGGGCGGAGCACGGACAGACCGGCGTCGAAGGTGTCCTTGCCGACCCCGTCGTAGACGACGTGCACGCCCTCGCCGTCGGTCAGCCGCCGGACCTCGTCCGCGAGGTCGTTCTCCCGGTAGAGCACGATGTCCGTGGCGCCGTGGTCGCGGGCCAGCTGGGCCTTGCCCTCGTTCCCGACCGTGCCGGTGACCCGGACGCCCCTGTCGCGCAGCATCTGGCAGAGCAGGAGGCCGACCCCGCCGGCGGCGGCCGTCACGACGGCGGTCTGGCCCTCGCGCGCCTCGAAGGTCGAGGTGACCAGGTAGTGCGCGGTCATGCCCTGCAGCATCGACGCGGCGGCCAGCTCGAGGTCGAGGCCCTCGGGGACCGGCACGAGCCGGTCGGCGGGGACCAGTGCCTGCTCGGCGTACCCGGTGCCGACGACCATCGCCCATGCGACGCGGTCGCCCACCTGCACGTCCGGAACGCCCTCGCCCACGGCCGAGACGGTCCCGGCGCCCTCGCTGCCGCCGACGAAGGGCAGCGGCAGCGGGTAGCGGCCCTCCCGCTGGTAGACGTCGATGAAGTTGACGCCGCCGGCGGCGAGGTCGACCCGCACCTCCCCCGGTCCGGGCTCGGGAGTCTCCCGCTCGACGAGGGTCAGGACCTCGGGTCCACCGGTCTGCTCCACCACGACTGCACGCATGGGGCGACCCTAGCGGGGCCACGTCGAGCGCGGCCCTGTGGGTGGGAGGCGACGGCGACGGGGCTGCCGGGGAGGTCGTGGCCGCTCACGCTCCTCCTTCCGCCGCTGGACGAGGTCCGGCGGTGTAGCGGGGCCGGTCGCGACCTCCGCCGTATCCGAAGGGCGTTGTCGGCGGGCGCCGGCGCAGGTCGCGCCGGAACCCCGTGCGCGCCGCCAGCGCCAGGACCCCGGCCACCAGGAACGAGGCCGACGCGGTGAACCAGGCGGCCACGAAACCGACCTCGCCGACGACGAGGCCGAACAGCACCGGCCCCAGGGCCCCGCCCGTGAAGGCACCGGCCTGGACGACCGAGGACGCCTGACCGGGCGCGTCCCGACCGACGCGCGCCACGGCATACAGCAGCAGACCCGGCCAGGACCAGCCGAGCGCGAAGGCGACGAAGCCGAAGAGGACGACCGACCAGGCGAACGGCAGGAGGGCGATGAGGGCCAGGCAGGCGCCGCCGACGAACATCTGGACCGCCACGAGGGACAGGTTCCCGCCGTGGCGCCGGTCGGCCCGGTGGCCGCTCACGATCCGCACCACGATCGAGCTGGCCGACCCGGCAGCCATGAGCAGGCCGGCCTGTCCGACGGTCAGACCGATCCCGTGCGCCCAGCTGGCGAGGTAGGCACCGAGGAAGTTGGCCGCGGCGCTGGCGAACGTGATGGAGGCGCCGGCCACGAGGAGCGGGCCGCGCGGCGCCCGCTCGCCCGACCTCAGCCGGCGAGCCCTCACGGGACGTCGTCGCGACCGGTCGGGCAGGAGGGCCGCGACGACGACGACGAGTCCCAGCACCCCGGTCGTGAGGAAGGTGCTGCGCCAGCCCAGCAGGGCCGTGGTGGTGGGGACCGCGAGCCCTCCGAACATGATCGCCGCGGGCACCGCGCTCTGCTTGATGCCGAAGCCGAGTCCCCGACGGTGCGGCGGCAAGGCGGTCGAGACCGTCGCGTTGGAGCTGCCCTGGCAGGCCGCGTTCGCCGCGCCGAGCAGTGCCATGAGCAGCATGAGCGCGACCCAGCCCTCGGCCAGCAGGGCCATGCCCAGGCCACCGGCCGCCACCAGGGTGCCCGCGAGGAGGAGACCACGACGGCGCGACCACCGTTCGAACGCTCCGCCGGCCCCGATCGTGACGAGGGCTGCCACCGCGAAGAAGGCACTGACGGCAGCGCCCAGGCCGGCCGCCCCGAAGTCCAGGTCGCGCCGCATCAGCACCGCCTGCGCCCCGAGCAGGAAGGGCGGGATCGCCCCCAGCGTCGTCAGGGCGCTCGCCCCGAGCATCGTCGCCAGCGCAGACCCGGGGTCGGGAGCTGCGACAGCCTCCCCCGGTCCGGAGCTGACGCGCGGCAACTGGTCTCCGTCCGTCGTGCCTTCCTCGTCCTGACAGGCAGCCCTGCTCAGGTCACTCCTCCTCGGCGAAGACCACCTCGCGCTTCTTGCGCACCGCCGGGAGCAGCGCGAGGACGAGTGCGACGAAGGCCAGTGCCAGCAGGGTCGCGGAGATCGGTCGGGTGATGAAGGTGGTGGGGTCGCCCCTGCTGATGATGAGCGCGCGACGCAGGTTCTCCTCCAGGAACGGGCCGAGGACGAAGCCGAGCAGAAGAGGCACCGGCTCGCAGCCGGCTCGGATCAGCAGGAAGCCGCCGGCGCCGAAGACCACGACCCCCAGGACCTCCCAGATGTTGCCCCGGATGGAGTAGCAGCCGATGGAGGCGAAGATGATGATGGAAGGGAAGAGGATCCAGTAGGGGACCGAGAGCATCTTCACCCAGATGCCGATGAGCGGCAGGTTCAGCAGGACGAGCAGCAGGTTGCCGATCCACATGGAGGCGATGAGGCCCCAGACCAGCTCGGGCTCGTCGGTGAGGACACCCGGTCCGGGGGTGATGCCCTGCAGGATGAGGGCCCCGGCGATCATGGCCATCACCCCGTTGGCCGGCAGGCCCAGCGTGAGGAGCGGGATGAACGAGGTCTGCGCCGCCGCGTTGTTGGCCGCCTCTGGTCCGGCGACGCCCGCGATGGCGCCGCGTCCGAACTCCTGGGGGTTCTTGGAGATGCGCTTCTCCAGGGCGTAGGAACCGAAGGAGGCGAGGACGTGGCCGCCACCGGGCAGCACGCCGAGTATCGAGCCCAGACCCGTGGCGCGGGCCACGGGGCCACCGATCTTGCGCAGGTCGGACCGGGAGGGCCACAGGCCCTTGACGGCACCGACGATGCGGCCGGTGTGGTGGGGGTCGTGCAGGTTGCGCAGGATCTCCGCGATGCCGAAGAGACCGACGGCCACGGAGACGAAGTTGAACCCGCCGTCGAGGGCCGGCTGGCCGAAGGTGAACCGGGCGGTGTTGGTGAAGCTGTCCCGACCGACGGTGGACAGCAGGACGCCCAGCACGATCATCGCCAGCGCCTTGAGCGGCGAGCCGCTGGCGAGGGCGATGGACACGATGAACCCGAGGACGACGACGGAGAAGAGCTCGGCCTGGCCGAACTCCAGGGCGACGTCCGTCAACGGCGGTGCCGCGACGGCGATGACGACGGTGGCCACGGTCCCGGCGATGAACGAGGAGATCGCGGCCACCGCCAGCGCGGTGCCGGCCTTGCCCTGCAGGGCCAGCTGGTGACCGTCGAGAGCTGTCACGGCGGACGACGACTCCCCCGGCAGGTTGATGAGGATCGCGGTCGTGGAGCCGCCGTACTGCGCTCCGTAGTAGATGCCGGCCAGCATGATGATCGCGGTGACCGGTTCGTCGAAGGTGTAGGTGATGGGCAGCAGCATGGCGACCGTGGCGGTCGGCCCGATCCCCGGCAGGACGCCGACCGCTGTGCCCAGGGCCACCCCGACCAGGCAGAAGAGGAGGTTCTGCCACTGGAAGGCCGTCGCGAGCCCGAGCGCCAGGTTGTCGAAGAGCTCCACGTCAGCCCCCCAGCCACTCGCCGAGGAGCGGCAGGCGCTGCTGCAGGGCCAGCACGAAGACCAGCCAGGACCCGACGGACAGGCCGACGGCCGGCAGGACGGCCTGCCGCACGGTGGTGCCCGCGCGCGCGTAGGACGCCAGCACCGAGGTGCCGAAGACCGTGATGAAGAGGCCGAGCCCCTCGAAGGTGAAGGCGAAGAAGAAGAGCGAGGCGAAGATGAACAAGGTGGGCCGCCAGTGGATGCGCCCGAACTGCAGCGGGGCCCCCTGATCCGTCGTCCCGTCCGTCGCGGAAGGGGTGCGGTCCGGCGCGACGAAAGCCTTCACGATGATGCCCGCTCCGAGCGCGGCGAGCACCAGCCCCACCAGGAGCGGCACGTAGGCCGGGCCCATCTGCAGGAGGCTGCCGAGGTCGTAGGAGAGCGAGCCGACGGCGAACGCGCCCCCGATGGCGATGAACATGAGGCCGGCCGCGAGGTCCGCCGACGACCACGTGCGGGACGACACCTCACCCGACGACACCTCGGGGGACGCACCCTCGCGCGACGAGCCGTCGGTCGGCCCGCCGCGCGAGGACGTCGGTCGGTCAGGAGTGCTGATGTCAGCCTCCGGCGGACAGCAGGTCCCGCCACAGCTCGATCTGGTCCTCCAGCTTGGCGGTGTGCGCCTCGGGGGTCGCCTGGTCCTCGGGCACGGGTGCCGTGCCGAGCTTGGCCATCTCGTCGATCACGTTCTGGTCGGTGAGCGCCGCCTGGAGTGCCTCGGTCAGGGTCGCGACGATCTCGTCCGGCGTCTCGGCCGGCACGTAGAGGCCGTGCCAGACGCTGACCTCGAGGTCGAGTCCCGACTCGACGGCCGTCGGCACGTCGGGCAGCGCGTCGATCCGCTCGGGTGTGGTGACGGCGTACGCCTTGACCTCGCCCGCGTTGATCTGGTTGGTGGTGTTGGTGGTCTGGTCGCACATGAGGTCGACCTGCCCACCGACGAGCTCGGTCATCGCGGGACCGGTGCCGTCGTAGGGCACCTCGTTGAGCTCCACCCCCAGCGCGTCCTGCAGCAGCACGCCGCAGAGCTGGGACGCGGCGCCCACGCCGGCGTTGGCGAGGTTGACCGTGTCGGCGTTCTCCTGCAGGTAGGTCGTCAGCTCCTCCATCGTCTCCGGCTCGAAGTCGGACCGGGCGATGATCGTCATCGGCACCTCGGTGACGAGCCCGACCGTCTTGAAGTCCGTGAGCGGGTCGTAGGCGAGGTCCTCGTAGAGGGTCGGGGCTGTCGACATGCCGATGTGGTGCATGAGCACCGTGTAGCCGTCCGGGTCGGCCGAGGCGGCCTCGGCGCCCGCCACGGTGCCGCCTGCACCCTCGACGTTCTCGACGAGCACCTGCTGGCCGAGGGCCTCGCTCATGGGTTCGGCGATGAGGCGGGTGACCGTGTCCGTCGGACCGCCCGCGGAGAACGGGACGATGATGCTGACGCTCTCCTCCGGGTAGTCCGCCGGGTCACTGTCACCGGCGCCGCAGGCAGCCAGGACGAGCATCAGGGGGGCGAGGGCTGCGGTGGCCCGCACGCTCCGCGAAGGCCTTGGAAGAGTTGCCATGTGGTGCTCCGATCGTCGTTGACCCGGGGGCGAGCAAGCGGGCTCTGGCGACAAGGTACTCCCTCGGGTATCTCGGGCACCACAGGCACGCTGGAGCGTGTCGCGCGGGGCGGCCGCACCTGCTGCGGCGACGCGCGCGGCATACAGTCCGGGGGGTGGCCGCCCCCGCCCCCGCCCTCCCCACCAACCCGTGGCCCGCCCTGTGGGCGCTCGTCATCGGCTTCTTCATGATCCTCGTCGACTCGACGATCGTGTCGGTGGCGACACCGGCGCTCATGGGAGCCTTCGGCGTCGGGGTCACCGAGGTGCTGTGGGTGACCTCGGCCTACCTGCTCGCGTATGCCGTGCCGCTCCTGATCACCGGCCGCCTCGGTGACCGGGTGGGGCCGAGGCGGGTCTACCTGGTGGGGCTGAGCGTCTTCACGCTGTCCTCCCTGTGGTGCGGGCTGTCGGGCGAGCTCGGGACCGGCATCAGCGGGCTGATCGCGGGGCGTGTGGTCCAGGGGCTCGGGGCGGCCATGATGACGCCGCAGACGATGGCGGTCATCACGCGGACCTTTCCCGCCGAGCGCCGCGGCCAGGCGATGGCGCTGTGGGGCGCGACCGCCGGGGTGGCGACACTGGTCGGTCCGCTGCTCGGCGGCGTGCTCGTCGACACGCTGGGCTGGGAGTGGATCTTCTTCGTCAACGTGCCGGTCGGCATCGTCGGTCTGGTGCTCGCCGCGCGGCTCGTGCCGAGGCTGGAGACGCACGTCCACCGCTTCGACGTGCTGGGCGTGGCGCTCAGCGCGGTGGGTCTCTTCTGCGCGGTCTTCGCGATCCAGGAGGGACAGACCTACGACTGGGGGCAGATCTGGGGGCCGGTCGGGGTGCGGGGGCTGCTCGTGACCGGGGTGCTGCTCCTCGTGGCGTTCGTCTGGTGGCAGGCCCGGAACCCGGCCGAGCCGCTCGTGCCGCTGTCCCTGTTCGCCGACCGCAACTTCTCCCTGGCGAACACCGCGATCACGACGATGGCGTTCACGGTGACGGCGATGATCTTCCCCTTCTACCTGTGGGCGCAGAGCGTGCGGGGTCTGTCGCCGTCGACCGCCGCGCTGCTGATGGCGCCGTCGTCGGTCGTCTCCTTCCTCCTCGCGCCGTTGGCGGGCCACCTCACCGACCGCGTGCACCCCCGGCTGCTCGTGGGCACCGGCACCACCCTGCTCGCGGCGTCGATCTGGATGCTGTCGTCGGCGATGACGCCGGACGCCCCCCTGTGGCGAACCGTCGTGGCGGCCACCCTGATGGGCGTCGCGAACCCCCTGGTCTGGGGGCCGCTGTCGACCACGGCCACCCGCAACCTGCCCCTGGCGCGCGCGGGGGCGGGCGCGGGTGTCTACAACACGACCCGCCAGATCGGTGCGGTGCTGGGCAGCGCCACGATCGCCGTGCTCATGGAGGCCCGGATCGCAGCGCGCGTGGGTGGCGGGGGCGGGTGGGCCGGCGCCGTCGGGACACCGGAGGGTATGCCGTCCGCCGGCGCCACGGTGCCGCCCGCGGTGGCGGAGGAGCTGTCGCAGGCGCTGGCCGAGTCGCTGTCGCTACCGGTGGTGGTGATCCTGGTCGGCGCGGTGGCGTCGCTGTTCTTCGAGCGGCCGCGGCACATGGTGAGACGATGAACACTCTGGTCATCGAGTCAGACGAGGAGAAGGACATGAGCCGTTCGTCAGACCGTTCGCAGGACCCGTCGCCGTTCGCCTGGATCTTCGGCGCCGCGCTGTCGTTCGTGGCCCTCGGGGCCGCCACCCGCGCGGTCCTGGACCGCCGCGACCGCGCGGGCACGCCGGCGGCTCGACCTGTACCGACCCGGGACAGCGACGACGAGACGCTTGCGGGCCACCCGAGCTGACACCCCGCCTCGCACCGCTGTCAGACGACGAGCACGCGTCCGCCCATGCCCAGCAGCCCCTTGGACCAGAACATGTCCATCGCCGCGACCGAGATGCGCGCGCAGCCGTGCGAGGCGGGGTAGGGCGGGATCGAGCCGGAGCCGTGGACGGCGTAGTCGCCGGAGTAGAACATCGGCCGGTACAGCTCGCCCAGCTCGCCCACCCGCCAGCCGCTGCCGTCGGTGAACCAGACCGAGAAGTCGCCGGTCGGTGTGATCGCGGAGTAGTCGGCGCCCTGGTACTCGTACGGCTCGCCGTTGCCGGTCGAGGTGTTCAGCGTCATCGACGTCGACCCGCCGCGCACCACGAGCAGCAGCTGCCGACCCAGGTGGACCTCGACGTGGTCGCCGCCGGAGACCGGCGGCACCCGGTAGCCGGTGGCCAGCGCCTCCTGCGTCGCGGGACCGGCGACTCCGTCGCGCACCAGGCCGTGAGCCTTCTGCACCGCGAAGACGGCCTGCTCGGTGAGGTGGCCGAAGCCGCCGTCGGGCGAGCCGCACCAGTAGCCGTGCTCGTCGAGCTGCTCCTGCAGCGCCCGGACACCCTCACCGGCCGAGCCCAGGCTGAAGACGGTCTGCGCCGGCGGCTCGGGCTCGGGCTCGGGCTCGGGCTCGGGCTCGGGCTCGGGCTCGGCCACCGGCTCCGGCACGACAGGCTCCGGCGGAGCCGGAGCGGCCACGACGTCGTCGTTCTCCGAGAGCCCGCCGACGAGGGTCCCCATCACGAGCCCGAGCCCACCCTTGATGAGGTCCCTGCGGTGCAGCGCCAGCTCGCTCAGCACCACCCCCGGCAGCACGTCATACCTCTGCAGCCTCATCGTTCCCCTCGCTCCCTCGCACCGTCCCGGTCGACAAGTAGACGTCAGGGGCCCCCGCGGTGCCGCCCCGGACACGCGGCCTTTGCCGAAACGTGATCTGCCGCTCACCGAATAGGGTGGTGCACGAGACCCTGTCCCGCAACGACGCCCGGAGGTGACGATGGCCCGTCCGACCCCGCCTCTGTCCCGCCGCAGCGTGCTGGCCCTCGGGGGCAGCGCGACCCTCGGCGCCCTGCTCTCCTCGTGCACCGGCGGCGCGCCCCCGGGCCTGACCCCGACGGGTGAGGCCGAGACGACCGCCGGAGGACCGCGGCCCGCCTTGGCGCACTGGTACCACCAGTACCCCGAGGAGGGTCGGCACGAGGCTGCGACCCGGTATGCCGAGGCCTACTCCGCCGCCGACGTCACCGTCTCCTGGCGCCCGGGTGACTACGCCCGCACCACGGCCGAGGCGCTCCTGACGCCGGCCGGCCCGGACGTCTTCGAGTACGCCAACGGCCCGACCATCGACATGATCCGCGGCGAGCAGGTCGTCGACCTCACCGACGTCTTCGGCCGCGAGCTGTCCGACTTCCCTCCCGCGCTGGTGGAGCGGGTGACCTGGGACGGCAGGATCTACGCGGTGCCGCAGGTGGTCTCCACGCAGCTGCTCGTCTACCGCAGGAGCATGCTCGATCAGGCCGGGATCGCTCCCCCTCAGCAGATGGAGCAGCTGCTCGAGTCCTCCCGGGCGCTGACCCGCGACGACGTCAAGGGTCTGTTCCTCGGCGCCGACGGCGGGGCCGGCCGGATGGGCGGGCCGATGCTGTGGGCCGGTGGCTTCGACTTCCTGGACGACGAGTCGGTCGGCTTCGACAACGCCGGCGCGGCCGAGTCGCTGGCGGTCCTGCGCACCCTGTGGACCGACGAGGTGCTCCTGCTCGACGCCTCCGACGACTGGACCGACCCCACGCCGCTGACGGCAGGTCGGGTGGCGATGCAGTGGACCGAGCTGTCCGCCTTCCCCCGCATCCGCGAACGGCTCGGCGACGACTTCGGCGCTGTGCCGTGGCCCTCGATGCCGGGCGGGGCGCCCTCCGTGCCCGTCACCGCCTACGCCGCCAGCGTGTCCGCGCTCGCGCGCGACATCGACGCGGCACGGGAGTACGTCCGCTGGCTGTGGGTCGACTCCCCCGACCACCAGCTCGACTTCGCCACCTCCCACGGCCTGGGCATCCCGGCGCGGATCAGCGTGGCCGCCGACGCCGAGGCCCTGGCCTCCGGCCCGGAGCAGGACGCCGCGACCTACGTCGCCGAGCACGGCCGGTCGCTGACCCCCCTGCTGTGGACCGACGCCTGCGCGAGCGCGTGGGGCGAGATGATGACCCGTATCGTGCACGACGGCTCCGACCCCCAGGAGGAGCTCGACGCGCTGGTGCCGGTCGTCGAGGCCGAGCTCGACCGGGTCACGGCCTGACCCGTGCCCGAGACGCACCACCTGCGACCGCGCGCGCACTTCACGACGGCGAGCACCTGGCTCAACGATCCGAACGGGCTCGTGCTCGTCGACGGCACCTACCACCTGTTCTTCCAGACCAACCCCGACGGCGCCGTCTGGGGCACCATGTCGTGGGGGCACGCGACGTCGCAGGACCTCATCACCTGGGTCGAGCAGCCGGTCGCGCTGCGGCACAACGGGTCCGAGGCCATCTACTCCGGCAGCGTCGTCGTCGACCACGACAACACCTCCGGCTTCGGCGAGCCGTCGGACGACGCGCCGACGCTGGTGGCGGTCTACACGAGCCACTACGAGCCGCACGCACCGCGCGGCGGCACCGAGGCGCAGTCGCTGGCCTGGAGCCGGGACGGCGGCACCACCTGGACGACCTACCCCGACAACCCGGTGCTGGACCGCGGCTCCTCGGACTTCCGCGACCCCAAGGTCTTCTGGCACCGGCCGACGGCCTCCTGGGTGATGGTGGCGGTCGAGGCTCTCGAGCGGCAGGTGGTCGTCTACCGCTCCTGGGACCTGCGGACGTGGGAGCACGCCTCGACGTTCGGCCCGGCCGGCAGCACCGAGGGCGTGTGGGAGTGCCCGGACCTCTTCGAGGTGCCGGTGGCCGGGACGGACGGGACGGCCTGGGTGCTCGTCGCCAGCGTCGGCGCCGGCGGTCCTGCCGGCGGGTCGGGGACGCAGTGGTGGGTGGGGTCCTTCGACGGTGTCACGTTCGCGCCCGCCGGGGCGGGGCCACCCCCCGTGCGCTGGCTGGACCACGGGCCGGACCACTACGCGGCCGTCTCCTTCGACAACACCCCGGGGCGTCGCCTGATGGTCGGCTGGGCGGGCAACTGGGCCTATGCCACCGACGTCCCGACCTCCCCGTGGGTGGGCGTCATGTCGCTGGCCCGCGAGGTCGACCTCGTCCGGACCTCCGAGGGGCCCGCGCTGCGGCAGCGACCGGTCCTGCCTGCCCACGCCGACGTGGCACGGCATACCCGCGCGGTACCGGCCGAGGGCGTGGCCACGCTCACCCTCACCACCGACGAGGGGCGCGACCCGCTCGTGGTCACGGTCGACGCGGCCGCCGGCGTCCTCGTGCTCGACCGGAGCCGGTGCGGGGACCAGCTCGGCGGACCGTTCTCGGGGGTGGCGACGGCACCGCTGGTGGCCCAGGCGCCGGCCGGTCCGACCGTCGACGTGCTGGTCGTCGTCGACGGCTGCGTCGTGGAGGTCTACGCCCAGGGCGGCCTCGTCACCCTCACCGCGCAGGTCTTCCCGTCGGCGATGCTGACGACCGCGACCTGGACCTGAGCGGCGGGCGGGGACCGGGCGCCGCGGCCCCCTACGATCGACCCGTGCCGACCCCGCCGACGACCGCTCGAACCGCCGGGGCGGCGCACCCGGTGCTCGTCGCCCTGGCGGCCGCGTGCGGGCTGGCGGCGGCGATGGGGCTCGGACGCTTCGTCTACACCCCGCTGCTGCCGGTGATGATCGAGCAGTCGACGCTGACCCCGGAGGTCGGTGCCTGGCTGGCGACCGTGAACTACACGGGCTACCTCCTCGGAGCCGCCCTCCTCATGTGGCGCCACGACCTCGCCGTCCCCCTGCTCAACCGAGGAGCACTGGTCGCCCTCGTGCTCAGCGAGCTGGCGATGGTGGCCGGCGAGTCCGTCGCCCTGTGGGGCGCGGCACGGCTGGTGGCGGGGGTGGCGAGCGCGTTCGTCTTCGTCTTCTGCGCGCGGACCATCGCGGGTGCGGTGCCCGCCGGGCTGGGGTATGCCGGCGTGGGGCTGGGCATCTTCCTCTCCGGCGCCCTGACCCTCCTGCTCGAGCCTGTGCTCGGGTGGCGGGAGCTGTGGCTCGTCGCGGCCGCGCTCACCGCCGTGCTGGCCCTGGCCTCCTGGTGGCTCCGCCCGGACCATGCCGTGCCGTCGGTGCCGCACTCGCGCTCCGGCTGGACCCGGGACGGCGTCCTGCTCGCGGTGGCCTACTCCCTCGAGGGGATGGGCTACATCATCGTCGGGACCTTCCTCGTCGCCCTGGTGCGCGACACCCTCGGGGTGGTGTGGGCCGGACCGGCCGCCTGGTCGGTCGTCGGCCTCTCGGCCGCGTCCGGTGCCGTCGCCGTCTCCTGGGCGCGCCGGCACTGGTCGCTGCGGGCGCTCATGGTCGGCGCCCTCCTGCTGCAGGCGCTCTCGGCACTGCTGCCCGTCATCCTGCCCGGACTCGTCACCACGATCGTGTCCGGGGTGCTCTTCGGCGCCACCTTCCTGGGGCTGGTCCTCACCGCGATGACGTGGGGCGCGCGGCTCGGGCTGCCGAGCGCCGCCGCCACGCTGACGGTGGTCTACGGGCTCGGGCAGATCGTCGGTCCGATCGTCGTCGCCCCCACGCTCGACCGGGGCTACGAGGCGGCGTTCGTCGTCGCGACGGTCGTGCTCGTGGTGGCGGCGGTCACGGTCGGGTGGCGTGCTCCAGCAGCTCGAGGACGTGCTGGTAGGGCTGCCCGGTAGCCCTCGTCAGGCCGATCTCGCAGGTGCGGTTGGACGAGACGTAGGCGTCGTAGCGTCGTTCGGCGACCTCTGCGGCTTCCGGCGCCGTGGCCGAGGCGGTGAGCTCGGGGTGCAGCAGCCCGCGGTCTCCGGCGAAGCCGCAGCAGCCCCACGCGATGGGCACCGTCACGTCGTCGGTGACGTGGCGCGCGACCTGCTCCAGCGCAGGGTTGGAGCCCAGGTGCTGGCCCGAGCAGGTCGGGTGCACCACGACGGAGGCCACCGGCCGGGTGACGGCCAGCCGGTCCAGCAGGGTGTCCGCGACCCACTGGACGGCGTCGACGACCCGCAGCTCCCGGTGCTCCGGCGAACCGGCGATCATCTGCATCAGGCCCTCCGCGCACGAGGACGCCTCGCACACCACCGGCAGCCGCCCGTGCTCGGTCGCCTCCCACAGCGCGGGCAGCACCCGCTGCGCCATCGCGCGGTAGCCCGCCGCCCGACCCTTGGACTTCCACGGCGTGCCGCAGCACAGCCCGCCGATGCCCGGCGGCGTGCGCAGGACCACCCCTGCCCGCTCCGCCAGCTCACGCACCGCGCGGTCCGCCCCGACTCCTCCGGCGTCCCGCTCCGGACCGAACATCGTGCCGACGCAGGGGGCGAAGTGCACGGCCACCGCGCCGTCGGCCCCGGCACCCTCGGCACCTTCCCCGCCGGCCGCGGACCGTCGTCGTCGGCCTCCGGCCGGCAGGCGCCGGTCGTAGGCCGGCACCGCGTCGTGGTCCGCCACCGTCCGCGCGACCCCGGTCACCGCCTCGGGCAGCGCACCCGGCAGCACGCGGGCGACGGTCAGCGCCGCGCCCGCCAGGGTCGAGCCGGCACCCCATACCCGTGCGGCCGTCCCCCACACGGCCTCCCCGACCGGCCCCGACGCCTCCTTCCGCAGGCGGCGCGTGAGGTCGCCGGTGTTGATCTGCACCGGACAGACGGTGAGGCACATGCCGTCGACGGCGCAGGTGTCGGTGCCGTCGTACTCGTACTGCTCGGTGAGCTCCTCCGCCAGTCCCGTGTCGCCGCGCAGCTGCGCGGCCCGGATCTCGCGGCGCGTGGCGATCCGCTGGCGCGGCGTGGTGGTGAGGGCGCGCGAGGGGCAGACCGGCTCGCAGAAGCCGCACTCGACGCAGCGGTCGACCTCGTCCTCCACCTCGGGCGCGGTCTTGAGGTGCTGGAGGTATGACGTGGGGTCGTCGGAGAGCACCGAGCCCGGGTTGAGCAACCCGCGGGGGTCGAGGAGCTCCTTGGTCTCGCACATCACCGCGTAGAGCTCGTCGCCGTACTGCCGTCGCACGAAGGGAGCCATGATCCGGCCCGTGCCGTGCTCGGCCTTGAGCGATCCGCCCTGGCCCAGCACGAGGTCGACCATGTCGTCGGTGAACTCCTCGTAGCGGCGCATGGACGCGGGGTCGTCGAACTGCTCGTTGAGCATGAAGTGGACGTTGCCGTCGCGCGCGTGCCCGAAGATCACCGTCTCCGGGTAGTCGTGCCGCTCGAAGAGCTCGGTGAGCGAGCGGATCGTCTCCCCCAGGCGGTCGACGGTGACCACGACGTCCTCGAGGAGCGCGTTGGTCCCCTGCGGCCGAGCCCCCGCGACCGCGCTGTAGAGCCCCTTGCGCACCCGCCACAGACCGGCTCGCTCGGCAGCCACGCGGGTCAGCCGGTAGGGCGAGCTCACCGGCAGGTCCGCGAGGTCGGCACCCACGCGCTCGACCGTGGCGTCCAGCTCGCCGGCGTCGTCGGTCTGCCACTCGACGAGGATCGCGGCGTGGTCGACCACGTCGAGGTCCCGGATGACCGCCGGGCAGGTCGGGTCCTGCGCGGAGACGCGCAACGACGCGGCGTCCAGCAGCTCGGCCGTGGCCGCCCCGGCGGCGACGAGCTGCGGGACGCTGGCGGTGGCGCGCAGGACGTCGTCGAAGACCAACAGGCCGGACGCGATGTGGGGTCGCACCGGCACGGTCCGAAAGGTCGCCGAGGCGATGAAGCCCAGGGTGCCCTCGCTGCCGATCATGAGGTGCTCGAGGATCTTGACCGGGCTGTCGTGGTCGAGGTAGGAGTTGACGCCGTAGCCCATCGTGTTCTTCAGGGCGAACAGCCGGCGGATCGTCGCCACCGACGCGGCGTCGCCCCGGACCCGGTCGCGCAGCCGGAGCAGGCCCTCGTGGATCTCGGGGGCGACCGTGCGCAGGTACTCGTCCGCGTCGCGGTCGCCGGTGTCGAGCAGGGTGCCGTTGGGCAGCACGACGACCATCGAGTCGAGGGTGGCGTAGGTGTTGTGCTCGGTGCCGCACTGCATGCCCGAGGAGTTGTTGGCGACCACCCCGCCGATCGTGCAGGCCGCCTCGCTGGCGGGGTCGGGACCGAGACGGCGCCCATGACGTGCCAGGTGGGCGTTGACGCGAGCCACGGTCACCCCGGGGTCGACCCGCACCCGCGCGCCGTCGTCGAGGACCTCGACGCCGGAGAAGTGGCGGCGCACGTCCACGAGCACGGTGTCGCTGATGGCCTGTCCCGACAGGCTCGTCCCGCCGGCCCGGAAGGTCAGCGGGATCCCGGCCCGGTCGCAGGCCGCCATCACCGTCGACACCTGGCTGCTGCTGGTGGGACGGACCACGAGCCGGGGCACCAGCAGGTAGTGCGAGGCGTCGTGGGCCAGCGCGTGCCGGTCGATCGCCCGCGTGGAGACCTGGCCAGGCCCGAGGGCCACCGCCAGCTGGGCGGTCAGCTGTTCGATCGACATGAGGAGACTCTAGCCAGATTCCCGTTCATCGACTATCGTCGATCTTCGATGAACGAGAACGAGATCTTGCCCCGGGAGACCGCCGAGGAGTACGCGGGGTGGTTCCGCACGCTCTCCGACCCGACGCGCGTGCAGATGCTGGCGTGGCTGGCCCGCCAGGAGGCACCCGTGCCGGTCCGGGCCGTGGTCGACGCCTTCCCGCTGTCGCAGTCGACGGTCAGCCACCACCTCGCCTCGCTCGCCCGCACCTGCTTCGTACTGGTGCAACGGCGTGGCACGAGCACCTACTACGTGGTCAACCCGACCTGCCTCAGCGCCCTGCCCGGCGCCGCCGACCAGATCATGGCCGGCGCCTCCGGGATCTGCTGCTCCCCCACCCGCACCCTGGCCGCACCCGTCAGCGTCCCGCACCTAGCACAGGAGAGACCATGACCGACATCCGCGAGACCGTCCGCGAGCGCTACGCCGCCGCAGCCAGGGCGGCCACCGCACCTGCCGACGGCACGTCCGCGTCGTGCTGCTCCAGCACCACCTTCGTCGAGCTGAGCCAGGACGCGAGTGGGCACACCGTCTTCGGCCGCGAGCTCTACGGCGAGGACACCGAGGGCGTCGGCGCCGCCCTGCAGGCCTCGCTCGGCTGCGGCGTGCCCACCGCCGTCGCCGACCTGCAGCCCGGCGACGTCGTCCTCGACCTCGGGTCCGGCGCCGGCGGGGACGTCCTGATCTCCGCCCGACGCGTGGCGCCCGGTGGCCGTGCCATCGGCCTGGACATGACCACCGAGATGGTCGAGCTGGCCCGCCACAACGCCGAGACCGCCGGGGTCGACAACGTCGAGTTCCTCCTGGGCTACCTCGAGGAGGTGCCGCTCCCCGACGACAGCGTCGACGTCGTCATCTCCAACTGCGTCATCAACCTGGCGGCCGACAAGTCCCTCGTCCTCGCCGAGGCGGCACGGGTCCTGCGGCCCGGTGGCCGGTTCGCGGTCTCGGACGTCATCGCCGACGAGGACATGGACGACGCGACCCGCGCCGACCTCGCGCAGTGGACCGGCTGCATCGCCGGGGCGCTCACCGAGACGCAGTTCCGGCGGTCGCTGACCGACGCGGGCTTCACCGACGTGGAGATCACCCCCACCCACGAGGTCCACCCGCACGCGCGGGCCGCCGTCGTGCGCGCCACCCTGCGCGACGCGGGCTGACCACATCCTCGACGTGGATACATGGACCGTCGTCGATATGAGGCGTATCCTGGGGCGGTGACCAACCTCGCCACCCCCCACACCCACGCGGTGGAGGACGTCTGCTGCCCCGGCGCGGACTGCGAGCTCCTCCCCCGCGAGCAGGCCGACGAGCTGGCGGACGTCTTCAAGGCGCTGGCCGACCCGACGCGGGTGCGGCTGCTGCAGTACCTCGCGGAGTCGCAGTCGGGCACCGCCTGCGCCTGCCACCTGCCCACGGCGCTGGGGGTCAGCCAGCCCACCCTGTCCTTCCACATGCGCAAGCTGCACGACGCCGGGCTGGTCACGCGCGAGAAGCGCGGCCGGTGGGTCCACTACTCGATCCGCCCGGAGTCGCTGGCGAGGGTGCGCGGCTTCCTCGCGCTGCCGGCCCACCGCAGCGGCGACCTCTGCTGCTGACCGGTAGGACCTCTGGGCTGCGCCGCGTCAGCGCGTCGCGACCGGCACGCCCAGGGACTCGATCAGCGCGGTGACGCGCCCCTTGATCTCGTCGCGGATCGGGCGCACACCGTCGAGGCCCCGGCCCGCCGGGTCCTCCAGCTCCCAGTCCTCGTAGCGCTTGCCCGGGTAGATCGGGCAGGTGTCGCCGCACCCCATCGTGATGACGACGTCCGAGGCCCGCACGGCCCCGTCGGTCAGCACCTTGGGCTGCTCTGCGGTGATGTCGATGCCCTCCTCGGCCATCGCCGCGACCGCCCAGGGGTTGACCTGGTCGGCGGGCGCGGAGCCGGCGGACAGGACCTCGACCTGCCCCTGGGCGAGGTGCTGCAGGTAGCCCGCGGCCATCTGCGAGCGGCCGGCGTTGTGGACGCAGACGAAGAGCACCGTCGGCTTGTCGGTCATGGGGAGAGCCTTTCAGGGGAGAGGGGGGTATGCCGTGAGCTCGGGTCAGGTGGCGACGGGCGCCTGGTGCGGGAAACGGCTGCGCAGGGCGAGCGAGACGTAGACCAGGCCCACGAGCACGGGGACCTCGATGAGCGGGCCGACGACCCCGGCCAGCGCCTGGCCGGAGGTGACGCCGAAGGTGGCGATGGCCACCGCGATGGCGAGCTCGAAGTTGTTGCCCGCCGCGGTGAACGCGAGCGTGGTCGTGCGCTCGTACGTCATGCCCAGGCCCTTGCCCGTCAGGTAGCCCGTGCCCCACATGACGGCGAAGTAGACCAGCAGCGGGACCGCGATGCGGACGACGTCCAGCGGGTTGGAAGTGATCTGCTCGCCCTGGAGCGCGAAGAGGAGCACGATCGTGAACAGCAGCCCGTAGAGCGCCCAGGGGCCGACGCGGGGCAGGAACCGCTCCTCGTACCAGGTGCGGCCCATGGCCCGCTCCCCCCAGATCCGGGAGAGCCAGCCGGCGAGCAGCGGGATGCCCAGGAAGATGAGGACCGACGTGGCGATCTGCCAGGGCGAGACGTCGAGTGCTGCCTGGTCCAGGCCGAGCCAGCCGGGGAGCACCGAGAGGTAGAACCAGCCGAGGCCGGCGAAGGCGATGACCTGGAAGATCGAGTTGAGCGCGACCAGGACCGCCGCAGCCTCCCGGTCGCCGCAGGCGAGGTCGTTCCAGATGATGACCATCGCGATGCAGCGGGCGAGGCCCACGATGATGAGGCCGGTGCGGTACTCCGGCAGGTCTGCCAGGAAGATCCACGCCAGCGCGAACATCAGCGCGGGCCCGATCACCCAGTTGAGCAGGAGCGAGCTGATCAGGAGCGGGCGGTCGGCGACGACGGTGTCCAGTCGGTCGTAGCGGACCTTGGCCAGGACGGGGTACATCATGACGAGCAGGCCGAGCGCGATGGGCAGCGAGACGCCGTCGATCTCGACGGCCCCGAGCGCCGCTCCGAGGCGGGGGACGAGACGGCCGAGGAGCAGACCGGCGACCATGGCCACGCCGATCCACAGCGGGAGATACTTGTCGGTGGTGGACAGGTGGACCGGCGGACGACCCGTCGCGGTCGGGGGTGCCGCGGGCGCGCCCTGGCTCATCGTGATCCTATCTATAGACGAACGTCGATATACCACATCGTCCCGCACAGGATCGACGACTGTCAATGTGGGTGGCCGGGTAGGGTGCGGGGGTGGACACCACCTCTAGCGGCTCGACCCGGATCGCCGTGCTCATCGACTGCGACAACGTCTCCGCCAGGCACATCGGGGCGGTGCTGGAGGAGCTCGCGAGCTACGGCGTCCCGACGGTCAAGCGGGCCTACGGCGACTGGACGACCACCCAGCTGACCAGCTGGAAGCCCGAGCTGCTGCGCAACGCGATCCAGCCCGTGCAGCAGTTCTCCAACACCGTCGGCAAGAACTCGACCGACTCGGCGCTGATCATCGACGCCATGGACCTGCTGTGGCAGAGCAACGTCGAGGCCTTCGCCATCGTCTCCTCCGACTCCGACTTCACCCGGCTCGCGACGCGGCTGCGGGAGTCGGGCAAGCGGGTCTTCGGTCTCGGCCACCGCAAGACGCCGGAGAGCCTGCGGCGTGCCGTCGACCAGTTCATCTTCCTGGAGGTGCTGCAGGAGCAGGACCGCCAGGACAGCGAGCAGGCGGCGGCCGCGGCGACGTCCGACGCCGGTGGTGAGCGGGCCGTGTCGGGCACCCGGAGCGGCGACCCGGCCGACGACGCACCCACCATCAACCTGCAGAGCGCTCTGACCAAGGCGATCAACGCCACGTCCGGCGACGACGGCTGGAGCACGCTCAGCCAGGTCGGTCAGCACCTGAGCCGGGCCCACCCCGACTTCGACCCGCGCGACTTCGGCCACCAGAAGCTCAGCACGCTCATCGACGAGCAGACCTACCTGGACACCCGCACCGAGGGCAGCCACCGGCAGCTGCGGCTGCGCCAGAAGCGGACCGCCAAGCAGGCGGCCACGACCCCGCCTGTCACGAAGGCCGCTGCCAGGAAGACGGCTGCCCCGAGGACAGCGGCCCCGAAGGCCGCCGCCGCCGAGACGGTCGCCACCGCCGCTCCTGACCAGCAGCCCGCGACGCAGCCGCCCACGACCCAGCTGCCCGCCAAGAAGCGGACCCGCCGTGCGACCACGGCGGCCACCTCGACCTGACGCCGGGCGGCCGACGTGCTGGTGTGGGGCGAGACGCCCGCGCGCTGATAGACTGGCGGCAGCATCCCGCTCCGTCTCGCCTCGGGATGCACGATCACAGCCGTTCTGGCTGACAGGTCGCGCCGCCCCCTCCGGGCCTGCGCGCCGGGTGAGACGCCTCGAACCGTCTCGAAAGACTTCCGTGACTTCTGCTCGCTTCGCCGACCTCGGCGTGCCCTCCTCCCTCATCTCCGTCCTGGACGAGCGCGGCATCACCGTGCCCACGCCGATCCAGGCCGCGACCCTTCCCGACTCGATGGCCGGGCGCGACGTGCTCGGCCGCGGCCGCACCGGGTCGGGCAAGACCTACGCCTTCCTCCTGCCGACCGTGACCCGACTCATGGCCGACCGCGCCGCCTCGACCCGACGTGGACGTTCGCCGCGCGCGCTCGTCCTCGCCCCCACCCGTGAGCTGGCCCGCCAGATCGCGGAGGCGCTCGCGCCCCTGGCGGCTGCCGGTGGTCTGAGCACCGTGACGATCTTCGGCGGTGTCGGGCAGAACCCGCAGGTGCGGGCCCTCCAGGGCGGCATCGACGTCCTCATCGCCACGCCGGGACGCCTCGAGGACCTCATCGGGCAGGGGCACGCCGACCTGTCCCGCATCGAGGTCAGCGTCCTCGACGAGGCCGACCACATGGCCGACCTCGGCTTCCTGCCCGCCGTCAAGCGCCTGCTCGACCGGACGCCGCGCGAGGGCCAGCGCATGCTGTTCTCGGCGACCCTGGACGCGGGCGTGGACGTGCTCGCCAAGCGCTACCTCACCCGGCCGGTCACCCACCACGCCGACTCCGAGCAGTCCCCCGTGTCGACGATGAGCCACCACGTGCTGCACATCGACGGGGCCGACCGCCTGCCGGTCCTCACCGACCTCGCCTCGGCACCTGGCCGCACGATGATGTTCACGCGGACCAAGCACGGCGCCAAGAAGCTGGCCAAGCAGCTCAACGGCGCCGGTGTGCCGGCGGTCGAGCTGCACGGCAACCTCAGCCAGAACGCCCGCGTCCGCAACCTCGACGCGTTCATGAGCGGGAAGGCCAGCACCATGGTCGCCACCGACATCGCCGCCCGGGGCATCCACGTCGACGACGTGGCGCTCGTCGTCCACGCCGACCCGCCGGTCGAGCACAAGGCCTACCTGCACCGCTCCGGGCGCACCGCCCGCGCCGGAGCCGAGGGCACCGTCATCACGATCATGACCGACGACCAGGTGCGCGACGTCCGCGCCCTGACCAAGGCGGCCGGCATCAAGCCGCAGACCACCCGTGCCCACGTCGGGCACCCCGTGCTCACCGACCTCGCACCGGGCGAGCGCACCCTCTCCGGCGGCCTCGTGCCGGCCGGCGAGGGCGCGGCCCAGGGCGGCGGCGGTCGTGGCAACGGCGGCGGTCGTGGCGGCAACGGTGGCGGCGGTCGTGGCCGCTCCACCGGTGGTGGCGCTCGCGGCAGCAGCGCTGCCGGCGGCGGGGGTCGCTCGGGCCAGGGAGCCGGCCACCGTGGGCAGCAGAGCCAGGGCTCCGGCAGCAGCGCGGGTCAGGGTGGCGCACGTCGCAGCACCGGCGGCGGTCGTCCGTCCACCGGTGCCGGGGGACGCACCTCCACCGGCTCCGGCGGTCGCGGGCGCTCCGGCGCCAGCCGCGGCTCCGGCTCGGTGGTCGCGTTCTCGTCGTCCTCGCAGTCCGGGCGCCGCTGAGAGAACGACCCGAGCGGGTCTCCCACTACGGTTGAACGGCGACCCTGGCGCACAGCGCCAGGGTCGCCGTTCCGCGTTCCCGCCCGTCGGGGCGGTGCCCGGCCGGCCACCGGTCGCCCTCAGGTCGAGAACGTGTCCTCGCGGTCGTCGACGACCGGGGCGTCCTCCCGGTCGCGCCGGGACCGACGCCAGGCCACCAGTCCTGCGACCACGGCGACGGTCGCCGGGACCAGCCACATGGGCACCCCGGCCGTGACCTGGGCGACCCAGCGCTGAGCCTCGAACTCGAGGTCCGTGGTGTCACCCGCACCGAGGACACCGGTCAGGCCTGCTGTGCCGTCGAAGCGCAGGAAGAGGATGCCGATGAGCACGAAGAGCACGCCGGAGACCAACGACGTGGAGTGCACGGTCACGGGGCCCAGCGTCAGCATCCTGCCGCGCAGCCAGGGCTTGCGGCCCAGGTCGAACCGGTCCCAGAGCGCGGCCAGCACGAACAGCGGCGCCGCCATGCCGAGGGCGTAGACGGCCAGCAGGAGAGCGCCCTGCCAGGGCGAGTCCTGCGTCGCCGCCATCGTGAGGATCGCCCCGAGGACGGGTCCGGAGCAGAACCCGGCGAGCCCGTAGACGGCCCCGAGCGCGACGGTGGAGAGCAAGGACGCGCCCCCCGTGCCGGAGCCCCGCGACTGCCGGCTGGTCCACGCCTGGAGCTGGCGGCTGAACGGCATGGCGAAGGATCGGCCGAGGACCTGCACGACGCCCAGGCCGATGATGGACCATCCGGCGATCGTGATCAGCAGTCCGCGGTGGCCGTAGAAGAGGGTGGACGCGGCGGCGGCGCCCGTCCCCAGGGGGACGAGGGTCAGCAGCAGTCCGCCGTAGAAGGCCGCGGTCCGCAGGAGCAGGGCGGAGCGGCTCGCGAACGCATAGGCGAAGAACGACGGCAGCAGCAACGCGCTGCACGGGGAGAGGAGTGCGAGCACGCCTGCCGCAAAGGCCGCGAGCAGGCTGACCTCGATCACGGTGCCTCGTCCGCGGCCTGCTCGACCGCCTGGAGGAACACCTCGGTCGGCTGCGCCCCGATGATCGGGCGCCCGTTCACCAGGAAGGCCGGCGTCCCGGTCACGCCGATCGCCTGGCCCTCGGCGAAGTCCGCCTCGACCGCTTCCCGGGCGGCTCCGTCGGAGAGGTCCTCGACGAACTGCTCGGTGTCGAGGCCGACCGTCTCGGCGATGCCGACCAGGTGGTCCTCGGTCAGCCTGCCGCTGTTCGGCGGCTGCTGGTCGGCGAACATGGCGTCGTGGAAGGCCCAGAACTCACCCTGAGCCGCCGCGGCACGGCCGGCCAGGGCCGCCGTCATGGACTCAGGACCGAGGTAGGGGAAGTCGCGCCACTCGATGCGCAGCGTGCCGTCGTCCACGTACTCCTGCAGCGCCGGGGCGGTGTCGCGGGCGAACTTGCCGCAGAACGGGCACTGGAACTCCGAGTAGTTGACGATGACGACCGGTGCGTCGACGTCGCCGACCGCCAGGCCGTCCTGGGGGTCCCGTCGCACGACCGCCAGGAGCGGGTCCTCCTGCGCGGAGGGGTCCTGGACCGTGGCGCTACCGGCCTCGGCGCGTCCGGCCGTTGCCGCCGTGCCGCCCTCGTCGGCGGGTGCGCCGCGCGTGAGGCCGAGGGTGATGAGCATGACGCCGGTGATCAGAGCGGCGACGACCGCCACGACGACGGGGACGGTGACTCTCCTGCGGGGGGCGGTGCTGGTGGTCCGGGGCATGGTTCTCCTGGGGGGACGGTCGTTCTCGGGGGTGGACGGTCGTTCGCGGGGGTGGACGGTCGGGCGGACCGGCGTCGGGGTCAGGCGCCGGTCTCGACGTGGAGTCCGTTCACGCGCCACTCCAGGAGCCCGTCCTCGAGGCGGCGCGCTGTGCGGCCCTGCGCCTGGAGAAGGCGAACGGCGTCGTGGGCCATCACGCAGTACGCGCCACGGCAGTAGGCGACGATCTCGACGTCGTCGCCCAGGTCCTGCAGGGGGAGGTCCTCGGCCAGCTGGTCGAACGGCACCGAGCGCGCCCCGGGGATGTGGCCTGCGGCGTACTCAGCGACCGGCCGCACGTCGAGCAGGACCACCGTCCGCGCGTCCAGGGCCTCCAGCAGGTCTTCGCGGGAGATCTCGACCACGTCGGCGTCGGCGTCCCCGTGCCGGCCAAGTCCGAAGTAGGAGCCGAGGGCACGGTCGACGTCCGCGGAGTGCGCGCGGGCCACGGTCCGCATCGAGGCGTAGAGCGCCGCCACGTCCTCGCCGGCCAGCGAGTAGAAGATCCGCGTGCCCTCGCGCCGCGTGCTCACGAGGTTCGAGAGCTTGAGGACCTGCAGGTGCGCGGATGCGGTGCTCACCCCCAGACCCGCCTCCCGCGCGAGCGCCTCCACCGTCCGCTCGCCCTGGCTCATGAGGTCGATGAGCTCCAGCCGCTTCGCGCTCCCGAAGGCCTTGCCCACGACCGCGAGCTGGTCGAACACGACGCTCTTCGCCTGTCGACTGTCCATTCGCTGCTCCTCCAATGATCTTTTGAATACCGTACATGGGGAGCCTGCTGCAGCCAAAGCAGCGCTTGGAAGATCATCGGCGCGGACCGGGCCCCCACGCGCGGGAGCGTGCCTGAAGGAGGGGTGGGCGTGGCTGCCCGTGCTCACCGGGTCCCGGGGCCACCGACCCGCCCACGTCCGACCCGCCCGGCTACTCCCCCAGCAGGTCCCGGACGTCGGCCGCGGTGATGGCACCGGAACGGAACTCGCCCGCGTCGACGACGGTGGCGAACAGGTCGCGCTTGCGCTGCTGCAGGGCCACGACCTTCTCCTCGACCGTGTCGGTCGAGACCAGGCGGTAGACGTTCACCGGCCGCGTCTGACCGATCCGGTGCGTGCGGTCGATGGCCTGCGACTCGGCCGCGGGGTTCCACCAGGGGTCGAGCACGAAGACGTAGTCGGCCTCGGTCAGCGTCAGGCCGAAGCCCCCGGCCTTGAGGCTGATGAGGAACAGCGGGTCGTCGCCGTCGCGGAACGCTGCGATCCGAGCCGCCCGGTCCCGGGTGCGGCCGTCGAGGTAGCTGTAGCTGATGCCCGCCGCGTCGACAGCCCGGCGCACGAGGGCCAGGTAGCCGGTGAAGCTGGAGAACACGAGTGCGCGGTGCCCCTCGGCGGCCAGCTCGGTGACCTGCTCGACGAGCGTGGCGATCTTGGCCGAGGTCGCGAGCCCCTCGTGCTCGTCCGAGACCAGCGACGGGTCCAGCGCGAGCTGGCGCAGCGCGGTCAGGGCCCGGAAGATCGCCACCCGGTTCTTGTCCATGTCGCTGAGCAGCCCGAGCACGCGCTGCCGCTCACGCGCGAGGTGCCGGTCGTAGACCCGCCGGTGCGCGGGGTGCAGGTCCACGTGCAGGGTCTGCTCGGTCTTGGCCGGCAGCTCGTTGGCGACCTCGGACTTGGTGCGTCGCAGCATGAACGGACGCACCCGGCGCCGCAGCGTGTCCAGCAGGCCCGGAGGTGCGTCGCCCGCCTCGATGGGCTTGCGGTAGCGCTCGGTGAACACCTCGGGACGGGGGAAGAGCCCTGGTGCCGCCAGCGACAGCATCGACCACAGGTCCATCAGGCTGTTCTCCAGCGGGGTGCCGGTGATCGCGAAGGTCCGCGGGGCTCCGAGCCTGCGCGCCGCCTGGTAGGTCGCGGATCGGTGGTTCTTGACGAACTGCGCCTCGTCGAGCACGACCGCGCTCCACGGCAGGGCACGGTAGTCGTCGGACTCCAGCCGCAGCAGGGTGTAGGAGGTGATGACGAGGTCGGCGCCACCGACGGCCTCGCCCAGCTCGTGGCCCCGTCTCCGTTCCGTGGCCGTGACGGTCGCGACCCTCAGTCCCGGTGCGAACCGGGCGGCCTCCTCCGCCCACGTCGCGACCACACTCGTCGGGGCCACGACGAGCACGGCCCCGTCTGCGAGGTCGCCGCGCTGCTCCGCGCGGGTGACCATGGCCAGCGTCTGCAGGGTCTTGCCCAACCCCATGTCGTCGGCCAGCACCCCGCCGAGCCCGGCGTCCCACAGCGTGCTCAGCCACCGGAAGCCGTCGAGCTGGTAGAGCCGCAGCTCGGCCTCCAGCCCGTCGGGCGGACGCACGACCCCCCGGTCGGCGTCGCCGAGGGAGAGCAGCTCGCTCACGGACCGCTGCCAGCCCTCGCTCTGCGCACCGACGACCCCGAGCTGGACGAGCTCCTCCCACAACCCCGCCTGGTATGGCGTGATCCGCACCGTGCCCGGGCGCGGCGGTGCATCCTCGAGCTCGCGCGCCTCGTCGATGAGGCGGCGCAGGGCGTCCAGCTCTGCGGTCTGCAGCGGGAAGTAGGTGCCGGAGGGCAGGAACATCGTCGGGTCCCCCCGGACGAGAGCGGCCAGCAGCTCCTCCAGCGGCACCGGCTCCCCACCGACCGTCACGGTGACGTGCAGGTCGAACCAGTCGTGCGCGTCGCCGGACCGGGTCTCGATCGTGAGCACGGGGGCCTCGTCGGCCTCCTCGTAGCGGGGCAGCTCGCCGTGCACGACGACGTCCACGTCCTCGCTGGCCAGCAGGCGTGGCAGCGCCGTGCCGACCAGGCGGACGATCCGGTGGCGGTCGAGGGTCAGCGGCGACGCCGGTCGTGGCCCGCCCCGGGCGAGCACCGGGCCCGAGGTGTCGAGCAGGAAGCGCACGTCGTCGAGGAGCGGCAGCACTGCTCGCACCGCGGCGTCCTCGGCGTCCCGGTCGCGCGGCGGGTCCTGGGGCGAGCGGACCAGCGGGAACCTCGTGACCGTGCTGTCGCCCGACGCCGTGGGCAGGGCGTAGGTGAAGGACCACTCCAGCCGCAGCGTGTGCTCGGGCAGGGGGGTCACGTCGAGCCGCAGGCGGGGACGGACCACGGCGGCGGCGGGCACGGTGCCGTCGACCGAGCTGAGCTCGACCTGCCGCGCCATCGCCGGGTAGTAGAGCGTGAGGAAGCGGTCGACGTCCTCGGCGGGCACGTGGACCGGCGTCTGCCGCGCCACGAGCTGCGACACGGCCCCGGCCGGCACGCTGGCCAGGGGCCAGAGGGTGAGCCGTCCGCCGTCGTCCAGGTGCGCCATACCGTGCGGGGGTTCGCCCAGGAGGAAGCGCTGGCCCTGCGCTGGGGCGGGGGTCCCGTCGTGGCCGAACCGTGGTTGCAGGGTCAGGCCCCCGTCCTCGCCGCGTGACAGGTCGAGGGTGACGGCCACCCGCCCCTCGCCCAGGACCACGTCGGCCACGCCGGTGCCGGGCACGAGCTCGACGCCGACCTCGCGGCAGCGCTGCAGCAGCGGCCAGGCCAGGGTCCCCAGCCCGCCGAGCGGGAGCTGCGCCGCGGCGTAGTGCGCGTAGTGCCCCCCGCCCTGGGCGACGGAGTGCAGCTGGGCCAGCGCCGCGCGCTGCGCCGGCTGCACGTCGGGCGAGGACCAGGGGCTGGCCAGGTCGCGCCAGCTCACCCCCGACCGCACCCACCTGCTCCCCTTGCCCGGCCGCACCGGACGCATCATGACCTCGGGCGCGGCCAGCGGCGGGTGCTCCACCGACAGCTGGATCGCGAGCGGGACACGCTGACGCCCCCCGGCCTCCGGACCCGGGGTGCGGACGAGCTCGGCCAGCGCGCTCTCCCAGGTGGCGGGACCGTCGACGCCCGCGTCCCGTAACCGTTGCTGCGCACTGAGCAGGACCGCCGCCGCGTGCTTGCAGTCGCTGCCGACCGGGCAGCTGCACTGCCCCACCCACCCCGCGCCGTGCTCCCCGACCCGACGCACGATCGTCTGGTAGACGTGCCGGGCGCTGCCGGCCACGGTCGCCAGCAGCATCTGCCCACCGGGCCCGGCGACGAGGGTGCGCACCCGCCCCGACGCGGCATACCCCTCCGCCCGCATGGTGGTGATCACGCCGAGGTCGGCGACCAGCTCCTCGCGGGTGATCTGCAGGACCCAGGAGGCTGCGGTGAGATCGGCGGGCACGTCCGTCATGGTAGATGGGGGCGGTGACAGACCTCCCCGGTCGTCCACACCCCAGCTCACCAGCCGTCCGGTCCGGGGATCGCCAAGGTCCGGTAAAGACTTGTCAGTAGGGGTTTACATCGGGACAGCGTGGGACCACAGTGAACTTTCGTGACGACCGGGATCTCGGTGGACCCTTTCAGCACCGTCGTCGAGGTGATCGAGAGCGTCGCCACGTCGGAGGGGACAGCCGCCATGCGCCTGAGCGCAGCCGTGGACTCGCTGGTGCGGGCCGTGTCTGCGCCGCTGGGCATGCTCGTCCACGGCGGCCCCGGGGACCGGGAGGTGCACAGCGTCTTCCTGCGCTCGGCGACGCCGGTGCGTCCCCCGCCCCGCACCGCTGGCGAGCCCGACGAGGTGGACGAGCCCGACCTGCTCCTCGACGCCCTGCGCGCCGGGAGCGAGGCGGTCACCACGGCCGCCCGCCACTACGGCGCCGAGGCGTGGGAGGCCTCCGAGCGCCGCGCGGACTACCTCCTCACCTGGGGCGTCGACCAGCTCCTGCTGCTCCCCGTGCGGTCCGGACCCCGCTTCCTGGCCTTCGTGCTCGGCCGCGCGGGCGAGGACTTCTCTGACGAGGACCTGATCGTGCTGCACGCGGTGCGCCCGGTCGTCCGCGACGTCTCGCGGATCCTCCAGCCCGGCCCGCACCTCGTCCTCGGTCTGCCGGCGGACGTCGACGACCGCCGGCCCCTCGTGGACCCGGCCGTGCACCTCACCGGCCGCGAGCGCACGATCCTGCACCTGCTGTCGATGGGTCACACCGCGGTCCGGATCGGGCACCTCGCCGACTGCTCGCCACGCACCGTGCAGCACCACCTGGCCAACATCTACGCCAAGCTGGGCGTCGGGGACCGCCTCTCGGCGGTCAACCGGGCCCGCGAGCTGGGGCTCGTGGACGAGGACGGCCTGCTGGTCTGAGGGGCCGCGGACCCCGCGTCCCCGGCCGGCGTAGCCGGTCAGACGTTGCGGCGGTACTGCCCACCGACCTCGAAGAACGCCTCGGTCACCTGCTGCAGGGAGCACACCCGTGCCGCGTCCATGAGGACGGCGAAGACGTTGTCGCCGGCCAGCGCCGCCTCCTTCAGACGCGCGACGGCCTCGGTCGCGTCCTGCTCGTGCCGCGACTGGAAGTCGGCGACGCGGTCCAGCTGCGACTGCTTCTCCGCCTCCGTGGCGCGGGCCAGCTCGACGACGTGCTCCTCGGTGTCGCCGGCCGGGCGTCGGAAGGTGTTGACGCCGATGATCGGCAGCGACCCGTCGTGCTTGCGCTGCTCGTAGAGCAGCGACTCGTCCTGGATCTTGCCCCGCTGGTAGCCCGTCTCCATCGCCCCCAGCACGCCGCCACGCTCGGAGATCCGGTCGAACTCGGCGAGCACCGCCTGCTCCACCAGGTCGGTGAGCTGGTCGATGATGAAGGACCCCTGGACGGGGTTCTCGTTCATCGCCAGCCCCCACTCCTTGTTGATGATGAGCTGGATGGCCAGCGCGCGGCGGACCGACTCGGTCGAGGGGGTGGTCACGGCCTCGTCGTAGGCGTTGGTGTGCAGGCTGTTGGCGTTGTCGTAGATCGCGATGAGCGCCTGCAGCGTGGTGCGGATGTCGTTGAAGTCCATCTCCTGCGCGTGCAGCGAACGACCGGAGGTCTGCACGTGGTACTTCAGCTTCTGCGACCGCTCGTTCGCGCCGTACTTCTCGCGCATCGCGACCGCCCAGACGCGCCGCGCGACCCGGCCGATGACGGAGTACTCCGGGTCCATCCCGTTGGAGAAGAAGAAGGACAGGTTGGGCGCGAAGTCGTTGACGTCCATCCCGCGCGCCAGGTAGGACTCCACGTAGGTGAACCCGTTGGCCAGGGTGAACGCCAGCTGGCTGATCGGGTTCGCCCCCGCCTCGGCGATGTGGTAGCCGGAGATCGACACCGAGTAGAAGTTGCGCACGCCGTTCTCGATGAACCACTCCTGGATGTCGCCCATCATCCGCAGCGAGAACTCGGTGGTGAACAGGCAGGTGTTCTGCCCCTGGTCCTCCTTGAGGATGTCGGCCTGCACGGTGCCGCGCACGTTCTCCAGGGCGTGCGCGCGCAGTTCGTCGGCCTCGGCGCCCGAGGGCTCGCGACCCTCCCGCTCGCGGAACGCGTCGAGCTGCTGGTCGACCGCGGTGTTGAGGAAGAAGGCCAGCACCGTCGGCGCCGGACCGTTGATCGTCATCGACACCGACGTCGTCGGTGAGAGGAGGTCGAAGCCGTCGTAGAGCGCCTTCATGTCCTCCATCGTCGCTACCGACACCCCCGAGGTGCCGACCTTGCCGTAGATGTCCGGCCGCTCGCCCGGGTCGCGGCCGTAGAGCGTCACCGAGTCGAACGCCGTCGACAGCCGGGTCGCGGGCTGACCCTCGGAGAGCAGCTTGAAGCGGCGGTTGGTGCGGAACGGGTCACCCTCCCCGGCGAACATCCGGGCCGGGTCCTCGCCCTCGCGCTTGAACGGGAAGACGCCGGCCGTGAACGGGAAGACGCCCGGCAGGTTCTCCCGACGCCACCAGCGGACCATGTCGCCGGCGTCGGTGTAGCGCGGCAGCGCCACCCGCGGCACCTTCGTGCCGGACAGGGACTCCCTGGTCAGGCGGGTGGTGATCGCGCGGCCCCGGGAGTGGGTGACGTGCTCGTCGCCGGAGTAGGCGGCCACCGTGGCCGGCCACTGCTCCTGCATCGCCCGCACGTGCGCGGGCACGTCACCACGGGCCGACTCCAGCAGCTCGTCGACGCCGTGGTCGGTCTTGCCGGCCGCCGCGAGCTCGTCGTCGACCGACTCGAGGCGCTGCACCCGGGTGGCGGCCACGGCATACCTCTCGGTGTCGTCGTGGTAGCCGCGGACGGTCTCGGAGATCTCGGACAGGTAGCGGACCCGCGTGGGCGGCACGACCTGCCGGATCGTCGAGGAGTGGCGCACGTCGACCCGCGGTAGGGTGCCCTCGCGGACCGGCAGCCCGCGCTCGGCGAGCAGACCCAGGAGGTGCTGGTAGAGCGCGGTCACGCCGTCGTCGTTGAAGGTCGCGGCGGAGGTGCCGAAGACCGGCATGTCCTCGGGGCGCTTGCCGAAGGCCCCGCGGTTGCGCACCATCTGCCGGCCGACGTCGCGCAGCGCGTCCATCGCGCCGCGCCGCTCGAACTTGTTGATCGCGACGACGTCGGCGAAGTCGAGCATGTCGATCTTCTCGAGCTGGCTGGCGGCTCCGAACTCCGGCGTCATCACGTAGAGCGAGGTGTCCACGAACGGCACGATCCCCGCGTCGCCCTGCCCGATGCCCGGAGTCTCCACGATCACGAGGTCGAACCCGGAAGCCTTGAGGATGTCGAGGGTCAGGGACAACGCCTCGGGCACCTCCCGCTCCCCACGGGTGGCCATCGAGCGGAAGAAGGTCGTGCCGGTCGGCTCGGTGCCCCGCCCGGACAGGCTGCCGAGGGAGTTCATGCGGATGCGGTCGCCCAGCAGGGCCCCGCCGCCCCGGCGCCGGGTCGGGTCGATGGCCACGACCGCCACCTTCAGGGCGTCGGCCTGGTCGACCCGCACCCTGCGCAGCAGCTCGTCGGTCAGCGAGGACTTGCCCGACCCGCCCGTGCCCGTGATCCCCAGGACCGGCACGGTGCGTGCCCCGGCAGCCTCGACATACCGGGCCCGGTCCTGCTCCGGCACCCTGCCCAGCTCGGCGCCGCTGATCGCGCGCGCCAGGGCGGCCCGGTCCCCCGCCAGCACGGCGTCGACGTCGGCCGCGCCGGCGTCCCACAGGTCGTAGTCGCAGTCGCTGACGACCTGGTTGATCATGCCCGGCAGGCCCAGCCGCTGCCCGTCCTCGGGGGAGAAGATGGTCACGCCCGCGGCGCGCAGCCGCTCGATCTCCTCGGGCACGATCACGCCGCCGCCACCACCGACGACCCGCACGTGGGGGGCGCCGCGCTCGGCCAGGCGCTGCACGAGGTACTCGAAGTACTCCACGTGCCCGCCCTGGTAGGACGAGACCGCGACGCCGTTGGCGTCCTCGTCCAGGACCGCGTCGACGACCTCCTCGACCGCCCGGTTGTGGCCCAGGTGGATCACCTCGGCACCCTGGCTCTGCATGATCCGCCGCATGATGTTGATCGAGGCGTCGTGACCGTCGAAGAGGCTCGCCGCCGTGACGATGCGGACCGGGTTCTGCGGGCTGTGCATCGCGGGGCGCTCGCCACCGGTCGATGCCGGCTTCTCGTTCTTCACCGTGGGTCTCCTCGTCGAGTCGGGTCCTCTGCCGATGGTAGACGAGGCCGACGACGCGGTTGACGTTTGGGTCAAGCGGGTCGGGGGGTCACCGGGCCATGTAGCCACCGTCGATGTAGAGCTCCAGACCGGTCACGAACCTCGCGTCGTCGCTGGCCAGGTAGGCCACGCCCGCCGCGATGTCCGCCGGGTCGCCCAGGTGGCCCATCGGGGTCAGGGCGGTCATCGCGTCCCAGAAGGGCGTGCCCTTCGCCGAGTCGAGGATCGGGGTGATGATGAATCCCGGGTGGATCGAGTTCACCCGGATCCCCTCCGTCGCCCAGTGCAGAGCGGCGTTCTTCGTCAGCGTGCGCACGGCCCCCTTGGCGGCGTGGTAGGCGGGCGAGGTCCCGAACCCACCACTGGTGCCGAAGATCGAGCTGATGTTGACGATCGAGCCGTGCCCCGAGCGGAGCAGGGCCGGGGCGGCGAGCTTCATCCCGAGGAAGACACCGGTCTGGTCGACGGCGACGGTCCGGTCCCACTCCTCGAGGGTGGTGTCCTCGATCGTCTTCAGGTCGCCCATGCCGGCGTTGTTGACGAGGATGTCGAGGCCACCGAGGTCGGCGACGGCGGCCTCGACGGCCGCCTGCCAGTCCTCCTCGGAGGTGACGTCGTGCCGCAGGAAGGCCGCCCTCGCCCCGCCCTCCACGAGCTCCGCGACGGTCTCCTCACCGAGCTCGACCTGGATGTCGGTCACCAGCACGGCAGCACCCTCGGCCGCCAGCCGCGCCGCCGTCGCCTTCCCGATACCGCTCGCAGCACCCGTGATGAGAGCCACCCTGCCCGCCAGACGTGCGTCCATGACCGTTCCTCTTCCTCGAGCTCGACGGCGCGCAACGCGCCCTCGCCATCGTATGACCGGCGCTCCGGACAGACCAGACCCGGACCGTCGGTGCGTGCAGATAGGTTTGTGGCCATGAGCGAGCAGGGACGCCGACAGGCGATCGAGCGGATGACCGGGGCAGGGGTCGACCGCCCGGCGGTCGACACCTTCGCCGCCCACTACGACAAGCTTGCCGGCGGCGCGACCGGTCTCATCGCCGAGGCAGACGTGTCACCGGCGGAGCCCGACGTCCGGCTGACGGACGTGCACGTCGGTGAGGAGGAGGCCAGGGCGGCCCTGGACCGCACGGTCGTCATCACGCTCAACGGTGGCCTCGGGACCTCGATGGGGCTCGCGGGCCCGAAGTCCCTGCTCCCGGTGCACGAGGACCTCACCTTCCTCGACGTCACCGTGCGGCAGGTGCTGGCGCTGCGGGCCGAGCACGGCGTGCGGCTGCCGCTGGTGCTCATGGACAGCTTTTCCACCCAGGGGGCGACGCTGGAGGTGCTGGCGCGCTACCCCGACCTGGCCGTGGACGACATACCCCTGGACTTCCTGCAGAGCCAGGAGCCGAAGCTGCGCGCCGACGACCTCACCCCGGTGGACTGGCCCGCCGATCCCCGCCTGGAGTGGTGCCCGCCCGGGCACGGTGACCTCTACCCCTCGCTGCTGTCCTCGGGCATCCTGCGCCGGCTGCTCGACGGGGGCTACCGCTACGCCTTCGTCTCCAACGTCGACAACCTGGGGGCGGTCCCGGACGGCCGGCTCGCCGCGTGGTTCGCCGCCAGCGGAGCCGGCTACGCCGCCGAGGTGTGCCCGCGCACCGAGATGGACAAGAAGGGCGGGCACCTGGTGCGTCGCCTCTCCGACGGCCGCCTCGTGCTGCGCGACACGGCGCAGACCGCTCCCGAGGAGCTGGTCCACTTCATGGACGCGCGGAAGCACCCGTTCGTGCACACCAACAACCTGTGGTTCGACCTCGAGCGGCTCGCCGCCATGCTGGAGGAACGCGGAGGCGTGCTCGAGCTGCCGCTCATCCGCAACGAGAAGACCGTCGACCCCACCGACAAGGGCTCGACACCCGTCGTGCAGATCGAGTCGGCGATGGGTGGCGCGGTCGAGCTCTTCGACGACGCGGTCTCGGTGGGCGTGACCCGGGAGCGGTTCGTGCCGGTCAAGACCACCAACGAGCTGCTCCTCCTGCGCTCCGACGTCTACGACGTGGACCCGGGCACCTACCGCCTCACCCGCACCGTCGACCCGGCGCCGGTGGTCGACCTGACCAAGGAGCACTACGGGATGATCGCCGACTTCGACGCCCGCTTCCCCCGGGGCGCGCCGTCGCTGGTGCGGACCGACCGGCTCGAGGTCCGCGGCGACTGGACCTTCGGACGGGAGGTCACCGTGCACGGGACCGTCGTGCTCGGCGCCGAGGGCGGGACGGTCGAGGACGGCGCGGTCCTCGGGGAGGCATGACGCGCACCGTGACCGACGACCTCGGTCACGAGGTCGTCCTGCCCGAGGGCCCGGTGGGGCGTGTGGTGTCGCTCGTACCCTCCCTGACCGAGGCGCTGGCGCAGACGAGGCGCGCGGCCCTCGTGGGCGCGACCGACTGGTGCACCCATCCGGGCGACCTCGACGTGCCGAGGGTGCGCGGGACGAAGAACCCCGACCTCGCCGCTGTGCGCGCGCTGCGTCCCGACCTCGTCGTCTGCGTGCAGGAGGAGAACCGGGAGCTGGACGTGCAGCGGCTCCGTGGTGCCGGGGTGCCGGTGTGGGTCGGGGTGGTCGAGTCCGTCGACGACGCGCTCGGCGCGATGGGGCGGCTGTTCGCCCAGGTGCTGGGCTGGGGCGAGCCGGGTTGGCTGCGCGAGGTGCGGAGGGTCTGGGGTGGACCCCCCGGCCCCACCCCGCCGCGCGCCACTGTCGCCGTGCCGGTCTGGCGCGACCCCTGGATGGTCGTCGGCGGACGTACCTTCACGGGCGACCTGCTGAGCAGGGCGGGTCTGGCGAACGCCTTCGGCACGCACCCCGAGCGGTACCCCCACGTGGCCCTCGAGCAGATCGACGGAGCGGGCGCCGACCTCGTGGTGCTGCCCGACGAGCCCTACGTCTTCACCGGCGACGACGGTCCGGAGGCGTTCTCCCGGACCCCGACCAGGCTGGTGAGCGGTCGGCTGCTCACCTGGTACGGGCCGTCGATGGCCGAGGCCTGGACGGTGCTGGCGCAGCTCGGCCGGGTCCCCGACGGGTCCCCCGGCTGACTCTGCCCGCTGCCGGTCCAGCCGGGTCGGGTCAGCGCAGGCGCGCCGGGTCGTTCGGCTGGTCCGCGAGCGCCCTACCCGGCTTGCGGAAGGCCAGGGTGGCCAGGGCGACCGAGCCGAGCAGGAACAGCACGCCGGTGGCCATGTGCACCTCGCGGATCTCCATCTCCCCCAGCGCGATCTGCACCAGGGCCAGCACCGCCATGCCCGCGGCGTGCATGAACAGCCCCTTGTTGGCGCTCCTGCGCATCCAGAGGAAGGCGAAGACCGCGGCCAGGAGGGCCACCACGAAGGTCACGTTGCCCAGCGTCCCGTGCCAGCCCGGCATGGACACCCAGCCGAAGCCGAGGACGGTCTGGAGCACCCCGAGCAGGGCGCTCAGGGCGGCGGTGATCTGGAGGAGAGTCAGCGTGGTGTCAGAGTTCTTCATGGGGCTCATTGTCCCAGACCGCCGTCCCGGTCCCGACGGCTCGGCGCGTAGGCCTCAGGTGAGCCGGACGTTGACCTGCTGGATCTGGGTGAACCCCTCCAGCATCCCCTCGAGGGAGAACTCCCGGCCCTGACCGCTGGCCTTCATGCCGCCGTAGGACTGACCGACCTGCTGCCCGCCGCCCTGGTTGACCTGGACCCAGCCGGACTCGATCCGGTGCGCCGTCCGCAGCGCTGCCCCGATGTCCCGGGAGAAGACGAACGCCGCCAGCCCGTAGTGCGAGTCGTTGGCCATCCGCACGACCTCGTCCTCGTCACGCCACCTCAGGACGGACAGCACCGGCCCGAAGATCTCCTCGCGCGCGATCCGCCAGTCGTTCGCCACCTGGGTCAGGATCACCGGCGCGTGGTAGAACCCCGGCTCGCCGACGGTCAGCGCGGACCGCCCGTCGTAGGCGACCCCCACCCCTTCCTGCGCGAGCCCGTCGTCGAGGTAGCCCTGCACCCGCTGCCACTGCCGCTCGTTGATGATGCAGCCGATGTCGCTGGTCTCCTCGCGGGGGTCGCCCACCCTCAGCCGGGAGACCTTCGCCACGAGCTTGTCCAGGAAGCTGTCGTGGACGTCCTCGTGGAGGAAGAGCCGCGACCCCGACGTGCAGCTCTGGCCCTGCCGGGCGAACCTGGTGGCCAGCAGCACCTGATCGACGACCTCGTCGGTGTCGGAGTCGGGGAAGACGACGCACGGGGACTTACCGCCCAGCTCCAGCGACACGTGGGCGAGGCGTTGTCCGGCACGGGCCGCCACGCCGGACCCGGTGGCCGTGGACCCGGTGAAGCTGACCTTGTCGACACCCGGGTGCTGCACGAGCGCCTCGCCGACCTCGGGTCCGTAGCCGGTCAGGACGTTGAGCACGCCCGGCGGCAGGTGCCGCTGGCACACCTCGGCCAGCTCGAGGATCGTCGTCGGGGCGTCCTCGGCGGCCTTGAGGACCAGGGTGTTGCCGGAGACGATCGCGGCCGGCAGCTTGAACGCCGCGATGAGCAGCGGGGAGTTCCACGGCAGGATCCCCGCGACGACGCCCAGCGGCAGCCGGCGCGTGTAGGACAGCGCATCGTCACCCGTCGGCAGCGTCACCCCCTTGCGCTCTCCCGCGAGCCCGGCGAAGTAACGGAAGGTCTGCACCAGCAGCTCGGCCTCCGGCCGGGCCTGCGTCCGCAGCGCGTTGCCGGTGTCGAGGCTGGTGAGCCGCGCCAGGTCCTCGACCATGAGTTCCAGGTCGTCGGCGATGCGCAGCAGCGCCCGCTGGCGGTCGGTGAACACGGCCCGGGACCAGGCCGGGTATGCCGCGCGCGCGGCGGTCACCGCGCGGTCGGCGTCCTCGGCCCGGCCACGTGGTGTCCGGGCGATCACCCGGTGGCGGTCGATCGGGGTGATGACCTCGATCGTCTCGCCGGCGACGGCCGTCACCCACTCGCCGCCGATGAGCATGCGGTAGTCGCGCGGCTCGGCCGCCCCGAAGTCGGGGAACGGCGGTCGCTGCGTGGTCGGCGGTGTCGTCATCGTGCGTCCCCTTCGGGGTGGGCGAGAAACGGACTGAGGAGCGGAGCGGGTCACACGCGGATGACGGCCGGGAGCCCGTCCGAGAACGTCTGGGCCTGTCCCGGGAAGCTCAGGGCCTGCCCGGTCTTGACGCGGTGCGCGCTCCACGCGGCGGCGCAGGCCCCGATGACGTCGTCCGGGACGGCCCCGCCCGGTGCCGTGGCCGGCACGAAGACACCGGCCTGCGCGAGGGTCTCGCGCCGTTCGGCAGAGCCCTCCGCGGTTCGGCGGCGGGAGGCGAGCGGGGTGCCCGCCATCACGGCGAGCGCCGCCTCGGGGTGGACCTCGACGACGGTGAAGGGCAGGTCCTGCCGCAGCCAGCGGTCCACCTCGACGATCTGACGCCGCAGGTCGAACGCTTCCTTCGCGACGCCGGCGCCGGTGCGTTCCCGGCTGAGGGTGTTGGCCTCGCCGTACGTCTCGGCGTAGACCGCGTCGCGCACGGGCGTCGTGACGACCGCGGAGGAGGCACGGCCGGTGAGGAGACGGCGGACCTCCAGGTCGGCCTCGCGCCGGCTGTCGTCGGGCAGCCCGATCGGCAGGTGCACCCCGACGACCGTGACGTCCCCGAGATGCGCGACGAGGTCCTCCAGGGTGGGCCGTACGACCAGGTGGGGCGTCCCGTGCCCGGACCGGTCGAGCACGGCCCCCAGCCACCCGCTCTTGCACACGACGACCCCGACGACGGGGCGCGACGGGTCGACCTCGGCGCGCCGTCCGGGCTTCCCCGTGGGTGAGCCGGCCCTCGTGGGTCGCGATGACGTCGACGACCTGGCGGCCTTCGCCGCACCGGTCGTGCCCGGCTTCCTCGACGCGACACCCGACGCGCGCGACGTCGGGCCTGCGCCCCGTCCGGCGATCCGCCGCCACCACTCCGTGACACCCATGGCCCCACTGTAGAGGTGTGCCACGCTGGGACCATGACCCGCGTCCTCGTGCTCAACGGCCCCAACCTGAACCTGCTCGGCACCCGGGAGCCGGCCATCTACGGCACGGCGACCCTCGCCGACGTCGAGCAGCTCTGCGCCGCGACGGCAGCGCAGCACGGGCTCGAGGTCACGTGCGTGCAGAGCAACCATGAGGGCGCCCTCGTCGACGCGCTGCACGAGGCACGAGCCGCGGGCGACGTGCTCGGCGTCGTCCTCAACGCCGCCGCCTACACCCACACCTCGGTCGCGCTGCTCGACGCCGTCAAGGCGAGCGCCCTGCCCGTCGTCGAGGTGCACATCTCCAACCCGCACGCGCGCGAGAGCTTCCGGCACACGTCATACCTGTCGCCGGTGGCCGAGGCGATCATCGCGGGCGCGGGGGTCCATGGGTACCGGTACGCGGTCGACCTGCTGGCCACGCGTCACGGGGGCTAGCACCACCCCGCGACCGGACGGGCACCACCACGCGTCCGGTCGCAGTGATGCCTCGCGGGTCTCGATTGATGCTCGATTGGTGCTTGCCCTCTCCTAGTCCGGCTCTCTAGAGTGACGATCAGGCATCAATGAGGATCGGTTGAGAGCGAGGGTAGAGGTGGAGCTTCGGCACCTGCGGTACTTCGACGCGGTCGCCCGCACCCTGCACTTCGGCCGGGCGGCAGAGCAGCTGCACATCGCCCAGCCCGCGCTGTCCCGGGCCGTGCGCCAGCTCGAGCGCGAGGTCGGCGTCACGCTGCTGCACCGCACCACGCGCACGGTGGAGCTGACCGACGCCGGCCGGGCCTACGTCGAGGAGGTCCGCGACGTGCTGCGCCGACTGGACCACGCCACCCGGGCGGCCCGGCGGGCCGAGGCCGGTGTCACCGGGACGCTGCGGCTCGGCGTCACGGGCACGGCCGCCTACGGCTACCTGCCGCGTGTCGCCCAGGTCCTGACCACCGCGCTCCCCCAGGTGCACCTGCAGGTGCACACCGAGATGCTCACCCCCGACCAGGAGAGAGCGCTGGTGGGCGACCGCCTCGACCTCGGCATCCTGCGGCCCCCGTTGTCGGAGGGCGGTCTGGAGCACGTCGTCGTCCGCCGCGAGCCGCTGGTGCTGGCGCTGCCCGCCGGCCACCCGCTGGCCGCCTCCTCGGAGACCGACGACGTCGTCCCGCTGGCCGCGCTACACGGCGAGCCGTTCGTCACCTACGCCCACACCTCCGGCTCCGTCGTGCGCGAGGCCGTGCGCTCGGCGTGCCGCGAGGCCGGGTTCGAGCCGGACGCCGCCCACGAGGTCGGCGAGACCTCGACCCTGCTGGCGCTCGTGGCCGCCGCCCTCGGCGTGGCCCTCGTGCCCGAGTCCGCCCGCACCCTCACGCTGCCCGGCGTCTCCTTCCGCGCCACCGACAGCGCGGTCCACGTCCAGCTGGCCGTCGCCTGGCGGCGCGACGACCCCTCCCCGGTGCTGCGCAGCGTGCTGCAGGCGCTCCGCGAGCAGGGCGCCCTCTCCCCCGTGCCCACCGACCCGACCGGGCCGGCCGACCAGCCGGACGTCCCCCGCACCGCCCAGGAGGCGCGTTGAGCGACCTGACCATCACCCGCGTGGAGGCCATCCCCTACGCGATCCCCTACCGGAAGCCGCTGAGGTTCGCCTCCGGCGAGGTGCGCACCGCCGACCACGTGGTCGTGCGGGTCCACACCGCCGGCGGGCTCGTCGGCACCGCGGAGGCGCCGCCACGGCCCTACACCTACGGCGAGACCCAGGCCTCGATCACGGCCGTCGTGCGCGACCTCTTCGGTCCGGCCGTGACCGGCACCTCGGTGCTCGACCGCGCCGAGCACCGCGCCCGTCTGCACCGCACGGTCGGCAACCCCACGGCCAAGGCGGCCGTGGACATGGCGGTCTGGGACGTGATCGGTCAGGCCGTCGGCCAGCCGGTCCACCGGCTGCTCGGCGGGTATGCCGACGGCCTGCGGGTCAGCCACATGCTCGGCTTCGACACCCCCGGGACGATGGTCGCGGAGGCGCACCGGGTGCGCGACGACTACGGCATCTCGGTGTTCAAGGTCAAGGTCGGGCGCCGTCCCTACCGCCTCGACGTCGACGTGGTCCGTGCCCTGCGCGAGGAGTTCGGCGAGGAGATCGAGCTCTACGTCGACGGCAACCGCGGGTGGACGGCCTCGGAGTCGGCCCGCGCCCTGGCCGAGATGGCCGACCTCGGCCTCACGCTGGCCGAGGAGCTCAACCCCGCCGACGACGTCCTCGGGCGACGCTGGCTCGTGCAGCAGTGCCCCATCCCCTTCGTCGCCGACGAGAGCGTGCCGACGCCGGCCCAGGTGACGCGCGAGCTCCTCGCCGGGTCCGCCACCGCGATCAGCATCAAGACCTCGCGCACCGGCTTCTCCGAGAGCGAGCGGGTGCTCCACCTCGCCGAGGGCCTGGGCGTCGAGGTCGTCCTCGGCAACCAGATCGACGGGCAGATCGGCACCCTGTGCTCGGTCGTCTTCGGTGCCGCCCACGAGGCCACCTCACGGCGCGCCGGAGAGCTGTCCAACTTCCTCGACATGACCGACGACCTGCTGGCGGAGCCGCTGCAGATCACCGACGGGCGGCTGCTGGCCCCCACCGTCCCGGGCACCGGCGTCGTCCTCGACGAGGACAAGCTGGCCCGCTACCGGCAGGACGCCTGAGCCGCGGGCGCACGCCATACCCTCGCCCACCACCCGCCACCCGCCACCCGCCACCCACCACCAGGAGAAGTGCCATGACCGAGAACCGCAGCGAGTTCGACGCGAAGGCCGCCGAGTCCGGCGCCGGCGCCACCGAGGCCTTCCGCAAGAAGCAGAAGGCCGCCGTCCACGTGCCCGCCGAGCGGGTCAGCGCGATGGCGACCGAAGCCCTGCAGGCGATCCACGAGGTGATCCGCAAGCACCAGATGACCTACGAGGAGTACGACGCGCTCAAGACGTGGCTGATCTCGGTCGGTGAGGACGGCGAGTGGCCGCTCTTCCTCGACGTGTGGGTCGAGCACGTCGTCGAGGGCGTCAACACCTCCCACCGCGAGGGGTCCAAGGGCAGCATCGAGGGGCCCTACTACGTGCCCGGCGCGCCGGAGCACCCGCACGACGGCACCATCGCGATGCGCGAGGACGAGCCCGGGACGCCGCTGACCTGGAGCGGACAGGTGACCTCCACCTCCGGCGAGGCGCTCGGCGGTGCGACGGTCGAGCTGTGGCACGCGGACGGCAACGGCTTCTACAGCCAGTACGCCCCCGGCCTGCCGGAGTGGAACCTGCGCGGCACCTTCGTCAGCGACGGAGAGGGCCGTTTCTCGATCCACACCGTCCAGCCGGCGCCCTACCAGATCCCCACCGACGGGGCCTGCGGCCGGCTCATCGCCGCGGCCGGCTGGCACGCCTGGCGACCGGCGCACCTGCACGTCAAGGTGTCGGCGCCCGGGCACGAGCTGCTCACCGCCCAGCTGTACTTCCCCGGCGACCCGCACAACGAGGACGACATCGCCTCGGCGGTCAAGCCCGAGCTCGTCCTGGACCCGCAGGACGCCGGCGACGGCACCTCCTCGGTCGACTACGGCTTCGTGCTCGACCCGGTGACCGCCGACTCCCCCACCACCCGCTGAGAGGGGCCGGACCGTGCTCTACATGGTGAGGATGACCATCACCCTTCCCGACGACCTCGACGGCGAGGTCCGGGAGCAGCTGGTGAGGGCCGAGAAGGAGTATTCTCAGGACCTTCAGAGGCGGGGCAAGATCGCCGGCATCTGGCGCGTCGCCGGGCAGTACGCCAACTACTGCCTGTTCGACGCCGGGTCGCACGACGAGCTGCACGCCCTCGTCTCCGGACTGCCGATGTACCGATACATCCACACCGAGGTGGAGGCGTTGGCGATGCATCCCAACGCCGTCCTCTGACACCGTAGGAGGCCGCAGTGACTGGCACGACGCGCTCCGCCGCCCCCGAGACCCCCGAGACCCGCGAGACCTGGAGCCACAACACCGGCTTCATCCTCGCGGCGATCGGTTCGGCGGTCGGCCTGGGCAACATCTGGCGGTTCCCCGGGGTCGCCTACGAGAGCGGTGGTGGGGCCTTCCTCATCCCCTACCTTGTGGCCCTGCTGACCGCCGGCATCCCGATCCTGTTCCTCGACTACGCGATCGGCCACCGCTACCGTGCGGCGGCGCCGCTGGCCTACCGGCGGATGGCCCGGCCGGCCGAGGCCCTCGGCTGGTTCCAGATCATGCTCTCGTTCGTCATCTCGGTCTACTACGCCGCGGTGGTCGCGTGGTCGCTGAGCTACTTCGTCTACGCCTTCGACCTGCGCTGGGGCGAGGACACCCTCGGCTTCTTCGTCGGTGACTACCTGCAGGTCGGCGACCCGGTCATCTCCACCAGCGTGGTCCCGGCGGTCGCGATCCCGCTCGTCCTGGTCTGGGTCGCGGTGCTGCTCATCATCGCCGCGGGCGTGGCCAACGGCGTGCAGCGGGTCAACATCATCTTCATCCCCCTGCTCGTCGTGGCCTTCACGGGTCTCGTCGTCCGGTCGCTGACCCTCCCCGGGGCGATGGACGGCCTCAACGCGCTGTTCACCCCCGACTGGTCGGCGCTGACCGACCTCAACGTGTGGATCGCGGCCTACGCCCAGATCTTCTTCTCCCTGTCGATCGCGTTCGGCATCATGGTGACCTACGCCTCCTACCAGCGGCGCAAGGCCAACATGACCAGCTCGGGGCTGGTGGTGGCGTTCGCCAACTCCTCCTTCGAGATCCTCGCCGGCATCGGCGTCTTCGCCACCCTCGGCTTCTTCGCCCACCAGCAGCAGGTCGAGGTCGCCGAGCTCGAGGGGCTGACCGGTCCGATCCTGTCCTTCGTCACCTTCCCGGCCGTGATCTCCGAGATGCCGGGCGGCAACATCTTCGGCGTGGTGTTCTTCGCCTCGCTGGTGCTGGCCGGCTTCACCTCGATCATCTCGATCCTGCTCGGCGTGGCCGCCTCCGTCCAGGAGAAGTTCGGGCTGGGTCGTCGTGCCAGCGCCATCCTGGTGTCGGTGCTGTGCGGGACGCTGTCCATCTCGCTGTTCTCCACCACGTCCGGGCTGCTGGCCCTCGACACGGTCGACCAGTTCGCGAACAACGTCGGCATCGTCGTCTCGGCGATCGTCATGACCGTGGTCGTGGTCTGGGTGCTGCGCCGCGGGGAGGTGCTGCGCCGCCACCTCAACGCCGTGTCGACCTTCAAGGTCGGGCGCGTCTGGGTCGCCCTCATCGGCATCCTCGTACCCGGCTTCCTGGTCGTCATGCTGGGGCAGAAGCTCGTCTCGCTGGTCAGCGACGGCTACGAGGACCTGCCCGCCTGGTACCTCGCGGTCTTCGGCTGGGGCATGCTCGGTTTCGTCGTGGTGGCAGCGCTCGTCCTGACCGCCATACCCTGGAAGGGCCGGGACGATCTCTCGTTCCGCGCCTGGCCCGAGCTCGAGGAGGAGCAGCGATGACCACCACCGCCGTCGTCATGATGCTGGTCGCCATGGTGGTCGTCTGGGGAGGGCTGATCGCCAGCGTCCTCTTCCTGCGTTCCCGCCCGGAGGTCACGGACGGTCTGCACGAGGACCCGGACATGATCGCCGAGGACGAGCGGCGCGCGCACGAGCCGCACCCGTTCCGCGACACCTGACCGGCACCAGCGGGACGAGGGCTGGGCGCCGCTGCGGCGGCGTTCAGCCCTCGAGCACGGCCCGCGCGGCGTGGTAGCCGCCCAGCCCGCTCACTCCCCCGCCGCGCCGGGACCCGGCACCGGCGAGGAGCACCCCGGGGTATGCCGTGTCGACGCCCCAGCGGCGCGCGGCGGTGTCCAGCGGCGCGTCGTCCTCCGCCCACGGCCAGGTCAGCGGCGCGTGGAAGATGTTGCCGCCCGGCATCGCCAGCGTCCGCTCCAGGTCGCGGGTCGTGCGCGTCTCCACGCACGGCCGGCCGTCCGGCTGGCGCATCACCACGTCGTCGACCGGCTCAGCCAGCACCGAGCCGAGAGAGTCGAGCACGGCCCGCTCCAGCCGCTCCCGGGCCCGGTCCTGGACGTGGACGTCGTCGTGGCCGTCGGAGGCGTCCAGGAGGCGGTCCGGCGTCTGCAGGGTGAAGACGGTCAGGGTGTGCGCCCCGGAGGCCTGCAGCTGCGGGCTGAGGATCGAGGGGTCGGTCAGCGAGTGGCAGTAGATCTCGGCGGGCACGGGGTCGGGCACCCGGCCGCCCTCGGCGCTGCGGTAGGCGTCCTCGAGCTGGGTGTAGGTCTCGTTGATGTGGAAGGTGCCACCGAACGCGGCGGCCGGGTCCACCGAGGTGTCGAGCAGCCGGGGCAGCCGGGAGAGCAGCAGGTTGACCTTGACCTGGGAGCCCTCCACACGCTCGTGCCCGACGCCCATGAGGTCGTCGAGGACGGCCGGGGCGCCCGCCCACAGGACGTGGCGCGCGGTGGCGCGCGACTCCCTACCCCGCCCGTCCTGCCAGGTCACGGCGCCCTCCTCGACAGCGGTCACCGTCGCCGAGGTCCGCAGCCGGGCGCCGGCGCGGCGGGCGACGTCCGCGAGCTGGTCGGAGACCTGGCCCATGCCGCCGACCGGGACGTCCCAGTCGCCGGTGCCCCCGCCGACCACGTGGTAGAGGAAGCAGACGTTGTGACGCAGGTCGGTGCCGTGGGCGGGGGCGAAGGTGGAGATCAGGCCGTCGGTGAGGACGACACCACGCACCAGGTCGTCGGTGAAGGTGGCCTCGACGACCTCCCCCAGCGGACGCTCGAGGAAGTCGCGGACCAGGCCCGGGTCCCCCACCCTGCGCGCCAGCTCCCCGCGGCGCAGCAGCGGCTCGGTCATCGTCGGCCAGACGGCCCTGGCCAGCTGCCCGGTCCGGTCGTAGAACTCGTGCCACCGGGGCGCGTCCGCCGCCGCGCCGACCGCCGCGAAGGACCGGGCGGTCGCGCCGGCGTCCTCGTTGTCGATGAGCAGCCCCGTGTCACCGCCGGGGACGGGGGTGTAGGAGGAGTAGCGCCGACGGGCGAGGTGCAGCGACAGACCGAGGTCGTCGACGATCTGCCGAGGGAGCAGGCTGACGAGGTAGGAGTACCGGGACAGCCTCGCGCCCATCCCCGCGAAGGCCTCCGCCGAGACGGTGGCCCCGCCGACCGCCTCCTGACGCTCCAGCAGCAGGACCGAGAGACCGGCCCGGGCGAGGTAGGCGGCAGCGGTCAGGCCGTTGTGGCCGCCGCCGACGACGACGACGTCGTGCGAGGTGGTTGTCATGCGCTCGATGCTAGGGCTCGGTGGGCACGACCGGCTCAGATGACGCCCATCGCGAGCATGGAGTCGGCGACCTGGACGAAGCCGGTGGCGTTGGCGCCGAAGACGTAGTCGCCGGGGCGGTCGTAGTCCTCGGCGGTGGTGACGACGCGCTCGTGGATGCGACGCATGATCGCGGCGAGCCGCTCCTCGGTGTGCTCGAAGGTCCAGCTGTCGCGGGAGGCGTTCTGCTGCATCTCCAGCGCCGAGGTCGCGACGCCGCCGGCGTTGGCGGCCTTGCCGGGGCCGAAGAGCACCCCGGCCTGCTGGAAGACCCGCACGGCGGCGGGCGTGCACGGCATGTTCGCGCCCTCGGCGACGATCTCGGTGCCGCCCCTGACCAGGGCGGCGGCAGCGTGCTCGTCGAGCTCGTTCTGCGTCGCGCAGGGCAGGGCCACCTGGCACGGGACGTCCCAGACGCTGCCGCCGTCGACGAACCGGGCGCTGCTGCGCGCCGTCGCGTAGTCCTGCACCCGGCCCCGCTGGACCTCCTTGACCTCCTTGAGCAGCTCGAGGTCGATGCCCTGCTCGTCCACGACGTACCCCGAGGAGTCGGAGCAGGCGAGGACCCGCCCGCCGAGCTGGTTCACCTTCTCGATCGCGTAGATCGCGACGTTGCCCGAGCCGGAGACGACCACGTCGTGCCCCTCGAAGCCCAGGCCCGCGTGCTTGGCCATCTCCTGGGCGAAGACGACGGTGCCGTAGCCGGTCGCCTCGGTGCGGGCCTGGCTTCCGCCCCATGCCAGGCCCTTGCCGGTGATGACGCCGCCCTCGTAGCGGTTGGTGATCCGCTTGTACTGCCCGAAGAGGTAGCCGATCTCACGCGCGCCGACCCCGATGTCGCCCGCAGGGACGTCGGTGTACTCCCCGATGTGCCGGTATAGCTCGGTCATGAACGACTGGCAGAACCGCATGACCTCGGTGTCGGAGCGGCCCTTGGGGTCGAAGTCCGAGCCGCCCTTGCCGCCGCCGATGGGCAGCCCGGTCAGCGCGTTCTTGAAGATCTGCTCGAACCCGAGGAACTTCACCGTCCCCAGCAGCACGCTGGGGTGGAAGCGCAGACCGCCCTTGTAGGGGCCCAGGACCGAGGAGTACTCGACCCGGAACCCGCGGTTGATCTGCACCTGGCCCACGTCGTCGGTCCACGGCACGCGGAAGATGATCTGCCGCTCCGGCTCGCACAGCCGCTCGATGACCCGCTCGGCGAGGTAGTGCGGGTGCCGCTTCACCACCGGCCCGAGGGTGCCGAGCACCTCCTCCACCGCCTGGTGGAACTCGTGCTCACCGGGGTTGCGGCGCAGCACCTCCTTGTAGGCGTGCTGGAGCGAGGGGTCGATGGTGTCTGGCATGCCCGTCATGCTAGGTCAGGGACCGACGGGCGTATGCCGTCGGTCCCCGACTGTGCGTCAGCGCGGGGTCCAGTCGGGCCGGCTGTCGCGCGGCGGCGCGTCGGGGTCGCGACGCGGGCGCCGGTTCGGGCCGTCCTGGCCGCTGCGGCGGGGTCCGCCGTGGCCGCCCCGGTCGTTGCCGCGGTCGGGCCGGCTGCCGCGGTAGCCGCCACCCTGCCTGCCGCCGTCGCGTCCACGACCACCGCGACCGGAAGGACGCGCGGGACGCAGGATCGAGTCGAGCTGGCTCTGCAGGATCGCGTCGCCGGTGGGCATGGAGCCCCCGGCGGTCTCGATGATCGCGACGTCCTCCGGCGCCACGACCAGGGCGTCGGTCTGGACGCCGGCGGCGTCGAGGAGACGACCCACCTGCTTCTTCTGGTGGGGCAGCGCCAGCGTCACCACGGCGCCGCGGTCACCGGCGCGGGCGGTGCGGCCCGAACGGTGCAGGTAGTCCTTGTGGTCGGCCGGCGGGTCGACCTGCAGCACCAGCGACACGTCGTCGACGTGGATGCCGCGGGCCGCGACGTCCGTGGCGACCAGCACCGGCAGGGTGCCGCCCTTGAAGGCGTCGAGCACGCGCGTGCGCTGGGCCTGGTTGAGGCCACCGTGCAGGGCCGCCGCGAAGACGCCGGACTCGCGCAGCTGCAGGGCGATGCGGTCGGCGCCCAGCTTGGTGCGGCAGAAGACGATGGTGCGGCCGGGGCGGTTGGCGATCGCCGCCGTGATCGGCTTCTTGTGGTGCGGGTGCACCAGGAAGACGTGGTGCTCCATCGTGGTGACGCTCGCGGTGGCGTCGTCGGTGGAGTGGGTCACCGGGTCGGTGAGGTAGGTCTTGGCGATCTGGTCCACCCCGTGGTCCAGCGTGGCGGAGAAGAGCAGCCGCTGGCCGTCCTTCGGCGTGAGGTCGAGGACCTGCCGGATCGCCTCGACGAAGCCCATCTCGGCCATGTGGTCGGCCTCGTCGAGGACGGCGACCTCGATCTCGGACAGGTCGGCGGCCTTGCGCTCGATCAGGTCGATGAGGCGGCCGGGCGTGGCGACGAGCACGTCGACACCGCGCTCCAGGCCCGCCAGCTGCGGCGTGTACGACATACCGCCCGCGACCAGGAGGAAGCGCTTGTCGACGGCCCGCATCATCGGGGCCAGGGCGTCCACGATCTGCATCGCCAGCTCGCGGGTGGGGGTCAGGATGAGGGCGCGCGGACGGTGCGGCACCGCGCGGGGGCGCTGGCTGAGGCGGTGCAGCATCGGCAGGCCGAAGGCCATCGTCTTGCCGGAGCCGGTCTGGCCGCGGCCGAGCAGGTCCTTGCCGGCGAGCGCGTCGGGGATCGTCGCGGACTGGATCGGGAAGGGCTGGGTGATGCCGGTGCGGGCCAGGGCGGCGACGAGGCGCTCGTCCAGCCCGAGGGTGGCGAAACCGTTGTCCTCGGTCACCTCGGCGGCGACCTCGGCGCGCGCGCTGGCGGCCATGTGCTCCTGGTATGCGGCCTCCGCCGCCTCGCGGTCGTCCTCGGCGGAGGGGGCGGCGTCGGTGCGCTCGCGGGGGACGAAGCGGTCGTCACGACGGGTGTCGTCACGGCGACGGTCCTTGTCCCAGCTGCGGCCCTCGTGGGTGCCGCGCTCGGTGCTGCGGCCCTCGCGGTCGTCGCGGTGGGTGCGGAAGGTGTGCTCGCGACGGCCGCCGCGCTCCTCGCGGGCCTCCCGCTCACGACGCTGGTCGCGCCAGTCGCTGCGGTCCTCGTCGGCCCAGCGGGGGCGTGCCGGGCGCTCGCCCTGTCCCTGCGCGGGGCTGCTGTCGCGGCGCTGGTAGCTGCCGCGGGTGTCGGCACCCCGGTCGTCGCGACGCTGGTAGCCGCCACGGGTGTCGCTGCTGCGGTCGTCGCGGGACTGGTAGGCCGGACGGTCGTCACGACGCTGGTAGCCGCCGCGGGAGTCGGAGCCGCGGTCGTCCCGGGACTGGTAGCCACCGCGGGAGTCGCTGCCGCGGTCGTCGCGACGCTGGTAGCCACCGCGGGAGTCGCTGCTGCGGTCGTCGCGGGACTGGTAGGCCGGACGGTCGTCGCGACGCTGGTAGCCGCCGCGGGAGTCGGAGCCGCGGTCGTCGCGACGCTGGTAGCCGCCGCGGGAGTCGGAGCCGCGGTCGTCCCGGGACTGGTAGCCACCGCGGGTGTCGCTGCTACGGTCGTCGCGGGAGTGGGAAGAGGGACCGCGGTCGGCGGTCGGCCGCTCGCGCCGGCCCTTGAGCTGGGCGCGTGACGACTTCTCGCGGGCGTCACGGGCGGCCTTCTTCTGTGCCGGCGTGTGTCGCGCCTTGGTCTTGCCGGAAGCGGGGATGGATGTAGCCACGGGGGGTCAACTCGTTTCGTCGGATCGTCGAGGTTGGATCTCGCCTCGACGCTCACTGGCGCGACCGGACCTACCTCCAGGCGCTCGTCGTGGCGCCCGCGGAACCCAGGATCGGATCGTCCTGAGATGTCTCTCCCGGCCCTCGTGGGGGCAGCGGGTGTCTTTCTAGCCTACCGGACGGACGGCCGGTCACCCGACCACCGGGGCCCAGGGGTGAGGGAACTCACGCTCAGGCGTCGATGCGCTCGCGGTCCAGGTCGTGCGCCGAGTCCACGATGAAGTCCTTGCGGGGAGCCACGTTGGCCCCCATGAGAAGGTCGAAGACCCCGTCGGCACGGGCCGCGTCGACCAGCGTGATCCGGCGCAGCGTGCGGTAGCGCGGGTCCATCGTCGTCTCCGCCAGCTGGTCGGCGTCCATCTCCCCCAGACCCTTGTAGCGCTGCATCGGCTGCTTGATCGTGCGGCCCTTCTTGAGCAGCCCGGCCGTGGTCCGGCGCATCTCCTGCTCGGTGTAGGTGTAGATGTACTCCTTCTTGCCGCCGCGGGCCCCGGTCACCTCGATCCGGTGCAGGGGCGGCATCGCGGCGTACACCCGCCCCGCCTCGACCAGGGGGCGCATGTAGCGGAAGAACAGGGTGAGCAGCAGGGTGCGGATGTGGGCGCCGTCGACGTCGGCGTCGGTCATGATGATGATCTTGCCGTAGCGGGCCAGGTCGAGGTCGAACGAGCGGCCCGACCCCGCGCCGACGACCTGGATGATCGCGGCGCACTCGGCGTTGGAGAGCATGTCCGAGACCGACGCCTTCTGGACGTTGAGGATCTTCCCGCGGATCGGCAGCAGCGCCTGGTGGTCGCTGGAGCGGGCCAGCTTGGCGGTGCCGAGGGCACTGTCCCCCTCGACGATGAACAGCTCGCTGCGCGCGGTGTCGTTGGTGCGGCAGTCCGCGAGCTTGGCCGGCAGCGACGAGGACTCGAGGGCGTTCTTGCGCCGCTGGGTCTCCTTGTGCAGGCGGGCCGAGATCCGCGACTTCATCTCCGAGACGACCTTGTCGAGCAGGAGCGAGGCCTGCGCCTTGTCACCGCGGTGGGTGGAGGTCAGCCGGGCGGTGAGCTCCTGCTCCACGACCCGCGCCACGATCGCGCGGACGGCGTTGGTGCCCAGCACCTCCTTGGTCTGCCCCTCGAACTGCGGCTCGGAGAGCCGCACCGTCACCACGGCCGTCAGCCCGGCGGCGACGTCGTCCTTGTCGACCTTGTCGTTCCCGACCTTGAGGCGGCGGGCGTTGAGCTCGAGCTGCTTGCGGAAGACCTTGAGCAGCGCCTGGTCGAAGCCCGCGACGTGGGTGCCGCCCTTGGGGGTGGCGATGATGTTGACGAAGCTGCGCAGCGTGGTGTCGTAGCCGGTCCCCCACCGGACGGCGACGTCGACCTCGCACTCGCGCTCGACCTCGCGGGCGACCATGTGCCCGCGGTCGTCGAGGACCGGCACGGTCTCGGTGAAGGCTCCGGACCCGCGCAGCCGCCAGACGTCGGTGACGCCCGAGTCCGGGGCGAGGTACTCGGCATACTCGGTGATCCCGCCCGAGTAGGCGAAGACCTCCTCGTGGGGTCCGTCCACCCCGGGCGTTCCGGGCAGGCCGCGCTCGTCCCGCACGGCCACCGTGAGCCCAGGCACGAGGAAGGCGGTCTGCCGCGCGCGGGCGTAGAGCTCCTCGTGGTCGAACGCCGCGGAGGCGATGAAGATCTGCGGGTCGGCCCAGTAGCGCACCCGGGTGCCGGTGACCCCCCGTCTCGCCTTGCCGACGACGCCCAGCTCGCTGCTCTTCTCGAACGGCGTGAACACGGCGTCCGGCGAGGGCGCCGACCGGCCGTCGTCGAAGATCCCGGGCTCCCCGCGACGGAAGCTCATGCCGTAGGTCCTGCCCGCGCGGTCCACCTCGACGTCGAGCCGGCTCGACAGCGCGTTGACGACCGAGGCGCCGACACCGTGCAGCCCGCCCGAGGCGGCGTAGGACCCGCCGCCGAACTTCCCGCCCGCGTGCAGCTTGGTGAAGACGACCTCGACCCCGCTGAGCCCCGTGCGCGGCTCGATGTCGACGGGAATGCCGCGCGCGTGGTCGCGGACCTCGACCGAGCCGTCCGCGTGCAGCACGACCTCGATGCGGTCGCCGTGGCCACCGAGCGCCTCGTCGACCGAGTTGTCGATGATCTCCCACAGGCAGTGCATCAGGCCGCGGGAGTCGGTGGACCCGATGTACATCCCCGGGCGCTTGCGCACCGCCTCGAGGCCCTCGAGAACCTGGAGGTGACGTGCGGAGTAGTCGGTGCTGGTCGTCACCGGGGCAGGTTAACCCGCGGCGCCGACACACCCCCGCAGGCGCACGGGTCGGGGGCACCACCGCGCCTCCCCGACTACGCCCGGAGCGAAAAGATCGGCCGCTCGGGCACAAACACAGGGTGCGGGTACGTTGACGTGCTTGACTGAGACGCACCAGGGGTGGACCACCCCCGGCACCCTGGTGCAGGAGAGGAGATGCCCGTGAACGCCACCATGACCCCGGAACTGACCACCGCCGACCGGTGCGACCGGTGCGGATCCCAGGCCTACGTGCGAGCCCGGCTCGTCGACGGTCTGGAGCTGCACTTCTGCGCCCACCACGGCCGCGAGCACCTCGACAAGCTGCGCCACCTGCAGGACGTCGACATCCTCGACGAGACGGCTCGCCTGCACGCCGAAGAGGCTGCGGTCCTGTAGCACGCACCGCCGCCCCGCCCTCTCCGGGCGAACCACGTCGCCCGCCCACGTCCCCACGTGGGCGGGCGACGTGCGTCCCGGGTCGGGCGGGACGGCATACCCTCACCCGGCTGGCAGACTGACCGCCATGAGTGCGGTCGAGGTCGTGGTGGCCCTGCTGATGGTCGTCGGCGTGCTGGGCATCGTGCTGCCCGTCCTGCCGGGTCTGCTCATCATCGTGGGCGGGGTGCTGCTGTGGGCGCTCGACGAGCGTTCGACGCTGGGCTGGGGGATGCTCGCCGTCGCCGTGGTCGTCTGGCTCGCCGGGACCGCGCTGCAGTGGCTGGTGCCCGGCAAGAGGATGAAGGCCGCCGGGGTGCGCACCAGCACCCTGCTCGTGGGTGTCGCCGTCGCGATCGTGATGGCGTTCGTGATCCCCGTCGTCGGGCTGTTCGTGGGCTTCCCGCTCGGCATCTTCCTGGTGTCGCTGGCCCGCACCCGCGACCGCGGCGAGGCGTGGACGGCGACGAAGCACGCGCTGCGCGCCGTGGGCACCAACATCCTCATCGAGCTGGCCACCGCCTTCACGATCATCGCGGCCTGGGCTGTGACGATCATCTTCCTCGATGTGACGTAGATCACCTTCGCAATCCACGACCGCGGTCGTGGCGAACCCCTCGTGACGCCCGGAAGACACCCCGTCCGCCGGCTCACCCCACAAGGAGTCCGTCATGAAGAAGCTCACGACCACCCTGGCCGCCCTGGCCGTGCCCGTCCTCCTCGCCGGACCGATGGCCCTGTCCTCCTCGGCCGCGGACCACACCGAGCTGATGTCCACGCTCGGCGAGCTCAACGACTCGGGCGGCAGCGGCACCGTCTGGGCCAAGGTCACCGGCAACGAGGTGTGGCTCTCGATGGAGGTCTCCGGTCTCCTCGACGGCGCGCCGCACGCCCAGCACATCCACATCGGCGGCACCAACTCCTGCCCGGACCCCATGATGGAGGGGACCGGCGCCGACGGCGCGATCCGCACCACCGACGCGGTCGGCTCCTACGGCGGCGTCGCGGTGTCGTTGACCACCGAGGGCGGCATGACGGGACCGGACCACGCGCTCGACGTGGCCAACTTCCCCGCCATGGGCACCTACACCTACGAGCGGACCTTCGAGGTCAGCGACGAGGTCGCCGCGCAGATCGCCGCCGGTGACGGTGTGGTCGTGGTGCACGGGACCGACCACAACGGCAGCGGCGCCTACGACGGCGACCAGGAGTCCGACCTCGACCCGAGCCTGCCGTCCGAGGCGACCGACCCCGCGCTCTGCGGCGCCCTCGACGTCGCGCCGATGGAGGCCCCGTCCGGCGGCGTCCAGACCGGTGGCGGCAGCACCCAGGGCATGGAGCAGGGCGGCCTGATCGCCGGTGGCGCCCTCCTGGCCGCCGTGGGCGCCGGGTCCCTGCTGGTCCGTCGCCGCGCGCAGGACTGACGAGGTATGTCGCAGCGGCACCGGGAGCGCGGGGGCGGTCAGCGCCCCGCGCTCCCGGTCGCGCTGGCCGGGGTGGTGACGGCGCTGGGCCTGGGTCTGGCGGCCTGCGGGGTCGCCGGGCAGGTGCCCGACCCGCCCGCCCCTCCGGCGTCGTCGTCGGCGGCCGCGCCGTCGTCGCCGTCCGCGCCGCCGTCCGCGACGGAAGCACCGGCGCCGGGGGAGACCCCCTCGTCGGCCTCGGGAGCGACCGGGCCCACCGACCCCGCGACCGGGCCGGGGGCGGCCGCGGGGTCGGGGGTGACCCCGTCCGCCGGGGCACCGAGCACGACATACCCGCAGGTGGCCGCCTCTGCCCCGGTGGAGGTGCGCCTGCCGGCCATCGACGTGACCAGCGCCCTGCACCCGTTGGGCCTGGCGGCCGACGGCACGCTAGAGGTCCCGACGGGTGCGCTGGTCGACCAGGCGGCCTGGTACTCCGGCTCGCCGACCCCCGGGGAGGTCGGGCCGACGGTCGTCGAGGGGCACGTGACCGGTCCCGGCGGACGACCGTCGGTCTTCTTCGATCTCGGTGCCACGACCGTGGGAGACCGGGTCGAGGTGGACCGTGAGGACGGCCGGACGGTGGTCTACGAGGTCTATCGCGTGGACCGGTTCGCCAAGGACGCCTTCCCGACCGTGGACGTCTACGGTGCCACGCCCGGGCCGGAGCTGCGCGTCATCACGTGCGGCGGCGAGTTCGACGAGGGCAGCGGCCACCACGTCGACAACACGGTGGTCTTCGCCAGGCAGGTGTCGATCGAGGGCTGAGACCTCGTGGTCAGCCGCTCGGCAGTGACGAGGTGGCAGGTGTTCCGCGGAACACCT
>NZ_JBJFZS010000003.1:0-101131 GCF_045032595.1 Ornithinimicrobium jinqii
GCGGGAAGGGGGGGGTTTTTCCCCCCAACCCCCCCCCCCACCTCGTCGTCGTCTGCGGCCGCCCTGTGGGTCAGGCTCTCAGCGTGGGTCAGGCTCTCAGCTGAGCGGGACCACGGCGAACGGCTCCGTGGTCGGCTGCTCCGAGCCGCCGGCCGGCTCGACCGTCAGGCCCACGGCGGCCGCCCCCTCGGGCGTCCCCTCCAGGACCACGTCACCCTCGTCGAGCACCTCGACCGTGAGGACACCGGCGGACCGGGCCGAGCCGTCGGCGCCCACGAACCACGCCTGGTAGACGCTGCCCTCCGGAGGCGGGTCCACGTCCGAGGGCAGCCGCAGGACCGCGGCGTCACGGTCGGCCGAGCTGATCACCTCGACGGTCCCCACGTCGGTGCGCGCGGAGTACTCGCGCGCGTCCGAGGCCGCGACGATCCGCTCGGCGGGGTCGGCGCCCAGCACCTGGGTGACCCCCCAGCCCCCGACCACGACGACCGCGGCCGCAGCGGCCGCAGCCAGCCAGCGGGCAGGGCGCGCGGGACGACCGGCGTCGCGGTGCGCGGGGCGACGGGAGGCCCGCAGCGGGACGACGTCACCGCCGGTGTGCACGGTGTGCGCCGTCCCCTCCGTCGCCCGGCCCGCGGCCGCGTCCGCCGCGACCGCCGCCAGCACGCGACCACGCAGGTCGGCGGGCGGCGCGACCTCGAGGTCGGTCGAGAGCTCGACCGCAGCCTCGCGCAGCTCCTGCACGACGGCGGTGCAGTCGGGACAGGTCGACAGGTGCGCCTCGAAGCGGGCGCGCTCCGTCTCGTCGACGGCGTCCACGGCATAGGCCGCTGCCAGGTCGTGGACCTGGTCGTCCTCATCCATGTCCTTCACCCCTGCTCACCTCCTGTCATCACCTGGCGCATCTTGCGCAGTCCGTCGCGGATCCTCGTCTTGGCCGTCCCCAGGGGGACCTGGGTGCGCTCGGCCACCTCACGGTGCGTCAGCCCGTCGAAGTAGGCGAGCATCAGCGCCGTGCGGTGCGGCTCGCCCACCGTGTCGATGGCACGACGCACGCGCGTGGCCTCCCAGCGCAGCTCTCCGGCCTCGGCGGTGGAGTCGAAGGGCACGGTCTCGTGCAGTGATTCGTAGCGGTGCAGCCGTGCGGATTGGGCCTCCTCGGACCGGACCCGGTCGACGGCGCGCCGGTGGGCGATCGTCATCAGCCAGGCGAGCGCCGATCCGCGGTCGGGGTCGAAGGCGGTGGCCTCCCGCCAGACCTGGAGGAAGACCTCCTGGGTGACGTCCTCGGCCATCGTGGGGTTGCGCAGGACACGCAGGGCCAGCCCGTGGACACGGGCTGCGACGGCGTCGTAGAGGTCGGCGAACGCCCCCTGGTCCTGGTCGGCGACCCGCGCCAGCAGAGCCGCCAGGTCGGTGGCGTCGTTCGTCGGCGGGCTCAGAAGGGGCCCTGCTCCTTGCGGCGGTCCCACTGCTGCTCCATGCGCTGCATGAAGCCGCCGCCGTCCCGGGGTGCCCGCGGCGGCTTGGGCCCCCGGCCCCCGCCGCCCTTGCCGCCGCCACCACCGGCGCCACCAGCCGGGCGTCGGGGCTTGCCGTCGGGTCCGGCGACCCCCAGCCGGGGCCGGCCCGAGCGTGAGGGCTTCGCGGCCCACCCGCCGCCGAGGACCATCGCCAGGAAGCCGACCGCGCCGACCCAGATCATCTGGGTCATCACCCCGGTGAGCACAAGTGCCAGTCCACCGAGCGCGACGAGCACACCGAGGGCGATGCGACGGCGGTCGATGCCGTGCGCCTGCGCAGCGGTGCTCTTCAGCGTGGTCGCCAGACGGGGGTCCTCGGCGTAGAGGGCTTGCTCCATCTGCTCGAGCACACGCTGTTCGTGTTCGGAGAGCGGCACGGTGGACCTCCGGGGTGATGTGTCGGCCGGTCCGCACGGGGGGGTAGGCGGAACGTCCATGTTCTCTAGGTCAACAAGGATATGACCTGAACGCGGGAAGTACTAGCGGGAGTTCCCGCCCGAGGGTCGCAGCAGGCTCGCCGGCCGGACCGCGTCGTGCCCGAACCGGGCAGCGGCCCGGTCCATGGCCCGCTCGGCCTCCCGCCAGCCGCGCTCGGGCTCGTCGAGACGACCCTGAACCGGGGTGCGTCCGACCTCGGTGATTCCCTCGACCCGGACCCCGAGCATCCTGATCCGGGCCCGCTGGAGCCCCAGTGCGTCATACAGGGCGCAGACGGTGGTGTGCACCTCACGGGTCACGTCGGTGGGGACCGCGACGGTCCGCGAGCGGGTGATCGTGGTGAAGTCGGAGAAGCGCACGGTGAGCACCACGGTCCGCCCGAGCACCGCGCCGTGCCGCATCCGGCTGGCGGTGCGCTCGGCGAGGTGGAGCAGCTGCCGGCGGATCACCTCCGGGTCGTCGACGTCGTGGGCGAAGGTCTCCGAGGAGCCCACGCTGCGCTCGGTCCGGGCGGGAGTCACGGGATCGGTGTCCTGCCCCCACGCCAGCGTGTGCAGGCGGGCCCCGGCCTGCTCGCCGAAGGCCCTGCGCAGCGTCACCACCGGCACGTGCGCGAGCTGGGCCACGGTGTGCAGCCCGAGCCGGTGCAGCTCGGCCTCGGTCGCCTCCCCCACCCCCCACAGCGCACCGACCGGCATCGGGTGCAGGAAGGGCACCACCTCGGCCCGGCCGACCAGGCGCATGCCGTCCGGCTTGGCCGCGCGGGAGGCCATCTTGGCCACCGCCTTGCTGGGTGCCCCGCCGACCGAGCAGGTGATCTGCTGCTCGTCGGCGACCGTGTCACGGATCCACTGCCCGATGGCGGCGGGGTCGCCCCACTGACGACCGGCGGCGGAGACGTCGAGGAAGGCCTCCTCCATGGACACCGGCTCCATCCGCGGGGTGACCTCGGCGAAGATCGCCATCACCGCCTCGGACACCCGGGCGTAGCGGTCGTGGTCGGGCCGGACGACGACCGCCGGGGGGCACAGCCGGCGTGCCGTGGCCATCGGCATGCCGGAGCGCACCCCGAAGGCCCTCGCCTCGTACGTCGCCGACAGCACCACGCTGCGCCACCCGCCCCCCACCACGACGGGCACGCCGCGCAGGTCGGGGTGCTCGAGCAGGGAGACCGCGGCGTAGAAGGCGTCCATGTCGACGTGGAGCACCGTGATGTCGGTGGTCGGACCGGCCGGCGGCGCCGGCACGAGGAGGTTCACCATCCCGAGCTCCCGGGGCTGGAGTGCCACAGCTTGCTGCCGGGGCCGCGGGTGGTCTCCCCCGCCGGGCGGATGTCGGCGTAGGGCGACTGCCGGAAGCCCGAGGCGTGGACCAGGACCCGGCGCCCCTGGCCCTGGCCCGGCGACCCGGCCTCGGCCGCCTCCGCCGCGGCGAGCAACGCCCGCGCCTGCTCCTCGGTGGCGGCCATGAGGGCGTGGACCGCGGCCGGGCCACCGGTCTCCCAGGCCTGGGACAGCGCCCCCAGCTCCCACGCCCCGGTCGCGCGCAGCGAGATCCCCCGGGGTCCCGTGCGCCTCAGCACGCCGCGCACCAGCAGCAGCCAGGAGTGGAAGATGGTCGCCGCGAACGGGCCCTGCACGTCCTCGAAGAAGGTGGCGTCCGCCGGTCCGCTGCCGTCGTCGAGGGTCAGGAACACCACCCGCCGGCCGGAGCGCACCGGCGGTGTCTGCGTGGCGACCTTGGCCCCGGCGATCAGCACCTCGGAACCGTTGCGCTGCGCCAGCAGGTCCCGGGCCCGGGTGACCCCGAGGTCGGTGAGCATCGGCACGAACCCGGCCACGACGTGCTGGCTCACGTCCATCCCGAGCACCTCGAGCTCGGCCCGCAGCTGTTCCTGGACGGTCATCTCCGGCAGTCCGCTGCCCGGCTCGGGAGCGGGCTCGTCGCCGAGCTGGAGCACCATCTGGGTGGCGGCGCCCTCGTGGGGGTGCCAGGTCCGGGGTCCGCCGGCCTGGGCACGGGTCAGGGCGGCGACCTCGCCGGCCGCACCGGCCCCGGCCCCGCCTGCCCCGCCCCCGGGCAGCGACGGTGCGGGACGGCGCCGACCGCCGCGGCTGCGCCCGGCCCCCGTCGACGCGTGCCGGGTCCAGCGGTCGAGCTCGCGCACGTGCAGCAGCAGGTCGCGGCGGGTCAGCCCACCGCGCCCGGTGCCGTGGCGACCCACGCGGTGCACCGTGTCCAGCCCCCCGGCCAGCACCAGCCGCTCGGCGATGGGTCTGCTCGGACGGGCCCGCTGCCACAGGTCGGACAGCGAGGCGAAGGGCTGGCCCGCCACGATCCGCCGGACCTCGTCGTCGCTGATGCCCTTGACGTCCGCCAGCGACAGCCGGATGCCGTAGTCCCCGGCCCGCTGCTCCACGGTGGCCATCACCCGGTCGACGTGGTCGGGGGTGCGGCCCGAGGTGCTCCGCGGAACACCTGCCACGGCATACCCCGGCCCGTCCTCGAGCCGCTCCACCCGGTAGGTCTCCCCCGAGGCGTTGACGTCCAGCCCCAGGACGCGCACCCCCATGCTGCGGACCTCGTCGAGGATGAGCCGCTTGGGGTACATGCCCGGGTCGTGCGTGAGGACGCCGGCCAGGAAGGCCGCCGTGTGATGGGTCTTGAGCCACGCCGACTGGTAGGTGGGCAGCGCGAAGGCCGCGGCGTGCGCCTTGCAGAACCCGAAGGAGGCGAAGGCGGCGAGCACCTCCCAGATCCGGTCGACGTCCGCGGGCCGATAGCCACGGCCCGCGGCCGCCGCCCGCCACCACAGCTCGACCTCGGCCTGGCCCTGCGGCGTGCCCATCGCGCGGCGCACCTCGTCGGCCTGGGCCAGGCTGACGCCCGTGGTCTCGGCGACGATCTGCAGCACCTGCTCGTGGAAGACCACGACGCCGCAGGTCTCCTGGAGGTAGGGCACGAGGCTGGGGTGGAGGTACTCCGGCTCGCCCCAGCCCTGCCGGGCGTGCAGGAAGGGCCGGATCATGTCCGACTTCACCGGGCCGGGGCGGAACAGCGAGATGTCGATGACGATGTCCGAGAACGTCTCCGGGGCGAACTTGCCGACCAGCTCGCGCTGACCGGGCGACTCGATCTGGAAGCATCCCAGGGTGCGGGTGGACTGGATGAGGGCGAAGGTGTCGCCGTCGTCCAGCGGCACCTGGGCGCGGTCGTCGAGGTCGACCGCCACCCCGTCGACGCGCGCGATCTCGTCGACGGCGTGCGACATCGCCGACTGCATCCGGATGCCGAGGACGTCGAGCTTGAGCAGCCCCAGCTCCTCGACGTCGTCCTTGTCGAACTGGCTCATCGGGAAGCCCAGCCAGCTGGCCTCGACCGGGGTCCGGTCGAGGAGCCCGGTGTTGGACAGGATCACCCCGCACGGGTGCATCGCGATGTGCCGCGGCAGCCCGTCGAGCGACTCGACCAGCTCCAGCATCAGCTGCATCCGGGGGGCGTCCAGGCCCTGCCGGCGCAGCTCGGGCAGGTCGCGGATCGCGGCCCGGGCGTCGCGGGCCCGGATGTGCGGGAACGCCTTGGCGAGCACGTCGATCTCCCCCGGGGGCATCCCCAGGGTCGCGGCGACGTCGCGGATCGCGTGCCGCACCCGGTAGGTCTCGACCATCGACACGCAGGTCACCCGGTCGGAGCCGAAACGCTCCAGGATGCGCTCGTACATCTCGGTGCGCCGGGCCGACTCCACGTCGATGTCGATGTCCGGCAGCTGCGCGCGCAGCGGCGAGCAGAACCGCTCCATCAGCAGCCCGTGCTCCATCGGGTCGACGCCGCTGATGCCGAGCAGGTAGGTCACCAGGCTGCCGGCGCCCGAACCGCGTGCCGCGACCCGCACCCCGTTGTCGCGGATGAGGTCGCAGACGGCGGCCACGGTGAGGAAGTAGGTGGGGTAGCCCAGCCCGGCGATCACGCCCAGCTCCTCGTCGAGCCGGGCGCGGACCCGGTCGAGGTATGCCGTGGACGCGCCGGCGTAGCGGGTGGGCACCGCGGCGGAGCAGCGTCGCGTGAGGACCGCGTGCGCCTCACCCACCCCGCTGACCCCGAGCACCTCGGGCTCGGGCAGGTGGACCGCGCCGACCCCGAGGTCCGAGCGGGGGTCCTGACGGCACTCCTGGGCCAGGGCCAGCGTGTCGCGCAGCAGGTCGGCGGCCCGGGCGTCGGCCCCGCCGGCCTCCTCCAGACGCCGGGCGACGTCGAGCATGGTGGCCGTGCCGGCCAGGTGGCCCGCAGCGCTGACCCGGTCGAGGTGCCGCTCGTCGAGGGCGACCATCCGGCGCGCCGCGTCGAGCACGTCCACCACCCTGGCCTGCTCGGGCACCGCGTGCCGGACGGCGGCGGTGAGCACGGCCGGGACGCCGCTCTCCCGGGCCAGCGCCCACAGCCGGGTGGCGTGGCCGAGGCTGCCCGGCGTCCCCTCCGGGCCGCCGTGGCAGACGACCTCGACCCGCAGCGCACCCGGGGGCAGCGTCGCCCGCCAGGCCTCCAGCCGGGCCCTGGCCTCTCCCCGGTGACGGGCCAGCACCGCCCGGCCGACGTCGGAGTCGGGACCGAGCAGCACCACGACCGGGGCCACGCCCTCCACCGGGGAGGCGGCCCGCGCCAGGAGCTCCGGCCGCGTCCGCGGCAGTCCCCGCTCCCCCGCGAGGTGGGTCTGGGTGACGAGCCGGCACAGCCTGGCCCAGCCCGCGCCGGGCTCGAGCCCGGCGCGCTGGCCACGGGTCAGCACGACCACGCGCGGCTGCTGGTCGTTGACCAGGGTGGAGACCGCCCTTCACCGGGGTGCGGGTGGGCGGGTCCGGTGCCGACCGGCCCAGCGCCTCCGCCCCGCTCAGCGTCACCCGTCCCGAGGTCGCCCTGCCCGTCGCCCTGCCCGTCGCCCTGCCCGTCTCGTGGCGGTCCGCGCCGAGCGCGAGGTCGACGCCGAGCACGGGGTCGATCCCGGCCTGGGTGCAGGCGCGGACGAAGCGCACGGCGCCGTAGACGCCGTCGCGGTCGGTGAGCGCGAGCGCGGGCTGACCCAGGGCAGCGGCCCGCTCGACGAGCTCGCCGGGGTGGGAGGCGCCGTAGCGCATCGAGGCGCTGGAGGCGACGTGCAGGTGCACGAAGTCGGGACCGGGCACGGGGGCACCAGCTCCGCGGCTCACCCGTGACCGAGCGGGGAGAGCTCGGAGGACAGCGGCGTGCCGCAGGGCAGGTGCAGCGCTGCACGCACCAGCTCCAGGAACCGTTCGCCCGAGCGCACCAGGTCGTCGGCGTCCCGGGGGGTCACCACGTCGGCCCCCCGCTCGAGCGCCAGCCGGCGACGCCCGGACTCGGCGAAGAAGACCGCCCACTCCGTCAGCTCGGGCGCCACCGTGGGCAGCGCCTCCCACACGCTGCGCGGCCGTGCCCGTCGGGTGGGTGCGCTCCGGGCAGCGAGCAGAGCCGCTCCGGCCCGTAGCGCGGAGAGGTGGGCCTGGGTGTAGCGCTCGGCGGCGGTGCTGCTGTGGCAGGCCAGCAGCAGCCCGCCGCGGGAGCGCTCGAGCAGGTCGAGCACGGTGCCGGCCGCACCGGGCACCGGACCAGGAGGTCCGACGGCGGGTCGGGCCGGGGCGGAGGTGGTCTGCACGGTGGTCTGGGCGGTCACGGTCTGGGCGGTCACGGTCTGGGCGGTCACGGTCTGGGCGGTCACGGTCTGGGTGGTCATGTCGGTGCCTCTCGCTCGTCTGCCGGTCGGGGTGTCGTCGCGCGGGCTCAGTCGCTGACGCGCTCCAGGAGCCACTGCTCGCCGTGAGCCGGGTCACCGTGGACCAGGTCGTAGACGCCGGTCCCCATCGCGCGTCCGGCCGAGGCCTCGACGCGCCACACCTGGTGCTCCAGCACGGCCCCGTCCCCGGGGTCGGTGCCCTCCCGGCGCCACCACGGCACCCGCTGGGTCCACCGGGCCAGGACGCCCCGCACGACGTGCACCCGCCCCCTCCACAGGAAGACGGTCGGCACCGACGTCTCCGGGACGACGTTGCGGCACCACCCCGGCTCGAGGTGCACCCGGTGCTCGACCGGGTCCCCCAGCCTGACCTCGACCGGATGCTGGTAGCGCCTGCTCATGTCCGACTCCCGTCACTCGCTCCTATCGAACTCGTGTTCGATAAGAACAAATGTACGACTCCCCACCGACAGGCTCAACCCTGCGAGCTGTCGCTGTGGAGAACTCGGCCCGTGACCTGCTCAGAGGCTGCGGTCGGTGCAGACGGCGACCAGCTCGACGAGGGCGGCACGGCCCTCGTCGGTGAGCCCCGTCGTCCGCTCCAGGGCCTGCAGGGCGGCGTCGGCGCCGCCGGTGATCATCGCCTCCGTGCGCTCCAGGGCACCGGACCCCACGAGCACCCCGCGGCAGGCCTCGACGGTCTGCAGGTCGAGGTCGGGGTCGCCCAGGCTGCCGGTCAGCAGCTCGGCCCCCTCGTGGTCGGCGAGCTCCAGGGCGTGCGCCACCAGCGCGGTGTGCTTGCCCTCGCGCAGGTCGTCACCGGCCGGCTTGCCGGTGCGGCCGGGGTCGCCGAAGACGCCCAGCACGTCGTCGCGCAGCTGGAAGGCCTCGCCGAGGTGGAGCCCGTAGCGGGACAGCAGCCCCAGGACCTCCGGCCCGGCACCCGCCGCCGCGGCCCCGATCAGCAGGGGCTGCTCGACGGAGTACTTGGCGCTCTTGTAGCGGATCACCGTGCGCACCCGCTCCAGGCGCGCCTCATACCCCAGCTCCCCCCAGCCCACGGCACCCTCGAGCATGTCGAGGAACTGCCCGCCCATCAGCTGCGAGCGCATCCGGTCGAACTCGGGCCGGGCGCGGACGAGGGCCTCGGCGGGCAGCCCGCTGGTGGCGAAGATCTCGTCGGTCCAGTTCAGGCACAGGTCCCCGGCGAGGATGGCGGCCGCGTGGCCGAAGCGCTCCGGGTCACCGTTCCAGCGCCGCTCCTGGTGCAGGGCGGCGAAGGCCCGGTGGGCGGTGGGCCGGCCGCGGCGCCGGTCGCTGTTGTCCATGACGTCGTCGTGGAGCAGCGCGGCCGCCTGGAACATCTCCATCGAGCTCGACGCACGGACGGCAGCGTCGTCGTCGGGTCCGCCGAGCGCCCGCCAGCCCCAGTAGAGGAACGCGGCACGCAGGCGCTTCCCCCCGGCCAGCAGCTCGGCGACCGCGTCCACCAGCGGCCCCATCGGGGCCCCGAGCTCGACGAGCACCTCCCGCTGCCGCGCGAGGTGCTCGTCGAGCGCCTGCTGCACGCGGGGGTGCAGGTCGACGCCGTCCAGCGGGGTGGCGTGCGCCACGGGGCCTCCAGTGCTCGGGGGTCGGTCAGCCGTCCGTGCCGAGCCTAACCGGCGGGGGCGACCTCAGAAGGCGTGCTCCTGCGCACGGCGACGCACCTCGGACTTGGACCCCGCGCGCAGGGACGCGATCGCGCTGCCGCCCACCAGCGTCTCGTCCGGGTCGTACAGCCACCGGATGATCTCCTCGTCCGCCATGCCGCCGTCGGTGAGCACCACGATGGTCCCCCGCAGGGCCGGGAGGGGCCCCTCCTCGGTGACGAAGAGGGCGGGCACCATGACGGCCCGGTTGGGGCCGCGCCGCACCCCCACGAGCTCACGGTCCTGCAGCCACCGCCTCACGGTCTGCAGCGACCGACCGGTCAGCTCGACGATCGCGGGCACGGTCAGCCAGGCGTCGTCCGGAACTACATCGATGTCACTTACCACATCTTCTAGTCAACCACACAGACCGACACGCCAGACAACTGGTGCGATGGCCCCGGAGCCGGTACTGTCCCTTTCGCCCCACCACGTGACAAGCGTCCCGCAGGTCACACCCACCCGCCGACGGCCGTCCCCACCGCCAGCCCCCACCGGAGGATTCCCCGTGAGCCCCCTCTTCGCCGCCATGCCCCCCTCCGACCTCCCCACGGTCGCCTACGCGCCCACGGCGGTGCACGCCGGCGAGCTGCTCGCCGCCGACCTCCTCGCGGTCCGCAGCGCCGGGACCCACACGGTCCGCTCCGGTGACACCGTGAGCGGCATCGCCGCCAGGTATGGCGTGTCCATGGACGCGGTGGTGCGCGCGAACGACCTCCCCCAGGGCGGTCGTTGGATCCTCCCGGGCGCCGTGCTGACCATCCCGGGCGCGGGCGGGGCGGCAGTCCTCGCCCCGGCCCCCTCGACGTCGTCCGGCGGCGCCACCGCCTCCGGGGGCTCGGTCACCGTGCGCACCGGCGACACCCTGTCGCACCTGGCGCTGCGGCACGGCACGACCGTCTCGGCGCTGGCCGGCACCAACAACATCGGCGACCTGCGGATGATCTACCCCGGCCAGGTGCTGCGCCTCCCCGGATCGCCGGCCTCCTCCGCGCCGGCCAGCTCCGGCGGAGGGTCGACCGGCAGCTCCTCGTCCACCAGCCCGGCCGCCGGCGGCACCGTGACGGTCCGCGCCGGCGACACCCTGTCCGGGATCGCGGCCCGCCACGGTGTGACGGTCGCGGACCTCGCCCGCGCCAACGACATCTCCTCCCGCGACTTCATCCACCCCGGGCAGCGGCTGCGCCTGCCGGGGGCGGCGACGTCGTCCTCCTCGGGGTCCTCCTCGTCCTCGACCAGCCCGCGCACCTCGGCCTACGACCCGTCCAACGTCGGCGACTACAAGGCCGGGGAGAGCGTCCCCGACACCTTCTTGCACTACCGCTACAGCGACGGGGTCGCCCGCTCCGCCGCGGCCAACCGCGACTACCTCACCGGCGTCGACGTCCCGGGGCAGGAGGCGATGAAGAAGCTCATCGTGTCCACGAGCAAGCGCTACGGCGTCGACCACCGGCTCATGCTCGCCCTGTCCTACCAGGAGTCCGGCTGGAACATGCGGGCCGTGTCCCCCGCCAACGCGATCGGGGCCATGCAGGTCATCCCGACGTCCGGCCAGTGGGCCAGCTCGCTCATCGGCCGCGACCTCAACGTGCTCGACCCCGAGGACAACGTGGAGGCGGGCGTCGTCATCATGCGCACCCTCCTGTCCTCCACCAGCAACCGCGACCACGCGATCGGCGGCTACTACCAGGGGCTGGCCAGCGTGCGGCAGCACGGCCTCTTCCCGGACACGAAGCAGTACGTGAAGAACATCAAGCACTTCATGACGACCCTCTGACACCGCACTGACGTCCCACGCCCGCCGCACGTCGCTCCGTAGAGTGGCGGGGTGAGGACCCGCACCGACCCCGTGATCGACCACGTGGTCGACGGTCGCTACGAGGTCGGGGCCGAGCTCGCCCGGGGCGGGATGGCGACCGTCTACCGCGCCCGCGACCTGCGCCTGGACCGGCCGGTGGCCCTCAAGGTCATGCGCGCCGAGCTGGCCCACGACGCCGCGTTCGTGCGCCGTTTCGTGCACGAGGCACGCCTGGCCGCTCGCCTGCAGCACCCGCACATCGTCAGCGTCTACGACCAGGGCGAGGACGGTGACCTCGTCTTCCTCGCGATGGAGCTGGTCGAGGGCAGCACCCTGCGCGACGTGATCACCGGCCACGCGCCGCTCACGGCGCGACGCTCCCTCTCGCTCATCACCCCGGTCCTCGAGGCCCTCGCGGCCGCGCACCACGAGGGGATGGTGCACCGCGACGTCAAGCCCGAGAACGTCCTGATCGGGGGTCCCCGGGGCACCGTCAAGGTCGCCGACTTCGGTCTCGCACGTCTCGACGGCTCGACCAACGCGACCAGCGAGATGCTCTGGGGCACGGCCGCCTACCTGGCACCCGAGCAGGTGGAGCACGGCACCGCCGACCCCCGCACCGACGTGTATGCCGTGGGCCTGCTCCTCTTCGAGCTCCTCACCGGTCGCAAGGCCTTCCCCGGCGACGACCCCCTGCGCGTCGCCTACGAGCACGTCCACGGCAGCGTGCCCCACGTCCGCGACCTCGTGCCGACCGTTCCCCCCGCCCTCGAGGCGCTCCTCCTGCGCGCCTGCGCGACCGAGCCCCAGGACCGTCCCGCGGACGCCGCCGAGCTGCTCGGCGAGCTGCGCCGGGTGGAGGCGTCGCTCGGCGACGACAAGCTCGACGCCGTGCCCGTGCCCGCCCAGGACCCCGACGAGCGCGGGGCGCACCGTCCCACCGACACCGACGCCGACGCCACCCAGGCCGTCGGGTTCGGCGGCGCCGGCGACACCCGCCGCATCCCGGTGCCCCGGGCCACCGACCAGCACTACGCCCGCACGACCGGCAACCGCGCCCCCCGGCCGGCCCGCCAGCCACGCCCGCCGCGCGAGCACCGTCGCGGTGGCGCGGTGGCCTGGGTGCTGACGCTGCTCCTCCTGCTGCTCGGCGCCGGGGCCGCCTACGGCTACTGGTACCTCACCGACGGCCCCGCCGTGCACTCCCCCATGCCGGTGGTCGAGGGGCTCCCGGAGGCCGACGCCCGGGCCACCCTCGACGCCGAGGACCTCGACGCAGCAGTCCGCTACGACTTCTCCGAGGAGGTCACGGCAGGCGTCGTCATCTCCGCGGACCGGCAGCCGGGCACCAGCCTGAGGCACAGCACCGACGTGGAGCTCGTGGTCTCCCGGGGCCCGGAGAGGTATGAGGTGCCGCGCCTGGACGGCATGACCGTCGCGGAGGCGACCGCCGCGCTGGCGGCCGAGAACCTTCTCCTGGGCCAGGTCACGCCGCAGCACGACGAGGCGGTCCCCGAGGGTCGGGTCGTCAGTGCCTCGACGGCCGCCGGCGAGCCGGTCCCCCGGGACACCCCCGTGGACGTGACGGTCAGCGACGGCCCCGCACCCGTGGACGTGCCGGACGTCACCGGCCGTGCGGAGGGCGAGGCGGTGGCTGCCCTGGAGACCGCCGGTCTGACCGTGTCCGTCGACCCCGAACGGGTCTTCGACGACACGGTCCCCGAGGGCTCCGTCGTCCGTCAGGCCCCCACCCCCGGCCAGGTCGAGCGCGGCACCACGGTGCGCCTGACCGTCTCCCAGGGGCCTGAGCTCGTCACCGTGCCCGACGTCGTGGCCCGTCAGTTCTCCACGGCGGAGCGCGAGCTCACCGAGCTGGGCCTGGTCGTGGTGCGGGACGACATCCGCGGGGCGTTCTTCGGCACCGTCCGCGAGCAGTCGCTGGAACCCGGGACCGAGGTCCCCAAGGGCACCGAGATCGTCCTGTCGGTCGTCTGAGCGCCTCCGGCCTCCGGGAGGGCGGTCGGACCGGCGCCCGGCTCAGGCCTGGTGCTCCCAGCGCTCCTCGAGCGCCGCCCGCCCCCGTGGGTGGTAGCCCCGCGCCTCCCAGTAGCCGCGCTGCGGGGCGTGGTGGTAGCTGATCTCGGCGGCCCACTTCGGCCCCTTGAAGCCGTAGAGGTGGGGCAGCACGATCCGCGCCGGCCACCCGTGCTCCCGGGTCAGCGGCTCACCGTCGACGTGCGTGGCCAGCAGCGAGTCCGGCGCCAGCAGGTCCTCGAGCAGCACCGCCGAGGAGTAGCCGCGCGTCGCGGCCAGCAGCACGTGGTGGGCCCCCGGCTCAGGCGGTGCGAGGGCGACGAGGTCTGCCAGCCGCACACCGCCCCAGCGCAGCGCTGGGACCGTGTGCCGGTCGACGCAGTGCAGGGCGGCGGGCACCTCCACGAACTCCATCGCCTCCAGCATCTGCCGGTCCACGACCGTCAGACCGCCGTCCGCGGTCGCCCCGCACAGCGTGAGTCGCCAGCGCTCGCCGTCGATCTGCGGCACCTTGCCGTAGTGGGAGGCCAGCCACCGCTCGGTGACCCGCTGGCCCGGCGGCACGACGTCCTGCCTCTCCGGTCCGGCGGGCGGCTGCGACGGCACGGTGCGCTCCCCTCCCTCAGGCGCCGCGTCGGCGCAGCAGGTCGGTCAGGACGTCGGTGGCACGGTCGGTCAGCTCGTCGTCGACGTCGAGGTGCCAGACGAAGCGGGTGTGCCGTGGCCCCATCGGGTAGCCCAGGACGCCCCCTTCGGCGGCCGCGGTGGCGAGCTCCGCCCCGGTCCGGCCGGCGGCAGCCGCGTCCAGCACGAGGATGTTGGTCTCGACCGTCGCCGGGTCGACGACCCCCGGGGCGACGAGCGCCACCGCCTCGGCGACCCGGCGGGCGCGGGCGTGGTCGTCGGCCAGCCGGTCGAGGTGGTGGTCGAGGGCGTACAGGCCGGCGGCGGCCAGCATCCCGACCTGGCGCATCCCCCCACCCAGCCGCTTGCGCCATACCCGGGCCTGCCCGATGCGGGTGGCGTCCGCCACGAGCAGGGAGCCGACGGGGGCGCCCAGCCCCTTGCTCAGGCACACGGAGACGGTGTCGGCGCACGCGCCGTAGTCGGCGAGCGCGACGCCGCTGGCGACGTGGGCGTTCCAGAGGCGGGCCCCGTCGAGGTGCACCCCGACCCCCACCGCCGCGGTGGCCTCGCGCAGCCGACGCAGGTCGGCCAGCGGCTGGACGGTGCCACCGCCGAAGTTGTGGGTGTTCTCGACCACGACGCAGGCCGTGCTGACCTGGTAGGCGCCGCCGTCAGGCACCATGACCGCCAGCGCGGTGTCGACGTCGAGCAGCCCGCGGTCGGCGACCCAGCTGCGGGTGGTGATGCCGGAGAACGCGGCCGCCGCACCCAGCTCGGCGCGGAGCACGTGGGCGAGGTGGTCGGTGATGACCTCCTGGCCCGGGCCGGCGTGCAGGCGCAGCCCGACCTGGTTGGCCATCGAGCCGGTCGGCATGAACAGCGCGGCCTCGTGGCCCAGGAGCGCGGCCACCCAGGCCTCGAGCGCGGCGACCGTCGGGTCCTCGCCGTAGACGTCGTCACCCACCTCCGCGTCCACCATGGCGGCGCGCATCTCCCGCGTGGGGCGGGTGAGAGTGTCGGACCGCAGGTCCACGACAGGCACCGTCATCTAGCGGACGCCCTTCTCCAGCATCTCCGCCACCAGGAAGGCCAGCTCCAGGCTCTGCTGGTGGTTCAGACGCGGGTCGCACAGCGTCTCGTAGCGCAGGCCGAGGTCGTCGAGGTCGACGGCGGTGGTGCCGCCCACGCACTCGGTCACGTCGTTGCCGGTCAGCTCGACGTGGATGCCGCCGGGGTGGGTCCCGGCCTCGGCGTGGGCGGTGAAGAAGCCGCGCACCTCGTCCACGACGTCCTCGAAGCGGCGGGTCTTGTGCCCGCTCGGGGAGGTGAAGGTGTTGCCGTGCATGGGGTCGCACACCCAACTGACGCGGTGCGCCTCGTCGCCGAGGGAGGTGAGCAGGGCCGGCAGCACGTCACGGATCGTGGAGGCTCCCATCCGCGTGATGAAGGTCAGCCGGCCGGGCTCGCGCTCGGGGTCGATCTTGTCCATGAGCCGCAGCACGGTGTCGCGGTCGGCGGTCGGGCCGAGCTTGACGCCGATCGGGTTCTGGACCCGGGAGACGAAGTCGATGTGCGCGCCGTCGAGGTCACGGGTGCGCTCGCCCACCCAGACGAAGTGAGCGGCCGTGTCGTAGAGCAGCCCGGTGCGGTGGTCGCGGCGGACCATCGGGCGCTCGTAGTCCAGCACCAGCGCCTCGTGCGCGGCGAAGAACTCGACCCGGCGCATCTCCTCGGCGTCCCCCACGCCGGAGGCCTCGAGGAAGCGGACGGCCCGGTCGATCTGCGCCGCCATCTGCTCGTAGCGCGCCTGCGCCGGCCCCTGGATGAAGCCCTTGTTCCAGGCGTGCACGCTGCGCAGGTCGGCGAACCCGCCGGTGGTGAAGCCGCGGACGAGGTTGAGCGTGGCCGAGCTGGCGTGGTAGGCCCGCAGCAGCCGGTCGGGGTCGTGCCGGCGCGTGTGCGGGGTGAACTCGAAGCCGTTGACCATGTCGCCGCGGTAGGCGGGCAGGGTCACGCCGTCGCGGGTCTCGCTGTCCGAGCTGCGCGGCTTGGCGAACTGCCCCGCCATCCGCCCGACCTTGACGACCGGGGTGCCGGCACCGTAGGTGAGGACGACGGCCATCTGCAGGATCGTCTTGATCCGGTCGCGGATGTTCGGTCCGGTCACGTCGGCGAGCGTCTCGGCGCAGTCGCCGCCCTGGAGCGTGAAGGCCTGACCCTGGCTGACCGCCGCCATCCGGGTGCGCAGCAGGTCGCACTCGCCGGCGAAGACGAGGGGCGGGTAGGAGGAGAGCACCGAGAGGACCTGCGCCAGCTCGGCAGGGTCGTCCCAGCTGGGCTGCTGCCGGGCGGGGAGGTCGGGCCAGTCGATGCCCAGGCCGGGGCCGGGGGCCAGTCCGGTGGTGTCGGTGCTCACCCGCACCATGGTAGGAGACGCCGGGGGGTGCTCCTTCACCCGGCGTCAGGGTCGCGCGGTCCGGCCGTCGGTCCGTCGGGCGGTCCCTCTGCCGCTGCGTCCGCCTGTGCGGGCTCGTCGTGGGCGCGGCGCTGGGCCAAGTTGGCCCGGGCCCGGTCGGTCACGTCGACGATGTTGGTGCGCGCCTGCTCCAGTCCGTGCCCGAGCCCCTCGCGCGCGTGCTCCAGCCCCGACCTCGCCCGCTCCGCCAGCCGCTTCTTGACCGCAGAGGCGTACTCGTCGACGTACTCCTGGCCGGAGAGCCGCTGGAGCTCGCGCATCACGTCGTCGGTGATGCGCCGCAGCACCTCGTGGTTCTCGATCTGGCCGGCGTACTGCGGGTAGTACAGGGGCCGCCCGATGCGCATCCCGACCCGCACGATGTTGGGGACGGTCTGCCCGGTCGGCTGCGCCTTGTCGGTGTCCACCATCGCCACCGGCACGATCGGCACGTCGGCGGCCAGCGCGAGGCGGGCCATGCCGGTCTTGCCGCGGTAGAGCCGCCCGTCTGGCGAGCGCGTGCCCTCGGGGTAGATCCCGAACAGCTCGCCGCGCCGGAGGATCTCCAGGCCACGCTCGAGGGCCGGCATGGCCGCGCTGCCGCCGGTGCGGTCGATCGGCACCTGGCCAGTCGCACGCAGGACGTTGCGGGTCAGCCAGCCCTTGACCCCGGGGGTGGTGAAGTACTCCATCTTCGCCGGGAAGGTGATCCGCCGGTCCACCATCAGCGGCAGGAAGATCGAGTCCGACGCCGACAGGTGGTTGCTCGCCATGATCGCGCCGCCCTCGCGGGGGACGTTGTCCTTGCCCTCGATCCAGGGCCGGAAGAGCACCTTCGCCGGCGGACCCACCACGAAGTGCTTGAGGAGCCAGTAGAGCATCGTCGGGTCCTTCCTCAGGGATCCCAGTGGCGTGGGCGGTCGCGCAGACTCTACCCCTGACAGCGACTGCGAGCCGTCGCGCTGCCTCGCCCCGGCGACGGCGCCGCCGTCCAGCCGTGCGTGGGAGGATGGCAGCGTGATCCCCGGCACCGAGTCCTTCTCCTCCCCCGGTCACGGCGACGCCGCCCGCACCGGGGTGCTCGTCGTGCACGGCCTCACCGCGAGCCCTCAGTCGCTGGGGCCGCTCAGCCGCCACCTCGCAGACCTGGGGTATGCCGTGAGCGCGCCGCTGCTGCCGGGCCACGGCACGACCTGGCAGGACCTTGCCCGGACGCGGTACGCCGACTGGCTGGGGGCGCTGGAGGGTGCCGCGGTCGACCTGCGCGCACGGGTCGACCGGATGGTCGTCGTCGGGCTCAGCCTCGGCGGCGCGCTGACGACCGAGCTGGCAGCCACCCGCCCCGACCTCGTCGACGCGATCGTCCTGATCAACCCGGCGTTCGCGGCGGACGACCCGCGCCTGCGTCTCCTTCCGCTGCTCAAGCACGTGCTGCCCACCGTGGAGGCGATCGGCAACGACGTCCGCCACCCCGGTGCGGAGAAGGAGCTCGCCTACGACCGGCTGCCCGTCAAGGCGTTCGCCTCCTTCGCCCAGCGCTGGCCCCACCTGCTCACCCTGGCCCGGCAGGTGCGCGTCCCGGTCCTGCTCCTGCGCTCCGCCCACGACCGGGTCGTCCCCGCCCGCAGCTCCCAGGTGTTCCTCGTGCACGTCGGCAGCGACGACGTTACGGAGGTGGTGCTGCCGGAGTCCGGGCACGTCGCCGCGCTCGACCGCGACGCGCCCCTGCTGCTGGAGCGGACGGCGGAGTTCGTCGCCCGCGTCGCCGTGGTGGTGCGATGAGCGAGCCCGTGCGCCCCGGTGGCCCTGCGGACCCCGACGACGTCGACCGCCGGTTCCGGGAGATCGTCTCCGGGCTGACGGACCGCAGCCACCTCGGGACGGGGACGCCGGAGGGGATGGCGACCGACTTCCGCTCCTACGAGCCTCCGGAGGAAGATGACCACTTCGTCCCGCCTCCCACACCCCCGCTGCCGGCCGGCGACCTCCACTTCTGGGCGATCGTCGTGGGCCTGGTCGGCGGCCCGCTGCTGGTCTTCCTGTCCGCGGTCGTGCCGCTGCTCGGGCGCGGGTGGACCAGCGTCGGTGCGACCCTTACCCTCGTCGGGTTCGGGCTCCTCATCCTGCGTCAACCCAGCCGGCGCCGCCGCGACGACGACTGGGGCGCCCAGGTCTAGCCGAAGCAGTCCACCGGCCCCGCCGACCCCGCGGTACGCGCGGTACGCCGTGCGCCCTACGCCGTGGCGCGCTACACCTCCAGGTCGACCCAGACCGGCAGGTGGTCCGACGCGCCGGCGAGGTCCAGCCCTTCCAGCACCGCGGGGTCTCCCGGGGTCGCCCCCCGGTGCCCCCGGGCGAAGATCGCGTCGATGCGCCGGTGGGGCCGTGCGGCGGGGAAGGTCGGGCGGTCGTCGCTGACCTCCGACAGCGCACCGACGACGGCGCGCCACGCCGGACCCTCGCCGTCCTCGTTGAGGTCACCGCCGACGACGAGGGGCTGGTCGAGCGCGATCCTCGGGTCCTCGGCGATCTCACGCAGGACGGTTCGGGCGTGGTCCACCCGTTGCTCCTCCACGAGCGAGAGGTGCACGGAGACGACCGTGACGGGCACCGATCCGGCGCGACGGACGCTCGCGACCGTGTAGCTGCGCGGGTTCTCGCGCAGCCCCACCCGCAGGGGCCGGTCCTCGGCGTCGGTGGGGTTGACCCTCAGGTTCGTCATGAGCGACGTGCCGCTGACCCATCGGGTGCGACCTGACCACAGCAGCCCGCACTCGCGGGCGAAGGCGCTGATCGCATAGCTCGAGGCCGGGTAGCGCGGCACCTCCTGCAGGAGCAGGACGTCGGGGTCGATCGCGCGGACCACCGCCGCCGCCGCGGCCTTGTCGTCCTTGAGTCCGCGCAGGTTGTAGGTGGCGACCCGCAGGGCGGCGGGAGTGGTCGGTGCAGGCATGGGACCATCCTCGCGCACGCGCGGGTCACGCCTCGTCACGCCCCGGTCGTGCCCGACCGCGGTGCCGGCCCGGCCCCACCGGTATGCCGTGCGCGCTCGGCCTGGCCCGCGCGCCGGGCGAGGTCCGCAGCGCCGACCAGCCCGGCGCTCACCCCCAGCGCCGCGGCCCTCACCGGCGGCAGCGGACGATGCCCCCGACCGGTGAGGTGACGGGCCAGCGACTGGCGGGCGGGAGCCAGGAGGAGGTCGCCGGCCTCGCTTGCCCCGCCGCCCACCACGATGGTGCCGGGGTCGAGGGCGGCCACGAGGTTCGCCAGACCGACGCCCAGCCAGCGCCCCACCTCCGCGAGCAGCTCGACCGCAGCACCCTCGCCGGCACGCGCCGCGCGGGTCACGTCCTCGCCCTCGAGGCGCTCCGGGTCGCCGTCGCACCACTCCAGCAGCCCGGCGGCATGCGGGCTGCCCGAGCGCAGCATCTCCAGGGCCTCGCGGCGCATCACCGACCCCGAGGCGTACTGCTCCCAGCAGCCTCGGTTGCCGCACTCGCAGCGTCGCCCCTCGGGGACGACCATCATGTGCCCGAACTCCCCCGCGAGCCCGTGCCGGCCCCGTTGGACCCGGCCGTCGATGATCGTCGAGCCGCCGATGCCGGTGCCCAGGGTGACCACCAGGAGGTGCGACTCCCCCCGCCCCGCCCCGAACCTGTGCTCGGCCCAGGCGGCGGCGTTGGCGTCGTTGTCGACCACGACCGGCATGCCGAGGCGGGTGGCGACGGTGGCCTGGAGCGGCTCGTCTCGCCACGACAGGTGCGGCGCGAAGACGACGGTGCCCCGGTCGGCGGCCACGAATCCCGCGGCACCGATCCCCACCCCCACGACGGCGCCGCCGGCCAGCTCGGGGGCGTGGAGCAGCTCGTCCACGGCGGCCACGACCGCGTCCTCGACGACGCCGGGGTCGGTGGTCCGGTCAGGGGTGTCGCGGCGTGTCGAGCGCACCACTCCGCCGTGCTCGTCGACCAGACCGGCCTTGATCCGGGTGCCCCCGACGTCGACCCCCACCGCCAGCGATGAGGACGTGCGTGTCTCCACGTCCGCCGCGCTCAGGTGCGCCTCGCGGCGAGGTCCGCCGCCCCGATCATCCCTGCCCGGTTGCCGAGCTCGGCCAGCACGACGGGGGTGATCTCACGGTGGCCGCGACCGGTGAGCTGGCGGGCGAAGGCGGAGCGGGCCGGCTGCAGCACCAGGTCACCGGCCGCACCGACCCCACCACCGATGACGATCAGGCCGGGATCGAGCACCGCCGCCAGGCTGGCCGCCCCCTCGCCCGTCCACCGTCCGATGTCCTCCAGCAGCTCGGTCGCCGCCGGGTCCCCGGCGTGCGCCACCTGGGTCACCATGGTCCCGGTCAGCGCCTCCGGGTCCCCGCCGCAGCGGTCGGCCAGGGCACCCGCGTGCGGGCTGCCGCCGGCCACCAGCGCCTGCGCCTCGCGGACCAGCGCCGAGCCCGACGCATAGGCCTCCCAGCAGCCCTTGTTGCCGCAGCCGCAGCGGTGGCCCTCCGGCACGACGCGCAGGTGCCCGACCTCCGCACCCATCCCGTGGGCACCACGGAGCAGCTGGCCGTCGACGATGATCCCGCCCCCCACGCCGGTGCCCAGCGTGATCAGCAGCATGTCCTCGACGTTCCGGCCCGCGCCGAACCGGAACTCGCCCCAGGCCGCGGCGTTCGCGTCGTTCTCGAGGACGACGGGCAGCCCGGTCACGTCCTCCAGGCGCGCCTTCAGCGGTTCGTCCCGCCAGGCGAGGTTCGGGGCGAAGACGACCATCTCCCCCTGGATGTCGATGAAACCCGCGCACGCCACCCCGACTGCCTCGACCTCGTCTCCGCGGTCCCGCGCCGCACCACCGAGCTCGGCCACCACCTCCGCGACCGCGGAGGCGATGAGGTCGGCGTCCTGCGCCGGGGTCTCCCGCTGCGCCTGCTCCAGCATCGTGCCGTCGGCAGCAACCACGCACGCCGCGATCTTGGTGCCGCCGATGTCGACTCCGACCCTGACGTCCACTGGCTTCTCCTCCACGCTGGGGAACGGTCCGGACCAGCCTAGGGGGGATGAGCCCCCGGCGGTATCGTGGGGCCCGGTCCCCCACCCGTGCCCTGTCCCTGGGTCGTCCCTCCCCCGAGGAGTATGCCGTGGACGTTGCTGTCCCCCGCCTTGTCCCGCCGTCCGCCGCCACGAACATCGCCGACTACCCGGTCCAGTGGGCCGAGCGGGAGCCCGGACGGGTGATGGTCAGCCTCCAGGACGAGCAGGGGTGGCACGACGTCACGGCCGAACGGTTCAGGGAGGACATCGACAGCCTGGCCAAGGGGTTCCTGGGGGCCGGCATCGCGCCGGGCGACCGGGTCGCGATCATGAGCCGCACCCGCTACGAGTGGACGCTGGCCGACTTCGCGCTGTGGAGCGTGGGGGCGGTGCCCGTGCCCGTCTACGAGACGAGCTCGGCCTCGCAGGTGCGGTGGATCTGCCAGGACTCCGGTGCTGTGGCCATGCTGGTCGAGGACCAGGCCATGATGTCGGTCGTGGCGTCGGTGCGCGACCAGCTGCCCGCGCTGCGCGACCTGTGGCAGATCGACGCGGGAGCCCGCGACGACCTGGTCGCGGCGGGGGCCGAGGTGCCGGACGAGCTCCTGACCGAGCGTCGTGCGCAGGTCACGCGGGAGGACCTGGCCACGATCATCTACACCTCCGGCACGACCGGGGACCCCAAGGGTTGCGAGCTGACCCACGACAACTTCATGGCCCTGGCCGAGAACGCCGCCGAGCGGCTCACGGTGGTCATGGGTCGGCCCGGAGCAGCCACGCTGCTGTTCCTGCCGCTCGCGCACGTCTTCGCCCGCTTCATCCAGGTCGTCTCGGTGCACGCCGGCGCCCGGATCGGGCACACCCCCGACCCGCGCACCGTCCTGGACGACCTCGCAGGCTTCCGGCCCACCTTCCTGCTCTCCGTGCCCCGCGTCTTCGAGAAGATCTACAACTCGGCCGAGCAGAAGGCCGCCGCGGGAGGCAAGGGTGCGGTCTTCCACTGGGCGGCCTCGGTCGCCCAGGACTACAGCCGCGCGATCGACCGCGGCCGGGTCCCCGTGCACCTGCGCGCCCAGCACGCGCTCGCCGACCGCCTCGTCTACCGCAGGCTGCGCTCCGCGCTCGGCGGCCAGGTGGAGTTCGCGATCTCCGGCGGGGCAGCCCTCGGGGAGCGGCTGGGGCACTTCTACCGTGGGCTCGGGCTGGTCGTGCTGGAGGGTTACGGCCTGACCGAGTCGACCGCACCGGCCACCGTGAACACCCCGGACGCCATCCGCATCGGCACGGTCGGTCGTCCGCTGCCGGGCGTCGGCGTCCGGGTCACCGACGACGGCGAGATCCTGCTGCGCGGGATCAACCTCTTCCGCGGCTACCACGACGACGAGGAGGCAACGCGGGAGGCGTTCGACGACGGGTGGTTCCGCACCGGCGACCTCGGGGAGCTGGACGACGAGGGGTTCCTGCGGATCACCGGCCGGATCAAGGAGCTCCTCGTCACCACCGGCGGCAAGAACGTCTCGCCCGGTCCGCTCGAGGACCGACTCCGGGCCTTCCCGCTCATCTCGCAGGCCATGGTCGTCGGTGAGGGCCGACCCTTCGTGGCGGCGCTGGTCACCCTCGACGAGGAGATGCTGCCCAGCTGGGCGGCCAGTATGGGCCTGGACGGGCTGACCGTCGAGCAGGCGCGCACCCACGAGACCGTGCGGGCCGAGGTTCAGAAGGCCGTCGACGAGGCCAACTCGACGGTCAGCCGGGCGGAGTCGATCCGCACCTTTACGATCCTCGGCGAGGACTTCACCACCGACAACGGGCTCCTCACGCCGTCGCTGAAGCTCAAGCGGACCCGGATCGGCGAGCTCCTCCACATCCAGGTCGACGAGCTCTACGGGCGCGGGGTCCACCCCGCGGAACGTCGGCGCCACCCCTAGCCCACCGCATACCTCGAGCCCGGGGTCACGGTCGCGCGTGCCCGCGCCGCCTCCTGCGGCTGGACGAGACCGGCGCGCACGAAGGCGCTCACGGCCGCGAGCTCGTCGGTGTCCAGCGGCAGGCCGAGGGTCGCCGGAGCCTCAAGGGCCCCTGCGGCGGCACCCACCTCAGCGCTGGGAGCGGGCACCCTGGGTGCGTCCAGCCAGATCTGGCCCAGGACGGGCACGAAGCAGTCGCCGCAGTGGCGTCCCCGGACGGGGCAGGTCTGGCAGTCGATGGTGGTCGTGGTCATGTCTCCACCTCCTTGCCCACGACGCTAGAGGGACCCACCGACAGACCCTGGCGGCATCGGCCTGCCTTCCGGGGTCTGTCGGTGGCCCGGTCTACGTTCGTCGCATGCAGATGGTGCAGGAGACCTTCGACGACCTGGGCGTGGCGCTGGCCGACGTCACGTTCGTCGTCGTCGACCTGGAGACGACCGGCGGCTCCCCGGCCGGGTCGCAGATCACGGAGTTCGGCGCGGTCAAGGTCCGGGGAGGGCAGGTGCTGGGTGAGTTCCAGACCCTCGTGCGCCCGAGCACCCCGATCCCGCCGTTCATCACCGTGCTCACCGGCATCACCAACGCCATGGTCGCCGACGCGCCCGGTGTCCGCACCGTCCTGCCCCAGTTCCTGGAGTTCGCCGCCGGGTCCGTGCTCGTGGCGCACAACGCCGGCTTCGACGTCTCCTTCCTCAAGGCGGCGGCGGCCGAGACCGGGCACCCGTGGCCGGCCTTCGCGGTCATCGACACCGTCCGCCTCGCCCGCCAGCTGGTCCACAAGGACGAGGCCCCCAACCACAAGCTCTCGAGCCTGGCGGCGCTCTTCGGCGCACAGACCACCCCCGACCACCGGGCGTTGCACGACGCACGTGCCACCGTCGACGTGCTGCACGCTCTGATCGAGCGGGTGGGAAACCTGGGCGTGCACACGCTGGAGGAGCTGCAGTCCTACTCCTCCCGGGTGAGCACGGCCCAGCGCAGGAAGCGGTTCCTGGCCGACGCGATGCCCTCGGCCCCGGGGGTCTACGTCTTCCGCGACCACCGTGGCGAGCCGCTCTACGTGGGCACGGCGACCGACCTTCGACGCCGCACCCGCACCTACTTCACGGCTTCCGAGACGCGCCGTCGGATGGCGGAGATGGTGGGGCTGGCCGAGTCCATCACGCCGATCGTGTGCGCCACGCCGCTGGAGGCCTCGGTGCGCGAGCTGCGGCTGATCGCACGCCACAAGCCGCGCTACAACCGCCGGTCGCGCTTCCCCGAGCGCGCCGTGTGGGTCAAGCTCACGGACGAGGCGTTCCCCCGCCTGTCGATCGTCCGGGCGATCCGTGACGACGGTGCCCACTACGCCGGCCCGTTCGCCAGCCGCCGGACCGCCGAGGCGGCAGTGACCGCCATCCACGAGGTCGTCCCGCTGCGGCAGTGCACGACGCGGCTGTCGGTTCGTGCGTCTGCGAGCACGGCGTGCGTGCTCTTCGAGATGGGCCGCTGCGGGGGTCCGTGCATCGGGGAGCAGAGCACGCTGGACTACGCGGGCGTGGTCGACCGGGCGGTGGAGGCACTCAGCGGCAGCTCCCGCGAGGTGATGACGGCGCTCCGGGCACGCCTGGAGGTGCTGGCCGCCCAGGAGCGCTTCGAGGAGGCGGGCACCCTGCGGGACCGGATGATGGCGCTCGTGCGGGCCGCCGCCCGCGCTCAGCGGCTGCAGCCGCTGAGCCAGGCCCCCGAGCTGATCGCCGCGCGGCGACGCCCCAGCGGTGGCTGGGAGGTCGTCTGCGTCCGGCACGGACGCCTGGCCGGCACCACGGTCACACCGGTCGGGGCGGACCCGATGCCGCACATCGCGGCCCTGCGTGCGACGGCCGAGGTGGTGGAGGCCACCGAGGTCCTGCCCGAGGAGACTGAGCTCGTGCTGCGGTGGCTCGAGGAGCCGGGCACCCGCCTGGTCGACCTGGAGGGCCTGTGGACGTGCCCGGTCGACGGGGCCGGAGCCAGCCGCGCGCTCCTGGAGCCGCAGGCCGGGTCCTGGTCCGCCACGGACCACCTGGACCCCTCGCCCTCCAGGGCGTGGGACCGTCCGGCCGGGGCCTTGGCTGTCGGTGCCGGCTGACCCTAGCCGTCGAGCCCGAGGTCGAAACCGGCCTCGAGGTCGTCGTTGGAGTAGGTGCGGAAGGCGATGTGGGTGCTGGTCTCGAGCACGCCCGCGACCTTGTTGAGCCGGTCGGCGATGACGTCCGCGAAGTCCTCGTGGCGCGGGACCCGGGCGACCGCGATGATGTCGACGTCGCCGGTGACGGAGTAGACCTCGCTGATGCCCTCGATCTCGGCGATCTCCTGCGCCGCCTCGGGGATGCGGTTCACTTCGGCCTTGACCAACACGATGGCAGAGATCACCGGGCCACTCTAGCGCCGTCCACTCCCCTCCGGTCTCCGACGGTCAGCCCCAGCCCAGCTCGTGCAGCGCGTCGTCGTCGATCCCGAAGTGGTGCGCGATCTCGTGCACCACGGTGACCGCGATCTCCTCGAGGAGCTCGTCCCGGTCCTGGCACATCCGCACCAGCGGACCCCGGAAGATGGTGATGCGGTCCGGGAGGTGGCCGCCCCAGGACAGGTCGCGCTCGGTCAGCGGGATGCCGTCGTAGACCCCCAGCAGGTCCGGCTCCTCCGGTGGCGGCTCGTCCTCGACGAGGAACACGACGTTGTCGAGCTGGTCCATGAGCGCGGCAGGGACCAGGTCGAGCGAGTCGCCCACCGCCTCCTCGAACTCGGCCCGCGTCAGCTGGGACGGCAGCGGGGGGGGGGGGGGGAGGGGGGGGGGGGGGGGGGGGGGGGGGGGGGGGGGGGGGGGGACGCTGGCCGTCGTCGGGCAGGTCAGAGATGCCGACCCGCCTCCACGTTCTCGTCGTGCCCGGAGACACCGACGCCGGGGATGTCGGAGACCGCCTCGCCGTGCTGCTCGATCATCGCCGCCTCCCCCGGGCCGTCGAGGGCGTCGTGCTCACCGTGGTGGTGCGCAGCCGCCAGCTCGGCCGGGGTGACCGTCGGGATGCTGTCCTTGTAGAAGAAGGTGGACAGTGCGCGACGGACGCCGCTGCCAGGACCGAGCGGGCGCCGCACACCCTGGCTGTCCTGCGAGTCGAAGGCCAGCGGGCGCGGGGGCTCGTTCTGCACGAGCGACCAGCGCTCGTACTCGTCCAGCGGCTCGTGCACCTCGAAGAACCGGCCCTCGGGGGTGCGGACGACGCGGCCGGACTCCCAGCCGTGCAGGACCTTCTCGCGGTCGTGCCGCTGCAACGACAGGCACAGTCGCTTGACGAGGAAGAAGACGATCACCGGAAGGACGAAGAAGAGCGTCCGGAACAAGATGGTCAGGTCGTTGATGGACAGCTGCAGCTTGATCGCCAGGATGTCGTTGACGCTGGCCAGGGCGAGCACGATGTACATCGAGATGCCGGCCGCGCCGATCGCGGTGCGCACGGGGGCGTGGTGCGGACGCTGCAGCAGGTGGTGCTCGCGCTTGTCACCGGTCACCCAGGCCTCCACGAAGGGGTAGGCACCCAGGATCAGCCACACCAGCGGCAGCAGCAGGAGCGAGCCGATGAAGATGTTGAAGCTCCACACCGTGTCGAAGATGGTGAACTCCATCCAACCGGGCAGCAGTCGCAGCGCACCGTCGGAGAACCACATGTAGAAGTCCGGCTGCGAGCCTGCGGTCACCTGCGTCGGGTCGTAGGGGCCGAAGACCCAGACGGGGTTGATCTGGACCAGCGCCGAGACCAGGGCGGTGATGCCGAAGACGATGAAGAAGTAGCCACCCGCCTTGGCGGCGTAGACCGGCATGACCGGGAAGCCGGCGACCGAGTCGTTGGTGCGGCCGGGGCCGGGGTACTGGGTGTGCTTGTGGATGACCACCAGGGAGAGGTGGGCCACGAAGAGACCGACGATGATGGCCGGCAGGAGCAGCACGTGGGCGATGTAGAGGCGGGGGATGATGACCTCGCCCGGGAACTCGCCGCCGAAGACGAAGAACGTCATCCAGGTGCCGATGACCGGGGCGGACATCATGAAGCCGTTCATCGCCCGGATGCCGGTGCCGGAGAGCAGGTCGTCGGGGAGGGAGTAGCCGGCGAAGCCCTCGATGGCCGCGAGCAGCGACAACACGACACCGATGACCCAGTTGATCTCGCGCGGCTTGCGGAAGGCGCCGGTGAAGAAGACACGGGCGGCGTGCAGCGCGATGCCGACGACGAAGAAGAGCGCCGACCAGTGGTGCAGCTGCCGCATCAGCAGGCCGCCCTTGACCTCGAAGCTGATGTAGAGCGTCGAGGCGTAGGCCTCGGACATCCCGACGCCCTTGAGCGGGACGTAGGACCCGTCGTAGACGACGTGGCCCATGCTCGGCACGAACCACAGGGTCAGGAAGGTCCCGGTGATGAGCAGGATGATCAGCGACCACATCGCGATCTCCCCGAGCAGGAAGCTCCAGTGGTCGGGGAAGACCTTCTTGAGGCCGAAGCGCAGCCCCTTGGCGGCACCGACGCGCTCGTCGGCCCACACGAGAGCGGGAGGGAACGTCGCGTCCGGCGACGCCTGGTCCGCGGACCAGGCCGGCTGCTCGAGGGTCTGCGGCTCCTCGGTGCGCACGTGGCGCGCACCCTGCGGCACGCGGCGTGGGGTGGTGCTCATGACTCATCTCCCATCAGCAGGCCGGGGCGCTCACGCTCGAAGAAGCTGGGGCCGATCGGCTCGCGGAAGCCGTCGGCGGCGACGATGTACCCCTCGTCGTCGATGGTGATCGGCAGCTGCGGCAGCGAACGCTTGGCCGGTCCGAAGATGACCCTGCAGTCGTCGGTCATGTCGAAGGTCGACTGGTGGCACGGGCAGAGCAGGTGGTGGGTCTGCTGCTCGTAGAGCGCGACCGGGCAGCCGACGTGCGTGCACACCTTCGAGTAGGCCACGATGCCGTCGACGCCCCAGTCGAGCTGCTTCTGGCTCTGGATGAGCGAGGGGTCGAGCCTGACGAGGATGACCTGGTCCTTGGACTTGGAGATCATCAGGGTCTCGGGGTCCAGCTCGTGCCCCGCCTCACCCACGAAGCCCTCGGGCATGATGTGGAAGACCGACCCCTGGGTCACGTCGGCTGCCCGGATGGGCGACCCGGACGGGTCGACCATGAGCCGCAGACCCGGCTCCCAGTTGGTCGTGAAGAGCTCCTCGCGCGGCCGTGGGCCCAGTCCGGCGAGCACGGGGACGACGAGCGGGAGGGCGAACAGCCCGAGCGCACCCCCGGCGGAGCCGAGGATCGCGCTGCGCCGGTTGAGCTGGGAGCTGCGCCAGCCGTGGGACAGCAGCTGCGCCACGTCCGCGCGCTCCTCCGCGGAGGACACCTGCGGGTGGCGCTCCTCGATGACCTCCTCGTCGGGCATCAGGGTCTTGGCCCAGTGCACGGCGCCCAGACCGATGCCCAGCATGGACGCGGCCATCGTCAGGCCGAGCGCGGCGTGGAAGAGGTTGATCTCGCCGATCCCGATGATCGACCCCTTGAGCGTGGGGTCGATCACGTAGTAGGCGACGAGGAACAGGATCGAGCCCAGCGCGGAGATCGTGAACATCGCCACGATCTGCCGCTCCGCCCGCTTGGCGGCCCGGGGGTCGATGTCCGAGCGGCGCGGGACGTGCGGCGGCAGGCCCGGGTTGATGAAACGGTCCTCGGAGGTCTCCTCGACGAGTGCCGGAACGTTGTCGTGCGTCGCCACGTCAGGCCGCCTTCCGTCCGACCCAGATCGCCAGTGCGATCAGGGTGCCGATCCCCAGGGTCCAGATGAACAGCGCATCGCCCGCCGGGCCGTAGTTGCCGAGGCCCGCACCGCCGTGGGAGTTGCCGCCCTCCTCGATGTTCTTGAGGAAGGCGATGACGTTCTCCTTCTCCTGCGGGGTGATGTTCTGGTCGTTGAACACCGGCATCGACTGCGGGCCGGTGACCATGGCCGCGTAGATGTGCCTGGGCTCCACGTTCATCAGGGTCGGGGCGTACTTGCCCCGCGTCAGCGCCCCACCGGTGCCCGAGGAGTTGTGGCACATCGCGCAGTTGGTGCGGTAGGTCGCCCCACCGGCAGCGATGTCGGCGCCCTCGAGGTCGAGGAACTGCGGGTCCGGCATACCAGGACCCGGGGCCAGTGAGGCGACGAAGGCCGCGAGCTGGGCGATCTCCTCCTCGCTGAACTTCACCTGGGCGGTGTTGCGCGCCGCCTGCACGTCCGGTGCGGGCAGCGGCATACGCCCCGTGGCCACCTGGAACTCGGTCGACAGGGCCCCCACGCCGTGCAGCGACGGGCCGAGCGGCTCGACACCCTCGCCGTTCGTGCCGTGGCAGGTGGCGCAGTTGCCGAGGAAGAGCTTCTGGCCCGCCTCGACGTCCTCGACCGACACCGTCGCGGACGCGGGGGCGGGGGGGGTAGCCGGCTGCAGGGCGGCGTATGCCGTGCCCGTGAAGGTCAGGCCGAGGAACAGCAGAACCAGCAGTGCCATCGGGCTGCGGCGACGAGCGGCGAGGAAACTCACGCGTCGGTCCTTCCTGGAGTGGTCGGGGCGGTGGTCCGGCCGTCGGCGGCCTCGGGCGGGGGCACGGTCGTCACCGCAGGACGTAGATCACGAAGAACAGGGCGATCCACACGACGTCGACGAAGTGCCAGTAGTAGGAGGTCACAACCGCGCCGGTGGCCTGCGCGTGCGTGTAGCGCCGGGCCGTGAAGCTGCGGCCGATGATCAGGAGGAAGGCGAGCAGCCCGCCCGTGACGTGCAGCCCGTGGAAGCCGGTCGTGATGTAGAACACCGAGCCGTAGGGGTCGGCCGTCGGCGTCATCCCCTCGCTGGTGAGCGTGGCGTACTCCCAGACCTGGCCGGCGATGAAGGTGGCTCCGAAGAGGTAGGTCAGGACGTACCACTCGCGCATCCCCCAGCCCTCGGCGCCCAGCGGGTTGCCGATCTTGAAGATGCTGCCGGTGCGGTGCGGGATCCCCCGCTCGGCCTTCCACACCCCGAACTGGCACCACACCGACGAGATCACGAGGATCAGGGTGTTGATGGAGGCGAAGGTCAGGTCGAGGTACTCGGTCCGCTCCGCCCACAGGTCCGGGGACACGGAACGGATCGTGAAGTACATGGCGAAGAGCCCGGCGAAGAACATGATCTCGCTGGACAGCCAGACCATGGTGCCCACGGCGGTCATGTTGGGCCGTGTCGCAGGCCCGTGCATGGTCGCGTGGAACCGGTCCGCGTCGGTCATTGTCGCTGCAGGTGTCGTCGCCACGCGGCCATTATGGCCCACGACAGGGGGGAGTGCGCCACCCCCGTCCCGCGTGGCGCGACCCGTTGTCGGTGACGCGACCCCAGGATGGCTACGATCGTGCCCATGACCGCCCACTCTGCCGCCTCCCAGCAGCCCACGACGACCGGGGCCCGCTCCATCTCGGTGCTGCTCTTCAGCAACGACCGGGCCGTGCGCGACGCCGTGCGCCTGGGCGTGGGGGACCAGCCCGCCGACGACGTCGTCATCGAGCGCTGGGAGGAGTGCGCGACGGCCGACATCGCGGTGAGCGAGGTCAAGAACGGTGCCTACGACGTCGTCGTCCTCGACGGCGAGGCGCAGCCCTACGGCGGCATGGGCATCAGCCGGCAGCTCAAGAGCGAGGTCTTCCGGTGCCCCCCGATCATCGTGCTGACGGGGCGCCCGGTCGACGGGTGGCTGGCCACGTGGTCGCTGGCCGAGATCGCGGTCCCGCGTCCCCTCGACCCCGCCCGGCTGACGGCGGCGGTCGTCGAGCTCGCGCGCCGGTGAGCGGGCGCACCACCAGCTCGACCCCCGGGGCCGGCACCGTCGCCGACCCGACCTGGCCTGACCTGCTGACCCACCTGGTCAGGGGCGAGGACCTCTCCGCCGACCAGACGTCCTGGGCGATGGACCGCGTCATGTCGGGCGAGGCCTCCCACGCCCAGCTCGCCGCGTTCCTGATGGGTCTGCGCGCCAAGGGCGAGACGGTCCCGGAGATGACCGGTCTGGCCTCGACGATGATCGAGCACTCCCGCCGCTTCACGGTCGACGGCCCGACGATCGACATCGTGGGCACGGGCGGTGACCGGGCGATGACGGTCAACATCTCCTCCATGTCGGCGATCGTCATGGCCGCCGCCGGAGCGGTCGTCGTCAAGCACGGCAACCGCGCCTCCTCCAGCCGCTCCGGCTCGGCCGACATGCTCGAGGCCCTCGGCGTCCGGCTCGACCTCTCCCCCGAGCAGGTCGCGGCCCTGGCCCCCGAGGTCGGCATCACCTTCTGCTTCGCCCAGACCTTCCACCCCTCGATGCGGCACGCCGCGGTGGTGCGCAAGGAGCTGGGGGTGGCGACCGCCTTCAACTTCCTCGGTCCGCTGACCAACCCCGCCCGACCCCGGTACGCCGCTGTCGGCTCGGCGGACACGCGGATGGCAACCCTCATGGCGGGCGTCTTCGCCTCGCGCGGCACGCAGGCCGCCGTCTTCCGCGGCGAGGACGGCCTGGACGAGGTCACGCCGGCCACCACCACACGGGTGTGGTGGGTCTCCGACGCCGGGACGGTCGCGGAGTGGGTCCTGGACCCGCAGCGGCTGGGGCTGGGCCTCCACCCGGTCGACGCGCTGCGCGGGGCCGACGCCGAGCACAACGCCCAGGTCGCACGGGACCTCTTCGCCGGGTCCACCGGCGCCGTCCGCGACGCCGTGCTGCTCAACGCCGGCACCGCGCTGGCCCTCGTCGACGCGGGAGAGGGTGGCGGACACCCGCAGGACGAGGACCAGCTGCACGCAGCGGTCCGTCGCGGGATGGACCGCGCCGCTGGCGCCCTCGACTCCGGCGCCTCCGCCGCCCTGCTCGAGCGCTGGGTCCAGGCGACCAAACGCCTGCCCTGACGCTCCCTACCCCGCTCCCGCTCCTCCCGTCACGCCGTTGTGCGGCACGCCCTCGGCATACTCGGTCCACATGCGAAAGGCCCCCGGTCCTTCGGACCGGGGGCCTTGCTGCGCGGGTGCGGCTCAGATGGCCTTGGCGCCGCGGAAGAACTCGAACGTCCAGCCGAGCGTGGCCAGGATGACGAACGGGAGCGCGACGATCAAGAGCCACCAGCCGATCGCGACGCCGAGCACCATCACGGACAGGGACAGGCCCAGCCACAGAGGCCACCAGGAGTAGGGGGCGAAGTGACCGTAGTCGCCGGACTGGTCGGCGATCTCGCCGTCGAGGTCGTCCTCGGGGCGGGCGTCGATGGTCTTGGCGGAGAGCCAGAAGAACCAGGCCACGAAGGCGCTCATCAGGCCCGTGAGCGCCAGGGCCACGATCCCGACCGGCTCGCCCATGTCGGTGAAGTAGGCGTAGATCACCGTCACGAGGGCGAAGAAGGGGACGAGCAGGGCGAAGGTCTTGGTCTCGGTCTTCACGTGCTCAGCGCTCCTTCCCGGTGTAGCCACCGGTCTCGGTGCCGGTCCGACCGGCAGGGTCGGTGTCGGGGCCGCCCAGGAGCTCCTCGGCGATGCCCTTGTCCGGCTCGGCCGACTCCATCGTCCCGATCTCCGGGTGCGCCGCGTCGAAGGCGGGGCGCTCGGAGCGGATCCGCGGGATCGACTCGAAGTTGTGCCGCGGGGGCGGGCAGGAGGTCGCCCACTCCAGCGAGCCACCCCAGCCCCACGGGTCGTTGACGGTGACCTTGGGGGTCTTGAAGCTCTTCCAGACGGCGTAGAAGAACGGCAGCATCGAGATCGCCAGCACGAACGACGAGATCGTCGAGAGCTGGTTCATCCAGGTGAACCCGTCCTCGGGCATGTAGTCGGCGTAGCGCCGCGGCATGCCCTCCACCCCGAGCCAGTGCTGGACGAGGAAGGTGCCGTGGAAGCCGAAGAACAGCAGCCAGAAGTGGATCTTGCCCAGCCGCTCGTCGAGCATGTGCCCGGTCAGCTTGGGCCACCAGAAGTAGTAGCCGGCGAACATCGCGAAGACGACCGTTCCGAAGACGACGTAGTGGAAGTGCGCCACCACGAAGTAGGAGTCGGTCACGTGGAAGTCCAGCGCGGGGCTGGCGAGGATGACGCCGGTCAGTCCGCCGAAGAGGAAGGTGACCAGGAAGCCGACCGCCCAGAGCATCGGGGTGTCCATCGAGATCGAGCCACGCCACATCGTGCCGACCCAGTTGAAGAACTTCACGCCGGTCGGGACCGCGATGAGCATCGTCATGATCGCGAAGAACTCGAGCAGGACGGCGCCGGTGGCGTACATGTGGTGCGCCCACACCGACGCGGACAGCGCGCCGATGGAGAAGGTCGCGAAGACCAGCGTCTTGTAGCCGAACAGCGGCTTGCGCGAGAACACCGGGATGATCTCGGTGATGATGCCGAAGAACGGCAGCGCGATGATGTAGACCTCGGGGTGGCCGAAGAACCAGAACAGGTGCTGCCAGAGCATGGCGCCACCGTGCGCCGGGTCGTAGATGTGCCAGTCGAAGATGCGGTCGGCCGCCATCCCGAAGAACGCGGCGGCCAGCACCGGGAAGACCATCAGCACCAGGATCGAGGTGATGAGGATGTTCCAGGTGAAGATCGGCATCCGGAACATCGTCATCCCCGGCGCCCGCATGCAGACGATCGTGGTGATGAAGTTGACTGCGCCGAAGATCGTCGCGAACCCGGTGAGCGCGAGGCCCAGGACCCACAGGTCCCCGCCCAGGCCAGCGCTGTGCGCGTTGCCGGCCAGCGGCTGGTAGGCGAACCACCCGAAGGCGGCGGCACCGCCCGGGGTCAGGAAGCCGGCGACGGCGATGACCCCTCCGAAGAAGAACATCCAGAAGGCCAGCATGTTCAGGCGCGGGAACGCCACGTCCGGCGCACCGATCTGCAGCGGGACTAGTGCGTTCGCGAAGCCTGCGAACAGCGGTGTCGCGAACATCAGCAGCATGATCGTGCCGTGCATCGTGAACATCTGGTTGTACTGGTCGGGGTTGTCGACGACCTGCAGACCGGGCGTGAAGAGCTCCGCGCGGATGATCAGCGCCATCAGGCCGCCGATGACGAACCACACCATGGTGGTCACGAAGTAGAGGTTGCCGATGACCTTGTGGTCGGTCGTGGTGAGGACCGACACGGCCCGCCGCACGAACGAGCTGCGGTGCTCCTCAGGGGCGACGCCCGGCGTCGACCGCGTGGGTTGGGTGATGATCGCCATCAGATGTCCTCTCAGCCGCCGAGCTGGGCCGGCAGCTTCTCAGCCTGGTCGGGCTGCAACGGGTAGCGGTCGAGCTCGGTGCCCAGCAACCCCGTGTTGCCGGACGCGCGCAGGCTCTCGATGTGGGCGGTGTACTCGTCCTGAGAGACGACCTCCACCTGGAACAGCATCTCGGAGTGGTAGGCGCCGCAGAGCTCGGCGCACTTGCCCTGGAAGACACCCTCCTCGGTGGTGGTCACCTGGAAGATGTTGACGCGGCCGGGGACCATGTCGAGCTTCTGCAGGAACTGCGGCACCCAGAAGGAGTGGATGACGTCGCGCGAGGTGAGCACGAACTCCACCCGGCTGTCGACGGGGAGGACCAGCGTGGGCAGCGTCTCGGGCAGCCCCTCCTCACCGTCGTTGAGGCCGTTGGCCTGCAGCCCGGAGATGTGCACGTCCTCGTTGACGTAGTTGAAGTCCCAGCTCCACATCTTCCCGGCGACGTTGACGACGACGTCCGGGTCGTCCTGGCGCTCGAGGAGGGTGTTCTGGACCTCGACGGTCTTGCCGAAGATCGCGGCGACCATGAGGATCGGGACGATCGTGTAGAGGATCTCCAGCGGCACGTGGTAGCGGAACTGGGTGGGCAGGTCGTCCTCGCTGCGCCGCCGGTAGGCGAAGATCGACCACAGGATCAGCGCCCAGACCAGGCCGCCGACCGCCAGCGCGGCGATCCACGTGGCGTTCCAGAACTGGACGACGTCGACACCCGCCTCGGTGACGGGCTCGGGCAGGTAGCCGCGTGCGGCAGAGCCGCTGCACCCGGCCAGCAGCAGTGTCGTCGCGCCCCCGGTGGCGGCCAGCCCCCACCGTCGCGCGGCAGATGGGGTCTTCGACTCCTCACGCCGTTGCACTGGTCACCTCACGTCTCTCACAGATCCGGACACAACGGGTGAACCATACCGCCACCCGAATCGCATTCTGGCACGTGGGGCGGACCTGCGGAAGGTTCACCACGCCAGCGCTGCGGGAGCGGTCTGCGGACCGCGGCGCGGACCATCTCCAGGTATGCCGTGCGCGGCACCTCGCGCACGCCGAGGCTGGCGAGGTGCTCGGTCTGCCACTGCACGTCGAGCACCCACGGCTCACCGTCCGCGTCCAGGATGTCGACCAGCGCGACCACGGCGGCCTTGGACGCGTCGGTGACGTGGTGGAACTTGGACTCCGCCGCGAAGAGCCGGCCGATCGCCAGGCCGTAGAGACCGCCGACGAGCCGCTCCCCCTTCCACACCTCCACCGAGTGCGCCCACCCCAGCTCGTGCAGGCGTCGGTAGGCGGTCCGGAACTCGGCGGTGATCCAGGCGCCGTGGCGGTCCGGGTCGGCACATCCCGCGACCACGTCGTCGAAGGCGGTGTCCACCCGGATCTCGAAGCTGCGCAGCGAGCGCCGCAGCGACCGGCTCACGTGCAGGTCGCCGGGCAGCAGCACCCCGCGCGGGTCCGGCGACCACCACCCCAGCGGCCGGGCGCCCCCCACCCCGACCCCCATCGGGAAGATCCCGTTGCGGTAGGCGGCCAGCACCGTGCCCGGCTCCAGGTCGGCACCCACCCCGACGAGGTCCTCAGACGGCTCCGCCCCCGCCACCGTGAGGATCCACAGGGACGGGGGCGGCTCAGCAGGCACCGGGCTCGGTGGTCAGCTGAAGCTGTCGCCGCAGGCGCAGGAGCTGCCCGCGTTGGGGTTGTCGATCGTGAAGCCCTGCTTCTCGATGGTGTCGGCGAAGTCGATCTTCGCGCCGTCGAGGTAGGGGGCGCTCATCCGGTCGACCACGACGGCCACGCCGTCGAAGTCGACGGCGAGGTCGCCGTCAAGGGTGCGCTCGTCGAAGTAGAGCTGGTAGATGAGGCCGGAGCAGCCACCGGGCTGCACGCCGATCCGGAGGCGGAGGTCGTCGCGCCCCTCCTGGGCCAGCAGGCTCTTGACCTTCTCCGCAGCGACGTCGGACAGCTGGACGCCGTGGGCGGTGGTCTGGGTCGTGTCGGTCATGCTGGTGGTCCTCTCCTGAGGGAAGTTCGTCGTCCGGGCCAACGACGCCCGGGGGCGTGGTTGTTCCCGCACCCCAGACTACGTCAGCGGTCGGGGCGTCCAGGTCCGCGCGACACGGGCGGCCAGCGCAGACAGGTCCTCGCCCTCCCGCAGCTCGTAGGAGCCGCTCACCCCCAGGGCCATCCCCTCGCGGCGCCCGACGAGCACCTCCTCGGCGAGCACGACGGTCGGCGTGGCGGTCTCCAGCGCGGCGCGGGCGGTGTCGGCGACGACCCCCTCGTGCACCGTCGTGGCGTCGTAGGAGCGGGTGACCAGCACCAGCAGGGAGCCCGGCAGCCGCTCACGCAGCCCGAGCTCGTCGAGCAGCAGGCGCGCCCCGGTGTCCGTGCGGGCACCCAGCAGCCGCAGGGCGTAGCCCACCCCTCCCCCGGCCCCCGCGCCCGGCTCGCGCTCAGGACGCCGCGGCAAGCCGGTGAGCAGGTCGCGGCGTGGTGGCAGGAGGGCGTTGACGCGGTCGGCCAGCCCGCCCATCGCGGTCTCGAGCCGCTGGGTGACCTCAGGCGCTACTCCTTCTTCTTCTGTGAGCATCGCGCTGGCCCCGTGGAAGCCGAGCAGCGGCGACTCCGTGGTGGTCGCGAGCACGAGGTGCGTGCCCGCCCACTCGCGCCGCACGTCCGCGAGCGCGGCGAGGTCCGCGCCGGCCCCCAGCTCGGCGAGCAGCCCGCTCCCCCCGTCGTGGCAGGCCAGCGGCCCGACCCCCACGACGACGCGCCCGACCCCCAGCCCCCGCGCGAGGTGCAGCAGCCTGCCGACCCCGGCGCTCGACATACCCGAGGGGTCTGCCAGTCGCTCCGGCCCGACCAGGTGGCGCCCGCAGACCTGCGCGGTGTCGAGGTATGCCGTCGCGCCCGCCGGTCCGTCCACGACCGTGACCGCCGCGGGGACGTCCTCCCCCAGGGGTCCCGGGACCACCACGGGGTGGACGGTGCCGCCGAGCGCGTTCCCGACGACCTCCGCGAACCCGGCACCGCCGTCGTGCGAGACGTGGGCCTCGACGACCACGTGCGGTGCCCGGCGGGACCACCCGGCGGCCACCTGGTCGGCGACCTGCCAGGGCGAGCCGAGGCCGGCCCCGTCGACCACGACGACTACACGTGGTGCGGCCATCCTCAGGCGTAGACCATCTGCATCGCCTCGCGCACCTCGGCGAGGGTGGCGTCGGCGACCTCGTTGGCGCGCGCGTTGCCCTCGGCGAGGACGCGCCGCAGCCCGGCGGGGTCGGTCTCGAGCTCCGCGCGGCGGGCACGGAGCGGGGCCAGGTGCTCGTTGACGGACTCGGTCACCAGCTTCTTGAGCGTCCCGCTCCCGCCGTCGCCGATCTCCTCGGCGATCTCGTGCGGGTCGCGCCCGGACGTCAGCGCCGCGAGCTGCACGAGGTTGGACACCTCGGGCCGGTTGGCGGGGTCGAAGGTGATGCGGCGGTCGGCGTCGGTGACCGCCTTCTTGATCGCGCGGGCCGTCTCGTCGGCGCTCATCCGCAGCTCGATCACGTTGCCCCTGGACTTGCTCATCTTCGTGCCGTCGGTACCGAGCAGGTTCGTGACCTCGGAGAGCAGCGCGTCGGGGGTCGGGAAGACCGGTGCGCTGCGGTCGCCGGCGCGGCCGTAGCGCTCGTCGAAGCGGCGCGCGACGACGCGCGTCTGCTCGAGGTGGGGCAGCTGGTCCTTGCCGACCGGCACGACGTTGGCCTTGCAGAAGAGGATGTCGGCGGCCTGGTGCACGGGGTAGGTGAGCATGAGGCCGGACATCGGGCGCCCGCCGGCGGCGTCCTGCTCCGCCTTGACCGTGGGGTTGCGGCGCAGCTCGCTGTCGGTGACCAGGGAGAGGAACGGCAGCATGAGCTGGTTCAGCGCCGGGACCTGGGAGTGGGCGAAGATCGTCGTCCGCGCCGGGTCCAGGCCGATCGCCAGGTAGTCGGTGAGCAGCGAGAAGACGCGCTCCGGGATGCTGTCGACGCTGTCGCGGTCGGTGATGACCTGGTAGTCGGCGATGAGCACCCAGGTGTCGACGCCCTTCTCCTGCAGCGCGAGCCGGTTGCGGAGGCTGCCGAAGTAGTGGCCGAGGTGCAGGTGACCGGTCGGCCGGTCGCCGGTGAGCATCCGGTAGCGCCCCGGGTTCGTCTCCAGGTCCGCCTCGATCTGCGCCGAGCGGGCGACGCTGCGGGCCAGCGAGGCGTCGGACGTCGAGTCGGCGAGGGCGTCGGAGCTGTCGTCCAGGGGGGCGGCGGGAGCGTCGGTCACGGGGTCCGATGCTACGGGACGGGCGGGGGTGTGCTGCCGCGGCCTCAGCGCCGCGTCCCTGAGACGGGGCGCCACCGCAGTGTGTCCCATGTCTCACTCACGGCCGATACTCGTGTACATCTGGGCTTGACGGCTAGCCGTTGCAGGCTAAGGTAAAGGCAGCGCAAAGGCTAAGGTGAAGAAGGCGCAAGCGCTGCACCGTGACGACAAGGGGACAAGCCGTGACTTCTCAGCAGACCGGTGGGCCGACGCCCACCCGCCGTACCTTGGTCAAGGGGGCTGCCTGGAGCGTCCCTGTCGTGGCGATGGGGAGCGCCACCGCCCATGCTCGAGGTGCCAGCCAGTGCGATGCCTTCTCTTTCGGTGACGGAAGTTTCAAGTGCGCCGGTCAAAGCACAGGGTTCAGCTTCGGGTATGGGTTGCGCTTCTGCCTCAACAGCGAATGCCTACCGGGTGCCATCGATGGCCAAGAGGTGACCATTCTTCTCAGTATGGGCGTTTTCACAAACCGTCGGCTGGACCCGCTCTTTGTTTACTCGGACCCCACCATCGTTATCAACGCCGGCGCACAAAGCTGCACCAACACTCTGTACCAGTTCGGGTCCAGTAACAGCAACAGCCAGGTAACTTTCTACTACCAGGTTGGGACCGGTCCCGTCCAGGAGATCACCATTACTGCTCCGCCCAGCTGCACGCCGGTCGAGGTTCCCGACCTGACGGGGTCCACACAGGCTGAGGCCCAGGCCCTACTTGAGAGCATCGGTCTACGTCTTGGAGCGGTGACCAATGCGTCAAGCGAGACTGTGCCGGCTGGAGAGATCATCAGCCAGAACCCCTTGCCTGGAACTTTGCTCACTCCGTTGTCGACGGTGGCTGTCACCATCAGCACTGGACCTGCCGCTGGGGCCGCTGCTCCTACGGAGAGCGAGTCCGACACTTCGGAGGGTCAGGCGAATTTGACGGTTGAGCCGAAGTCACTCGACACCACCGAGCCAGTAGACACAGGCAGCGTCGATCAGTCAACCGCCACCGCGGAGCCGGACAACGGCTAGTCCTCTAGGCTGACTGCCCAGCCCCGGAGAAGCCCCCGATCTACGGATCGTGGGGCCTTCTCCGTGCCCAGCAGGGGTGTTGCGCGCATCAACACTCCCGCCCCGCCGGCTCCTCCCACCCCGACACGTCCGGCCCCTTCGGGACGATCCCTGTCGGGTTGATGTCCAGGTGCGTGGCGTAGTAGTGCGCCTTCACGTGCTTGAAGTTCACCGTCGAGCCGAAGTCCCACGTCTGCCACAAGTCACGGGCATACGCCCACAGCACGGGCATCTCGGTCAGCTTGTTGCGGTTGCACTTGAAGTGCCCGTGATAGGCGGCGTCGAAACGCACCAGAGTCGGCCACAGCCGCACGTCCGCGAGTGTCAGCTGGTCCCCCACCAGGTACCGCTGCCCTGACAGCCGCTCCTCCAGCCAGTCCATCCGCGCCCACAGCGTGTCGTAGGCCTTCTCGTACGATTCCTGCTTCCCCGCGAACCCGCACCGGTAGACGCCGTTGTTGACGTCCCGGTAGACGCGGTCCGACACCTCCTCGATCTCGTCGCGCAGGTGCTCGGGCCACAGGTCGGGCGCGTCTGGGCGCTGGAACTCGGTCCACTCGGTCACCAGGTCCTTGACGATCTGGTGGAAGTCGTTGGTCACCACCTGCCCCGTCGTCGTGTCGACGATCGCGGGCACGGTCACCCCGGACTCCGGATAGCCGTCCGGCCGCGCCTCGTACGCATCCTTGAGCTTCGGGATCCCGAGCACCGGGTCGACGCCGCCGGGGTCGAGGTCGAAGGTCCACGAGTCGGCGTCGTGCACCGGCCCGGCGACCGCCATCGACAGCACGTCCTCCAGCCCGAGCAGCTTGCGCGTCAGGATCGCGCGGTGCGCCCACGGGCACGCCCGCGACACCGCGAGCCGGTACCGCCCCGGCTCGACGGCATACCCGTCCCGCCCGTCCCTGGTGACGCGCGTCTCGATGTAGCGGGCCTTCCGCTCGTAGCTGTCCTGCACGTACGCGGCCTTGGTGTCCTCGGTCATCCCTCAGTCCGTCCCTCGGTGGCCCAGCCGCTCCAGCAGCAGGGTCTCGGCGACGCACACCCGCTCGAACTCGCCGAGGTGCAGGCTCTCGTTCGCCGCGTGGGCGCGGGTGTCGGGGTCCTCGACACCGGTGACCAGGATCGCGGCGCCCGGGAAGCGCTCGGCGAACGACGCCACGAACGGGATCGACCCGCCCACGCCGATGTCCACCGGGTCCACGCCGCCCCACGCGTCGCGGAACGCCCCCCGTGCCACGTCATACACCGGCCCTTGCGCGTCGGCGGCGAAGCCGCTCCCGTCGTCGTCCAGGGTGACACTCACCTGGCACCCCCACGGGGCGTTGTCCTCGAGGTGCTGCTTCAGGGCGAGGTATGCCGTCGCCGGCACCTCTGCGGGGTGGATGCGCATCGACAGCTTGGCGCGCCCGACCGGCGTGAGCAGATTGGCGGCCTTCTCCACCGACGGTGCGTCGATGCCGATGACGGTCATCGACGGCTTGGTCCAGAGGCGGGACAGCAGCGACCCGGTGCCGATCGGCGAGACGCCGTCGGCCAGACCGGAGTCGGCGCGGAGGTCGTCCTCGGTGTAGTCGAGGTCGGCGGCCTCCGAGGTCATCAGCCCCGGCACGGCGACGTCGCCGGCCTCGTCGTGGAGGGTCGCAAGGAGCCGGCAGAGGGCGGTCAGCCCGTCGGGCACCGCCCCGCCGTAGAGACCCGAGTGCACGCCGTGCTTCAGCGCGCGCACCTCCACCACCACCCGCACCATGCCACGCAGCGTGGTGGTGAGGGCGGGGACGCCGATCTTCCAGTTGTGGGAGTCTGCCAGCACGATCGCGTCGCAGGCCAGCCGGTCGCCGTGCCGCTCGAGAATGCGCGGCAGGCTCTCGGACCCCACCTCCTCCTCGCCCTCGACGAAGACGGTCACGCCGACCGGCGGGCGGCCGCCGTGCGCCCGCAGGGCAGCCACGTGGGCCATGACGCCGGCCTTGTCGTCGGCCACGCCCCGGCCGTAGAGCCGCTCCCCCACCAGCGTCGGCTCGAAGACCGGCGTGTCCCAGTCGGCCTCGTCGCCGGGTGGCTGCACGTCGTGGTGGGCGTAGAGGAGCACGGTCGGCGCCCCGTGCGGCGCGGGCAGGTGGCCGATGACGGCCGGGCGGCCACCCTCCCGGACCACCTCGACCTCCAGCCCCTCGCCGCGCAGCAGGTCGGCGACGGTCGCGGCGCTGTCCTCGACGTGGCGCTGGTCGAAGGAGCTGAGCGACACCGAGGGGATGCGCGTCAGGGACTCGAGGTCCGAGATCACCCCCGGCATCACGTCGTGCACGCGGGCGCTCAGCTCGGCGGTGCGGGAGTCGGTCTCATGGGTTCCGGTCATGTCGTCCTTCACACCCCGACCCTATAGAGGCGGGCACTCGGGCGATCCACCCGTCTGACCTCTCCTTCTCGACATCGCGCAGTCGGACACGTTCCCGACTCTCCGATGTCGAGAACAGGCGGTCACCTGCGGGCAACACCCTGGGCCCCCTCCCTCCTCGCCGACCTGTGGACGACGACAGCAGCCCCGCATCCCGACATGGCAGGGTTGGGGCGGCTGCTGCGGAGGAGGGTGCCCGATGAAGAAGGACGCGAGACTTCGGCAGCAGCGACGACAGGCGGTGGGAAAGCGGCTGGCGCAGCCGTACGACGGCGTGGTGCGGCGCGCCGACCTCCTTCGAGAAGGACTCAGCGACCACGACGTGCGGACGGAGATCGACCGGGGCGCGTGGCACCGGGTCGGCGTCCACACGGTCAGCATCGACGGAGCCCGGCTGTGGGGGCGCGGTCCGATGTGGCGAGCGCTCTGGGAAGCGGGGCCGCGAGCAGTGCTGGACGGACCCAGCGCACTGCTGGCCGCCGGCCTGAAGAGCTGGGGCGAGACCCAGGTCCACGTCAGCGTCCCCAACAATGCTGCCGTCCGTCCGCTCGACGGGGTCACCCACCACCGGCTCAGGGACATCGGCCCGGTCGTGGTGTCGGAACTTCGGCGCACCCGACCCGAGGTGGCAGCCATCAGGGCGGCCCAGTGGGCGCGCAGCAACCGGGCGGCAGCGACCATCGTCGCGATGACGGTCCAGCAAGGCCTCGTCCGGCCCGAGACGCTGCTCGAACGGTGGCGAAGCCTGCGGTCGAGCTCGCGTCGGTCTCTCCTCGACGGCGTCGTCGGGGACGTGTGCGACGGCGCGCACTCGCTCAACGAGCTGGACGTCGCCGGCGCCTGCCGCCGGCGGGGGATCCCGACTCCCCAGCGTCAGTCCGTCCGGATGGCCGACAACCGACGTGTCTACCTCGACCTGCTCTGGGAAGACGAGGGTGTGCACGCCGAGATCCACGGTGCCCACCACCAGCAGGGAGTCGCCGGGGTGGACGACGCTTTGCGAAGCAACGCGATCACGATCACGAACCCCGACATCCGCATCAGCCTGCAGATCCCGGTGCTGGGATGGCGCCTGCACCCGGAGCGGTTCCTCGACCAGATCGAGCAGGCGCTCGACGAGGCGCGGCGACGCCCAGCCTGATAGGCGTCGGTCCCGACAAGGTCGCGCCAGAACGACGTGGTCCAGCGCGCCCGCCGCCCAGGCCGACAGACAAGAGGTGACCGTGCCTTCTCGACATCGCCTTTTCGACATCGCCTTCTCGGGACCGTGCCCGAGAAGGCGATGTCGAGAACGGACGGTCAGGGAGCGCTGGGCGTCGCGGGGTGTCGCCGGACGTCGTTCGGAGATGGTGTGCGCGCTGAACGGCTGCCGGGTTGATCACCCGCCGCGCGGACCACCGCCGCGCGGGACCGCCCCAGCCGAGCGGCCGGACCACCCCACGTCGCCGCATACACTGAGGCGGTGCTTTTCGGGAAGAAGAACGAGACGACCAGGGTGAGTGACGCCGACGCGGCCGCCGCCGCGCGCGCGACCGCCGTCGACGCGTCCCGACCGCAGCGGAAGGGGCACCCGACGCCGAAGCGTCGCGAGGCGGAGGCCGCGAACCGCCGCCCCCTCGTCGGCGGCACCGCGGGCAAGTCGCCCGAGGACAAGGCGAGGGTCCGCGCCGAGCGCGCGAAGATCCGCGAGGGCATGACGCGGGGCGAGGAGAAGTACCTGCTCGCGAGGGACCGCGGGCCCGAGCGCCGCTACCTGCGCGACGCCGTCGACGTGCGCTGGAACACCGGCGAGGTCCTGCTGCCGGCGATGATCCTCGTGCTCGCCATCTCGCTGGTGCCGATGGACTGGGCACGCAACTACGCGTTCCTGGCCGCCTACGGCCTGATGATCTTCGGCATCCTCGACGCGTGGCTGCTCGTGCGCCGCACCAAGAAACGCTTCACCGCCGAGTTCGGCCACGAACCGGGTCGCGGGTCAGCCTGGTACGTCGTGCTCCGCAGCTTCCAGATGCGCGGGTCGCGGGTGCCGCGCGCCGCGGTCGACCGCGGCAGCGAGCTGCACCGCCGCTGAGCGCGGACGACCGGTGCGTCAGCCCGGCTCGGCCGGGCTCAGGCTCATCGGCCCGTAGACCTCCTCTTCGTCGCGTCGCAGGGTCACCGCCTGCACGCCGCCGTCGGCCAGCACCGCCCACTCCTCCGAGAGCCAGGCCTCGGCCTCGGCCTGCGTCGGGAAGCTGGTCGAGGCCAGCCCCAGGTCCGTGACGGGGGTGCCGTCTGCCCTCTGGTAGTCCCAGGTCCACGTCTCGCTCATGGGGCCAAAGGTAGGCCCTCCCGTCGACGGTGTCCTACGCTCGCAGGAGCGACGGCCTCACCGTGAGGCCGGACGACAGGAGAACTGACCATGTACGACCAGCTGATGAAGGCGATCCCCACCGACCAGCTCGCGAAGGCCGTCGGCGAGGACGAGGCGACGACGCGGCAGGCGGTCGAGACCGCACTTCCCGCGCTGCTCGCCGGCCTGACCGCCAACGCCCAGACGCCCGAGGGCACCAGCTCCCTGCTCGGCGCACTGAGCAAGCACGACGACGGACTCGCGGACGACGTGTCCCTGGACCGGGTCGACACGACCGACGGAGAGAAGATCGTCGGTCACGTCTTCGGCGGCAACACCGACGCGGTCGTCAACCAGCTCGGCGGCCTGAGCGGCGCGCAGACGAGCAGCCTGGTCCGCAAGCTGCTCCCGATCCTGGCCCCGATCGTGATGTCCTACCTGGCCAAGCAGATGGGTGGCGCGGGTCGTAGCGATGCCGGCACCGGCGCTGGTGGCACCGGCGCTGGTGGCACCGGCGCTGGTGGCACCGGCGCTGGTGGCACCGGCGGTCAGCTGTTCCCCGACGCCCAGTCCGCGCCCCAGGGGCAGGCCTCCCCCCAGGGCGGCGCCGACATGGGCTCGATCCTGCAGGACGTGCTCGGTTCGGCTCTCGGCGGCGCCACGGGCCAGCGGTCGACCGGGGGTGGCGGCAGCATCCTCACCGACGTGCTGGGCGGCATCCTCGGCGGACGCCGCTGACGATCCCCCGGGACCGCGCAGACCCCGCGGCACCCGCTGACCGGCCCCCTGGCACCTCAGCGGGTGTCGCTATGCTGGCCCCCGTCCCGCGTGCCGACCCTGCTGGCCCGGGCGAACCCGTGTGCACCGCCTGTGACGAGGAGACCTGCCGATGACGACGACCCTGGTCCTGGGGGGCCCGCGCAGCGGAAAGTCTCGACACGCCCAGTCGCTGCTCGAGGCGCACCCCCAGGTGACCTTCGTCGCCACCTGCGTGACGCCTGACCCGGCTGCCGACCCCGACCTGACGTCCCGCATCGCCCGGCACCAGGAGCGCCGCCCGCAGGGTTGGCGCACCGTGGAGACACTCGACCTGACGCGCGCCCTCCTGTCCTCGCGGCAGCCGGTCGTCGTCGACGACCTCGCGTCGTGGGTGCTCGGCCAGTTCGACCAGAACGACCTCTGGGCCGACCAGCACCGGGCACGACAGGTCATCGACGACCTCGTCGACGAGTTCACCCTCGCGCTCCGCGCGGTCCCGGTCGACGTCGTCACCGTCTCGCACGACCCGGCCTGGGTCCGGCAGCTGGACGACCCCCGCGAGCGCCTCTACGCCGACCTGCTCGCGCACGTCAACCAGCGCGTCTCGGCTGTCTCCCAGCACGTGCACGCCATCGTCGGCGGTCGCGTCCTCGACCTCAGCGCCGCCCCCGTGGTCGGCACCTGGGCGGCTCAGCGCTGACCTGGCAGGGGGCCCGCCGCCCGTGCACCCGCGCGCCGACGGCCGTCGGACAGACCGCAGTCCCGGACCCTTCGGTCCGGGACTGCGGTCTCTCCCCTGCCGCGACGATCGTCGGCCAGGTCACTCCGCGGCGTGGGCAGCGTGGCCGAACCACGTGCCGACGCCACCTTCCGGGCCGCCACCACATCCCTGGGCGGTGACGTGGTTGCTGGTGACCACCTCGCCGCCCGCGTGAGCGGAGACTCCCGCCACGGCGAGGACGCCGAACAGGAGTCCCGCCGACGCAGCTGCGAGCATCCGGGTGTGCATCTGTGTGTCCATCTCATCAACTCTCTGTGGAAAGGCCCCTTCCCGGACCCACCGTCCGGGTGATGAGGTTGTCCCGCACCTCCACGGTCCATCCGTGCGTCCCGCGGCGGAATCCGACGTTCCGCGCAGTACGACGTTCCGCGTACAGCGGCGCTCCCGATCCCGGACCTATCCTGAGGAACGACGTCCCAGGAGGACCCGACGGACGAGTTGAGTACCCCGGCCAGGACCTTGCCGTGCTCGGCTGCGACAACCTGTCCTTCCAGGAGCTCCTCGTGATGCCGTCGCGGCAGACGCACCTCAGCCAGACGCACGTCCAAGCAGTCGCCCACGGGGAGCGGGAGATCTGGGTCGACCCGACGGAGCTCGCGGGCGGGTCGGCGCCCGGGGCGGACGTGCTGGCCGAGCATTGGTGGCGGCTGCCGTGCAGCCAGGTGGACCGGACCGGCGAGCCGGGGGGTCTCGGATCAGCCAGCACTTCGGGCAGGTGGAGTGGGCCCGGCACCCCGCCAACACCGAGTGCCTGCACAACGTCGACGAGATCGCCCTGGGCTACCCCTGCGGCAACGGGCGCTCCTGGCGCGTTCTCGTCGTCCGCGAGTCCGGTCCGGTCTTCGGACCGCGGGAGTCGACCCTGGTCGAGCTCTTGCTCCCTCACCTCCGGGAGCCTCTGGCCGCGACGGTCGTCGGCCGGGCGCGGTCCCCCCTCGCGTCACTGACGGAGCGCCAGACGGAGATCCTGAGGCTGGTCGCCCTCGGGATGCCCAACAAGCACGTCGGTCGTCGGCTCGGGATCTCCGAGAACACGGTGCGAAAGCACCTCGAGAACGCCTACGCCCTGCTCGGCGTGCAGAGCCGTACGGCCGCCATGCTGACGCTGGTCACCAGCAAGCAGACGGTCTGACATCTCCGTCAGGCGCTGGCGCCACCCTGCACGAACGGCGGCTTCTTGACGGCCGCGGCGATCTGCCGGCCGCGCACGTCGATGACCACCTCGTCGCCCTCGGCGACGGACCGGTCCAGCAGCGCGAGGGCGACGCCCTGCTTGAGCGTCGGCGAGAAGGTGCCCGAGGTGATCTCGCCGACGGGCGCACCCTGGGCGTCGAGCACGGCATACCCGGCCCGGGGGATGCCGCGGCCGGTGACGAGCAGGCCACCGGCCAGGCGGCACCCCTTGGCCTCCCGCTGCGCGGTGAGGGCCTCCTTGCCCCAGAACGCGTCCTTCTTCCAGCCGACCGCCCAGCCGGAGCGGGCCATCACCGGGGTGATGTCGAGGGACAGCTCGTGCCCGTGCAGGGCATACCCCATCTCGGTCCGCAGCGTGTCGCGCGCGCCCAGCCCGCACGGCAGCCCCTCGAACGGCTCCATCGCCGCCACGATCGCGTCCCACACCGCCGACGCGTCCTCGACCCGGCAGACGACCTCATACCCGCGCTCCCCCGTGTAGCCGGTGCGGCACACCGTGACGTCGCGGTCCTGCCAGCGCGCGTCGACGAAGCTCATGTAGTCGTGCCCGGCCGGCAGGCCCACCGCCTCCAGCACGTCGTCGGACCGGGGTCCCTGGACGGCGAGGATCGCGTAGTCCTCGTGCACGTTCTCCACCACGACACCCTCGGGCGCGGCCTCCCCCAGCATCCGCACGACCTCGGCGGTGTTCGCCGCGTTGGGGATGAGGAAGAGGTCGTCGTCACCGCGCAGGTAGACGATGAGGTCGTCGACCACGCCGCCCTCCTCGTCGCAGCACATCGTGTACTGCGCCCTGCCGGGCTCGATCCGGTCGATGTCGTTGGTCAGGCACCGGTTGACGAAGTCCTTCGCGCCCGGTCCCGTGACGCGGGCGTTGCCCAGGTGCGACACGTCGAAGACCCCGACCCGCTCACGCACCGCGGTGTGCTCGGCGACGACCCCGCCGCCGGGGTACTCGATCGGCATCGACCACCCGCTGAAGTCGGCCATCTTGGCCCTGAGCGCGGTGTGCTTCTCGTCGAGCGGCGACGTCTTCGTCGTGATGTCGGTCATGCCGTCAGCGTAGGGGACACCGTTGGCCTAGTCTCGTGGGGACTCTGTAGACCTCGAGAAGGACCGCACGCTCATGGGCGACCCCCGCAGCACCACCATCACCCTCACCGACCAGGCCCCCGGATCCATCGAGGCCGACGCCCTGGTCGTCGCCGCGACGAAGAACGACGGCGCGGTCCGCCTCGTCGCCGACCACGGGCTCGACGCCGAGACCGCGGGCCACGTCGAGGAGGCGCTGGCCGCCCTCGGGGCCGAGGCCGGGGCCGAGGAGGCCACCCGCCTGGTGGGCGTGCCCGGCGTGTCCGCAGGCCTCGTCGTCGTCGTGGGTATGCCGTCCGGCCGGGCGAGCCGCGCCGAGCGGCTCCGGCGTGCGGCGGGTGTGGGCTCCAGGGCGCTGGCCGGTCGTGGGCGTGCGGTGCTCGCGCTGGGCCAGTCCGGTCCCGAGGAGGCGGCCGCCGTGGCGCAGGGCGCGGCGCTGGGCGCGTACACGTTCGTGGAGTACCACGGCGTCGGCAAGGCGGCGAGCACCAGGCCGGGGCTGGGCGAGGCCGTCGTCACCGGCGTCTCCGCCGACGAGGTCGAGGCTGCCACGGCCGACGCCGTCGCCGTGACCGAGGCGGTCCGCTGGGTCCGCGACCTGGTCAACACCCCGCCGAACCAGCTCTACCCCGAGTCCTTCGCCGAGACCGTCACCGGCCGGCTCTCCGACGCGGTCGAGACCGAGGTCTGGGACCCGGCCCGCCTCGAGCAGGAGGGCTGCGGCGGCATCCTCGGCGTCGGCCAGGGCTCCGGCCGAGGCCCGCGCCTGGTCACCCTGCGCTACGCGCCCGAGGGCGCGACGACCCACCTGGCGCTGGTCGGCAAGGGCATCACCTTCGACTCCGGCGGTCTGTGCCTCAAGCCGGGGGCCTCGATGGTGACGATGAAGATGGACATGGCGGGGGCCGCCGTCTGCGCCGCGGCCGTCGAGGCGATCGCCGCGCTCGGCCTCCCGGTCCGGGTCACGGCATACCTCTGCCTGGCGGAGAACATGACCGGGGACCTCGCCCAGCGCCCCGGGGACGTGGTCACCATGCGCGGCGGCCGCACCGTGGAGATCATCAACACCGACGCCGAGGGTCGCCTGGTGATGGCCGACGGCCTCGTGCTGGCCTCCGAGCAGGAGCCCGACGCGATCGTCGACGTCGCGACCCTGACCGGGGCGTGCATCATCGCCCTCGGCGAGCGCACGCTGGGCGTCATGGGCAACGACGAGGAGCTGATCGCCAAGGTCACCCGGCTGGCCAACGAGGCTGGTGACACCGCCTGGCCGCTGCCGATGCCCGAGGAGATCCGACCCACGCTGGACACCCCGGTCGCGGACCTCAAGCACACGGGTGAGCGCTCGGCCGGCGCCAGCGTCGCCGCGACGTTCCTGCAGGAGTTCGTCGGGCGCCGCGGCGAGGGCGACGACGCCCCGGTCATCCCGTGGGCGCACCTGGACATCGCCGGGCCGGCGTTCAACGAGAAGACCCCCTGGGGCTACCAGCCCAAGGGGGCGACCGGCGCCGGGGTGCGCGCGGTCGTGGCGCTGGCGCGCGACCTGGCCGGCTGAGCGGACGGGCGACGCCTGCGCGCGCCCGCCCACCCACGAGGGGCACCGTCCACATCCCGTGGTCGGTGCCCCTCGCGTCCGCCTGGACGGGCTCGTCAGCCGCCGCTCTTGCGCCGGAACATCTGCTGGGTCGCCGAGGACTTCGCCTCGGACGAGCCCGCGACCTTCCCGTGCTCGGAGTGGTCCGACACGTCAGTGCCTGCGTGGGCCTGCTTCTTGGCCAGAGCCTCACGGAACTTGGCCTTGACGTCGTCCGTGGCCGGATTGTCGTTCATAGGCCACCTCCTTTGCTTCGGGGTCAGATGCCACCACTCTCGCACGTCCCACCGGCACCCGCACCAAGATTTCGCCCCGCGGGCGGCGGACCCTCCCGCCCCCGCTCGGCGCCCGGTCCTCGTGAGGTGGCAGGATTGCCGCCATGCCGACCGAGACGTACGACATCGTGATCCTGGGTGCCGGCAGCGGGGGCTACGCGTGCGCGCTGCGCGCCGCCCAGCTGGGCCAGCGCGTAGCGCTCGTGGAGAAGGACAAGCTCGGGGGCACCTGCCTGCACCGGGGCTGCATACCCACCAAGGCGCTGCTGCACTCCGCCGAGGTCGCGGACACCGCGCGGGACGGGGCCAGGTATGGCGTGCACACCTCCCTGGACTCCATCGACATGGCGGGCGTCCACTCCTACAAGGACGGGGTGGTCGGGCGGCTCTACAAGGGGCTGCAGGGGCTGGTCAAGGCCGCTGACGCCATCACCTACGTCGAGGGTGAGGGGCGGCTGACCTCGCCGAGCACCGTCCAGGTCGGGGACCGCGAGCTCACCGGCACGCACGTCGTCCTGGCCACCGGGTCCTACGCCCGGACCCTCCCCGGCATCGAGATCGGCGGCCGGATCATGACCAGCGACGAGGCGCTGTCCCTCGACCACGTGCCGGGGCGCGTGGTCGTGCTGGGCGGCGGCGTCATCGGCGTCGAGTTCGCCTCCGTGCTGCGCAGCTTCGGCGCCGAGGTGACGATCGTCGAGGCGCTCGAGCGGCTGGTGGCGGGCGAGGACGTCGCGGTGTCCAAGGTGCTCGAGCGGGCCTACCGCAAGCGCGGCATCACCAGCCGCACCGGCGTGAAGGTGGCCTCCGCCACCCAGGACGGCGAGGTCGTGCGGGTCGAGCTCGAGGGCGGCGACGTGCTGGAGGCGGACCTGCTGCTGGTCGCGGTGGGGCGCGGTCCGCGGACGGAGGGCATGGGTTTCGAGGAGGCCGGAGTCAGCGTGGACCGGGGCTTCGTGCCCACGGACGAGCGGTTGCGCACCAACGTCGGCGGCGTGCGGGCCGTGGGCGACATCGTGCCCGGGCCGCAGCTCGCGCACCGCGGCTTCGCCCACGGGATCTTCGTGGCCGAGGACATCGCCGGGCTGGAGCCCGTGCCGGTGGACGACATCCTCGTGCCGCGGGTCACCTACTCCGACCCCGAGATCGGCTCGGTCGGGCTGACCGAGGCACAGGCGAGGGAACGGCACGGCGACGGGGTCAGCACCTACGAGTACAACCTCGGCGGCAACGGCAAGTCCCAGATCCTCGGCACCGCCGGCTTCGTCAAGCTCGTGCGGTCCGGGCCGGAGGGACCGGTCGTCGGCATCCACCTGGTCGGCGCCCGCATGGGCGAGCAGATCGGCGAGGCGCAGCTCATCGTCGGGTGGGAGGCGCTGCCCGAGGACGTCGCGGCGTTCGTGCACGCCCACCCGACGCAGAACGAGGCGCTCGGCGAGGCCCACCTCGCGCTGGCCGGGAAGCCGCTGCACGCGCACGGCTGAGACCCGACCGGGACTCGCCCTGGCTCGACCTACCCGAACACACCAAGACCCGTAGACTTCCAATCCCCGGACGAGGAGAGACAAGAGACATGTCGGAACGCGTATCGATGCCGGCCCTCGGTGAGTCCGTCACCGAAGGGACCGTGACCCGTTGGCTGAAGAATGTCGGCGACACCGTGGAGGTCGACGAGCCTCTGCTCGAGGTCTCGACCGACAAGGTCGACACCGAGATCCCGTCGCCGGTGTCCGGGGTGCTGCTGGAGATCCTCGCCCAGGAGGACGACACCGTCGAGGTCGGCGGTGACCTGGCCGTCGTCGGGGACGCGTCCGAGTCCTCCGGTGACTCCTCCGGGGGCGACGCTGCCGCCAGCGAGGAGCCCGCCGAGGAGCCCGAGCAGGAGGAGCCCGCGCAAGAGGAGCCCGAGCCCGCCGAGGAGCCCGCGCAGGAGACGGCCGAGGAGCCGGCCGAGGAGCCCGCGGCGCAGCCCGCCTCCTCGGGTGGCGAGGTCAGCGGTGGTGAGACCGTGACGATGCCCGCGCTGGGCGAGTCGGTCACCGAGGGCACGGTCACCCGCTGGCTGAAGTCCGAGGGCGACGACGTCGAGGTCGACGAGCCACTGCTCGAGGTCTCCACCGACAAGGTCGACACCGAGATCCCGTCGCCGGTCGCCGGCAAGCTGACCAAGATCCTGGCCGCCGAGGACGACGTCGTCCCGGTCGGCGGCGATCTTGCGCTCATCGGTGGCGAGGCCGGCGGTCAGGCTGAGAGCTCTCCTGCCGAGAGCGCCCCGGTCGAGAGCGCCCCGGCCGAGGCCGAGGCCGAGCAGGAAGACGCCGCGGCCGACGCCGACAGCGACCTCGGCGAGGAGCAGGAGGTCCAGGAGCAGGCGGCGCAGGAGTCCGTGACCGAGGCCGACACCGGCGAGGCCAGCAAGGACGAGACCCAGGAGCCCGAGGAGGCCGTGGGCCTGGGCACCATGTCCGACGAGAACGGCACCACCAGCCACAAGGACGTCCCCGAGGGCTCCTCCCCCGGCACCGACGCGGGCTCTGCCCCGGCGGCGCCGGCCGGTGGCCAGGACGTCAGCGCCTACGTCACCCCGCTGGTCCGCAAGCTCGCGGCGCAGCACGGCATCGACCTGTCCACGCTGACCGGCACCGGTGTCGGTGGCCGCATCCGCAAGCAGGACGTGCTCGACGCCGCCAAGGCCGAGGAGTCCAGGGCCGCTGAGGCGAAGGCAGCGGAGGCGAAGGCAGCTGAGACGAAGGCAGCCGAGACGAAGGCAGCCGAGACGAAGGCAGCCGAGGCCAAGCCGGCCGAGGCTCCTGCCGCTGCGCAGGCCCCGCCCGCTCAGGCCCCCTCCGCCCAGCCGGCCAGCTCGGACGCGCAGTCCAAGCGGGGGACCACCGAGAAGATGACGCGCCTGCGCAAGGTCATCGCCAGCCGCATGGTGGAGTCGCTGCAGGTCAGCGCTCAGCTCACCACCGTCATCGAGGTCGACGTCACGAAGGTGGCCCGCCTGCGCAAGAAGGTCAAGGACGAGTTCGCACGCCGCGAGGGCACCAAGCTCTCGTTCATGCCGTTCTTCGCCCTGGCTGCGGTGGAGGCGCTCAAGGAGCACCCGATCGTCAACTCCAGCGTGGAGGACGACTCGATCGTCTACCACGCCTCCGAGCACCTCGGCGTCGCGGTCGACACCCCGCGCGGCCTGCTCGTGCCGGTGATCAAGGACGCCGGTGACCTCAACATCCCCGGGCTGGCCCGCAAGATCGCCGACCTGGCTGCGCGTACCCGCGACAACAAGGTCACGCCCGACGAGCTGGCCGGCGGCACGTTCACGCTGACCAACACCGGTTCGCGCGGTGCGCTCTTCGACACGCCGATCATCAACCAGCCCAACGTGGCGGTCCTCGGCACGGGCGCGGTCGTCAAGCGTCCTGTCGTCGTGGTCGACGAGGACGGCGGCGAGACCATCGCGATCCGCGACATGGTCTACCTGGCGCTGTCCTACGACCACCGCGTGGTTGACGGTGCCGACGCGGCTCGCTTCCTGAGCACGATGAAGGCGCGCATCGAGGACGGTCAGTTCGAGGTCTGAGACCATGACGGAGCCGGTCCCCTCGTCCACCGGCCGCACGGTCGCCATCAACGGCGCCAGCGGCCTGATCGGCTCTGCCCTGTCAGCAGCACTCCGCGGGCGCGGCGACCAAGTGGTCCACCTGGTCCGCCGCGCCCCGCGCGCGTCCGGCGGTCTAGAGCCGGGCGTGCGCGAGGTGCAGTGGTCGCCCGGCGGCGAGCTCGACCCGGCCGCCCTCGACGGGGTGAGCGCGGTCGTCAACCTGGCCGGGGCCGGCATCGGCGACCAGCGCTGGAGCGACGCGCGCAAGCGGCTGCTCGTCTCCTCACGGCTGGAGAGCACCGGAACCATCGCCAGGGCGGTGGCTGCGTGCGCCCCCGACACGCGTCCGCGGCTCCTCTCGTCGTCTGCCGTCGGCTACTACGGCGACCGCGGTGACGACGTCCTCACCGAGGAGAGCGACCCGGGTGACGGTTTTCTGGCCAACCTCTGCCGCGACTGGGAGGCCGCGACGTGGCCCGCCGAGCGGGCGGGCGCCTCAGTGGTGCACTTCCGCACCGGCATCGTCATCTCACCGCGCGGGGGCGCCCTGGGTCGGCTGATGCTGCTGGCCAGGTTCGGGCTCGCCGGTCCCCTCGGGCGCGGCAAGCAGTACTGGTCCTGGATCACGCTGCACGACCACGCCCGCGCTCTGACGTTCCTCGTCGACCACCCCTCTCTCACCGGTGCGGTCAACCTCACCGGTCCCCACCCCGACACCCAGGCCGACGTCGTGCGGGCCCTCGGTGACGAGCTCCACCGCCCGACACTGCTGCCTGCGCCCGGCTTCGCGCTCCGGCTGGGGCTCGGCGAGCTCGCCCAGGACATGGTGCTGGCCAGCCAGCGGGTGCTGCCGCAGGTGCTCTCGGAGGCCGGCTTCTCCTGGGACCACGAGGACCTGTCGACCGCGATGACCTGGCTCGGGCACGCGCAGCGCGAGGCGGCACCCGCCGGTCGAGACTGAGCCGCCGGCGTCACGAGCCCCCCGGCTCCGCCCAGGACCACAGCAGCCACCCGTCGTCGCCGGCGGCGAGCACCAGCCGCACGCGTTCCGTCCCGACCGGGTGGCCCGCCCGGAGCTCCCCCTCCTCGTCCACCCCGGACAACGCCGCCCGGGTCAGCGTGGCGTCGACGGTGAGCCGGTCCTCCGTCCGACCGACCACCGTGGCGTCCTCGACCCTGAAGGTCACGTCGGGGTAGCGCACGCCCGAAGAACGCAGCTCCGCCAGCCACCCGCGCTCAGCGTGCAGTGCCGGTGAGCCCTCGGCCATCACACCCATCAGCTCCGCCTCGTCCGCGCTCTCCCACGCCTCGCCGCGACCGTCGACCAGCCTCTGCAGCGCGGCCCGCACCCGGTCGTCGTCGGGCCCCGGCTCGGTGCTCGCAGCCGCCTCGTCCGCCACCGCCTCCTCCTCGGACCGTGCCGTCCCCGCCGACGAACCGGACCCGGAAGTGACCTGCCCCGGCTCATCCGACCGCGTGGGCAGGGCGTTCGCCTGTGCCTCCGCGGACGCCGTCGGCGTCGCCATGCCCGTCGCGACAGGCTGACCCCGCTCCGCAGCCGGAGCGGCCTCCCGGTCGAACGGCTGGAGCCCGGGCCACACCAGCACGGCGACCAGGACCGCGACGACCACCGCCGACACCACGAGGGCCGTGGACAGCACCGAGTCGAGACCGCCCTCGCCCTGGGAGGCTGCGCGCACACGCGCCACCCGACCCGGCCGATGGGATCCCGGGGTCGACAGACGTCTCGTCGACCCGCGGCCGCCGCCGCCGCCGTCGCCGCCGTCGCCACCGCCGGCGGCGGGGGCGGCGGCGGTGGCCTCGACGTCCCGACCTGCCCTCCAGCGGGCACGTCCTCGCAGCCTCTCGGTGAGCCCGTCCACCGGGTCCGCGTCGGGGGCGACCTCGACCGGCTCGGGCGCGGCGGAGGCCATGAGACCCAGCGCCAGCTCCTCGGCGTCCGGACGATCCTCGGGCTCGGGCGCCAGCGCACGGCGCACCAGGTCCGTGAGTCCGTCCGGCAGGCCGGGAGCGAGCGCGTCCAGGTCACCGCGAGCGTAGGCCGGGCCGGGCGGCTCCCCCGCCAGGCACCACCACGCGATCGCTCCCACCTGGTAGACGTCCGACTCGCGGGTGGGCGAGAACCCCTCCACCACCTCCGGGGCCACCAGCCCCGACGACGCCCCGGTCCCCTGCGGGTCGCCCCCGGGCACCCCCGTGACCAGGCTGGCGCCAAGGTCGGCGAGCACCGGCATACCGTCGTGCCGGAAGAGGATGTTGCCGGCCGAGAGGTCACCGTGGACCAGTCCCCCGGCGTGCAGGGTCGTCAGCGCGTCAGCGACCGGCTGCAGCACCGTGACCACCTCGCCGGCCGACAGGATGCGGCGTCGACCCAGCACCTGCGCCAGCGAGCCGCCCAGCGCGAGCTGCACGGCGAGCGCCACCGTCGCGGGGCGACCCGTGAGCGGGTCGGGCAGGGCGAGCACGTCGTAGAGGTGCAGCACGTGCGGGTGCCGCACCTGCGCCAGCCTTCCTGCCTCGCGCAGTCCTGCGGAGACGTCCCCACCCGCAGGGTCGAGCACCTTGAGGGCGACCACGAGTCCGTCGGCCCGCCTCCGCGCCTGCCAGACCGTCGAGCTCGCGCCGACCCCGAGCGGCCCGAGCACCTCATACCCGGGCACCGCCGGCGCCGGCGCCTCCCGCCTCGCTCCCGACCCCACCGTGCGCTCCTCCCGTCGAGACTGCCGCAGCGATCGGCGGCAGCTCCACCGTGCCACCGGCCACGCGCCCCTCGCAGAAGTTGTCCACAGGCCGGTGCTGGTGGGGCCGGCCGTGGCCGTCGATGCACGGCCGAGCCACCACGTGGATCGGTCTGACGTCCGGCCCGGGGACGGGGCGGCGTTACAGTGGCGAGATGCGCTTCGAGCACCTCGGGCTGGCACCCGACTACGTGGACTACCAGCAGGCGTGGGAGCACCAGCGGGCCGTGCACGCACGGGTCGTGGCGCGCGAGCTGCCGGACACCGTGCTGCTGCTCGAGCACGCCGAGGTCTACACCGCAGGCAAGCGCACCGAGGCGCACGAACGCCCTCTCGACGGCACTCCGGTCATCGACGTCGACCGCGGCGGCAAGATCACCTGGCACGGGCCGGGACAGCTGGTGGGCTACCCGATCGTGCGGCTGTCCAACCCTGTGGACGTCGTCGCCCACGTGCGCCGGCTGGAGGACATGATGATCGGGGTGTGCGCCGACCTGGGGGTGGAGACCGGCCGCGTCGAGGGCCGTTCGGGCGTCTGGCTGCGCGCAGACGGCTCCCGCCCGGAGCGCAAGATCGGCCAGATCGGCATCCGCGTGAGCCAGGACGTCACCATGCACGGCTTCGCCCTCAACTGCGACTGCGACCTGCGCTGGGCCGACACCATCGTCCCGTGCGGCATCGCCGACGCCGGCGTCACCTCCCTCTCCCTGGAGCTGGGGCGCGACGTGACGGTCGCCGAGGTCCTGCCCCTCGCGACGAAGCACCTCGAGCGCGTGCTCGACCCCGTCGCCGTCACCGTCTGACCCGCCACCGCCCGACCCGCGACACGCTGCAACACCTGTCGCCTCGGCGACACCTACGCAGTGTTGACTGACCCCAGGGGATCGACCATGCCGGTCGGCGGATGAGGAGCACGATGAGCGCTGTCGCCGACGACGGGCTGGCCATCGCCACCCGTGGGCTGCGCAAGACCTTCCGCACGGTCCGGGGTCGGCGGGTGGCCGTGCAGAACCTCGACCTCGAGGTGCCGGCGGGAGGGGTGCACGGCTTCCTGGGACCCAACGGCTCGGGCAAGACCACGACCATCCGGATGCTGCTCGGTCTGACGCGCGCCGACGGCGGCACCATGCGCATCTTCGGCACCGAGGTACCCGAGAAGCTGCCGGCGGTCGTCGGACGCGTCGGAGCGATCGTGGAGGCGCCCAAGTTCTTCCCCACCTTCAGCGGCGAGCGCAACCTCGCCCTCCTCGCCGAGGGCATCGGGACGCCCCGCCGCCGCGTGGACGAGGTGCTCGACGAGGTCGGCCTCGGATCCCGCGGACGCGACCACTTCGGCGCCTACAGCCTGGGCATGAAGCAGCGCCTGGCGATCGCCGCGACCCTGCTCAAGTCTCCCGACCTGCTCATCTTCGACGAGCCCACCAACGGCCTGGACCCGGCCGGCATCTCCGACATCCGCCAGACCATGCGCCGCCTCGCCGACGAGGGCCGCACGGTCCTGGTGAGCAGCCACATCCTCTCCGAGGTCGAGCAAATCGCGGACACCGTGACGATCATCGGCCGCGGCCAGATGCTGGCCCAGGGCTCGGTCGCCGGGTTGATCGGCGGCGGAGGGGAGACGGTCGAGGTCGGCGTCCGCTACCCCGGCGTTGCCGTGCGCATCCTGCGCGACGCCGGGTTCGTCGCCCAGTGGCAGGCCAGGCCGCACGGGCACGACGCGGCCGAGGGGCTCGGGTATGACGCGTCCGAGGAGAGCGGTCTGCTCATCGTCACCGGGGCCGAGCCCGCGGAGATCTCGCGGCTGCTCGGCGAGCAGGGCCTCTGGGTGAACCGGCTCGTGCCCAGCCGTCGCGGGCTGGAGCAGATCTTCCTCGAGCTCACCCGCGACGAGGGGCTGCCCGTACCGGCGCAACCGCCCTCACCGACCGAGGAGCAGGCGCGATGAGGCTCCTGGTGGTCGAGCTGCGGCGGCTGGTCGCGCGCAAGGTGGTCTGGTTGACGCTGCTCGGCGCCGTCGCGGTGTCCCTCGTCAGCGTCGCGGGGATCTTCTCCCAGGCGCGTCAGATCGACGCCGCCCGCGCCGGGGGGGACAGCGACTACCAGCGCATGGTCGAGGAGAGCGAGTTCCAGCAGGAGGAGTGCCTGCGCATGCAGGACCAGGACCGGCGCCAGAGCGGCGACGCGTCCATCGACTACGGCTGCGCGGACTGGCAGGTCCCGACCATCGAGGAGTTCTACGGCCAGCTGCCCTCCCTGGCCGAGCAGCTGGGCTACGCGCTGCAGGGGATGGCCTACCCGGTGATGTTCCTCGCCCTGGCGATGGGCTCGACCGCCGTCGCCGCCGAGTTCGCGCACCGGACGATGGGCACCTGGCTGACCTTCGTGCCCCGTCGCACGCCCGTCTTCGTCAGCAAGCTGCTCGCCCCGGCGCTCGCGGCACTCCCGATGACCCTGGTCGGGCTGGCCGTCGTCTGGCTGGGGGTGACGCTGGTCTACCGCATCTTCGAGCTGGACACCGCCCTCGGCGCCGACGGTTGGTCCTCGACGCTGTGGATGGCGGTGCGGATCGCCGTCCTGGCCATGGTCGCCGGCGCGTTCGGGGCCGCGGCCGCCTTCCTCGTGCGCCACACGGGGGTCGTGCTCGGGCTGATGATCGGCTACCTCGTGCTCGTCGAGGGCATGATCGGCTCGATGTTCGGCTGGGTCCCGCGCTACGGCCTGGCCCGCAACATCGGGGCCTGGGTCCAGGACGGCACGAGCTGGTCCACCTACACCGACTGCCAGCGGATGGAGGGCTGCCGCGAGGTCACCCAGACGCTGAGCCTGACGCACGGCGCCGTCGTCATCGGCGTCGTCCTGGTGGTCGTCACGGTCGCTGCCTGGTTCCGCTTCCGCACCGCCGACGTCGACTGACCCGAGCCCAGACCCCGACCCCGCCCGCCTGGCCCGACCCGCGCGACGGGCGTTTCGGCATACCCGCAGGGCAGGCTTAGGCTGGTGCGGTGCGCGTGGACGCGCCCACACCCCCGACGAAGGAGCAACCCTGTGACCGTCGCACCGGAGGGACGCCGCCTGCTGCGGGTGGAGGCCCGCAACGCGGAGACGCCCATCGAGCGCAAGCCGTCGTGGATCCGGACCACCGCGAAGATGGGGCCGGAGTACCGCGAGCTGCAGTCGATGGTCAAGGGCGGCGGCCTGCACACGGTGTGCCAGGAGGCGGGGTGCCCCAACATCTTCGAGTGCTGGGAGGACCGCGAGGCGACCTTCCTCATCGGTGGCGACATCTGCACCCGGCGCTGCGACTTCTGCGACATCGCCACCGGCAGGCCGCGCGCCCTGGACATGGAGGAGCCCCGCAAGGTCGCGGAGTCGATCCGGCAGATGGAGCTGCGCTACGCGACCATCACCGGGGTCGCGCGCGACGACCAGCCCGACGGGGCCGCCTGGCTGTACGCCGAGGTCATCCGCAAGGTCCACGAGCTCAACCCCACGACCGGCGTGGAGATCCTGCCGCCGGACTTCGGTGCCGTCCCCGAGCTCGTCCAGCAGGTCTTCGACGCGCGCCCGGAGGTCTTCGCCCACAACCTCGAGACCGTCCCTCGCATCTTCAAGCAGATCCGTCCGGCGTTCACCTACGACAAGTCGCTGCGCGTGCTGTCGATGGCGCGCGAGGCCGAGCTGGTCACCAAGTCCAACCTCATCCTGGGGCTGGGCGAGGAGGAGCACGAGATCGAGCAGGCGCTGCACGACCTCCACGGCGCGGGCTGCGACATCCTGACGATCACGCAGTACCTCCGGCCCTCGCCGCTGCACCACCCGATCGACCGGTGGGTCAAGCCGCAGGAGTTCGTGCACTGGTCCGACCTGGCCGAGGAGATCGGGTTCAAGGGCGTCATGGCCGGTCCGCTCGTGCGCAGCTCCTACCGCGCCGGCAAGCTCTACGCCCAGGCGATGAAGCGCTGGGGCCGCCCGGTGCCGGAGCACCTCAGCCACCTCGCCGAGCAGGCCGAGGCCGCCGTCCCCGCGCGCCAGGAGGCCAGCTCGCTGCTCGCCGCCGGCCTGGGGGCCGACGAGCGCCTGGGCACGCCTGTCGCCCACGTATCCTGATCCTCATGTCGAGCAGCACGAGCGCGTCCCCGGAGCCGAAGAAGGGCCTCTTCGGCCGCCGCAAGAAGGTCAAGGACCGCAGCAAGCCGGGCTGGTTCGCCCAGATCCGGCAGGTCTTCGCGATGACACGCAAGGCCGACCCCGCCGCGGTCTGGTGGATGCTCCTCGCCGCCCTGGCGGTGCTCGTCGTGGCCGTGGTCGTCGGTGTCCTCGTCGACCAGCTGGTCTACGTCATGGTGCTCGGCATCCCGCTGGCGGTGCTGGTGGCGGTGCTCATCCTCGGCCGCCGTGCCGAACGGGCGGCGTTCGCCCAGATCGAGGGACAGCCCGGCGCCACCTCGGCCGTGCTCGGCCAGCTCCGTCGCGGCTGGTTCTACGACCAGGAGCCGGTGGCCGCCGAGGCCGGAGGCACCATGCGCGGCATGCGCGACCTGCACAACGCGGCCATGGTCTTCCGCGCCGTCGGCCGCCCCGGCGTCGTGCTGCTCGCCGAGGGCCCCAAGGGTCCGGCCCAGCGCCTCCTCACCGCCGAGCGCAAGCGCGTCGCGCGGGTGGTCGGCGAGGAGGTGCCGGTGCACACCATCACGGTCGGGAGCGGCGAGGGCCAGGTGCCGCTGCGCGGGGTCGTCAAGAAGATCAAGGGCCTGCCCAAGAAGCTGTCGAACGACGAGGCCATGGTCGTGCAGCAGCGGATGAAGGCGCTCGGCAAGAACCGCGCCCCGGTCCCCGCCGGTATGGACCCCAGCCGCGCACCCCGGATGAGCCGCCGCGCGCTGCGCGGTCGCTGACCCGCGACACCCGCGTCACTCGTCGCCGACCTGCACCAGCCCGCTCTGGAACGCCAGCACGGCGATCTGGACGCGGTCGCGCAGGTGCAGCTTGGTCAGCAGCCGTGAGACGTACGTCTTCACGGTCGCCTCGCTGAGGAACAGCCGACCGCCGATCTCGGCGTTGGACAGGCCCTGGGCCACCAGGCGCGCCACCTCGAGCTCGCGCTCGGTCAGGTCGGCCATCTGCTCGGGCGGGCCGCCGGCCGGCGGGCGCGCGGTGAACTGCGCGAGCAGCCGGGCGATGAGCGCCGGCGCCAGCATCGACTCGCCGCGTGCGACCACCCGCACGGCGTGCACGAGGTCCTCCGGCGTCACGTCCTTGAGCACGAAGCCGGAGGCACCGGCCCGGACGGCCTCGTAGACGTACTCGTCGAGGTCGAAGGTCGTCAGGACGAGGACACGAGGCACCGGGGGGATCAGCCGGGTGATCCGCCGGGTGGCCTCCACGCCGTCGAGCCGGGGCATCCGGATGTCCATCAGGACGACGTCCGGCCGCAGCGTGCCCACGACCTCCACCGCCTCGAGGCCGTCGCCCGCCTCCCCCAGCACGTCGAAGCCGGCGCGCTCGAGGATGAGCCGGAAGCCCATCCGCACCAGCTCCTGGTCGTCGACGACGACGACCGAGGTCGGCGCCGGGGGCGACGCGACGGTCCCGGTGCGCTGCGTCATACCCGCTCCAGCGGCAGCACCGCACGCACGGTGAACCCGCGCTCCCCCGCGTCGGTCTCGACCTGACCGCCGAACAGCGCCGCCCGCTCCCGCATCCCCAGCAGACCGTGCCCGGGCTCGCCGCCCCGCATCCGCGAGGGCCCCCCGTCGGTCACGCGGATCTCCAGCTCGCCCGGACCGAAGTCCATCGCGACCTGCGCGCGCGTCGCCGTGGAGTGACGGCGCACGTTGGTCAGGGCCTCCTGCACGATGCGGTATGCCGTGAGGTCCAGGCCGGCGGGCAGGCTCGGAGGCTCGCCGGTCACCTCGAGGTCGACCTCCAGCCCAGCCCCGCGGGCTGCCTCGACGAGGTCCGGGAGCGCGGCGATCCCCGGCTGCGGCGAGAGGTCGTGCGCGACCTCGGTGTCGCGGAGCATCGCCACGAGACGCCGCATCTCGGCCAGCGCCCCGGACCCGGTCGAGCGGATGGTCCCCAGCGCCCGACGCGCGAACTCGGGGTCCTCCTCCACGACCTGCTGGGCGGCCCCGGCCTGCACGACCATCACCCCGACCGAGTGGGCGACGATGTCGTGCAGCTCGCGCGCGATCCGCGCGCGCTCCTCCGAGATCGCCGCCTGAGCGCGCTCGCGCGAGCGGCTCTCCGCCTCGTGCGCACGCACCGCCTCGGCCGCCACCCGGTCGTTGGACACGCGCAGGGCGTGGCCCAGCAGGTAGGACAGGGTGATCGCGCCCCAGTGGAAGATGAGCTCGTTGGGGGTCTGCAGAAGGGGGATGAACAGGTCGGCGACGGTGACGAAGACCACCCCGCACACGCCGGAGACCCAGCGCAGCCGGCCCGGCCCGTGGCGTGCGAGCGAGAAGACGAGCACCATCACCGGCACCAGCTGGCCGAAGAAGAGCACCTGCATGTCGCCCCGTTGCGTCGTGCCCAGCAGCGGCCAGACGGCGAACGCGGCCAGCGCCACCCACGGCCGCGCGCGCCGCTGGGTCAGCAGCGCGGCGAACGTGAGCACGCCGATCGTGCTGACGACCGGCGACCCCTCGCCCATGACGGACTCCATCGGCAGCCAGATCTCCAGCAGCCCGACGGCCGCCACCACCAGCGCCAGGACGACGTCGACCGCCCACCTGGCCCTGGTCATGGTCGTCACGAGAGCCAATCTAGGGGCGCGCACCGACACATGTCGTCATCCTGCGGTCGACAGGGCACCCACCCCAGAGAGGTATGCCGTGCGCCGACGGCCCGTCCGGGGAGGGCTCGGTCCAGGCCGGGCGGACGATCCCCCGCGACCTCCGCCCTCCCTAGCGTCGGAGCAGGTCGACCGACGTGGTCGACCACCCACCGCAAGGAGACGCACCATGGCTGCACCGCCCCTCACCCCAGCCCGGCTCACGCGGCTCGGCGTCGCGACCGCCCTGGCTGCCGGCGCCGTCACGACCGTCGTCAGCATCGCCACGATGCCGGACCTCGCCGGCGACCACGCCGAGCGGCTGCGGGCGATCGGCGCAGCTCCGGCGACGGCGACGCTGTCGGCCCTGACCTGGGTCGCCGCCCAGCTCTTCGTCGGCGTCGGTGCGGTGGGTGTGGCCCACCTGCTGCGCAACCGCGTGCCCGTACTCGCCCTGGTCGCCGGTGCGCTCGTCGGGCTGCAGGCGTTCGGCCACGCCGTCTACGGCGGCGTCAACCTCGTCATGCTCTCGATGGCCCGGGACCTCGGCTCCGTCGACACCCACGCCGCCGTGCTCACCGACGTGGAGAGCGGCACGGCGCTGCCGTTCATGGCCCTCGGGCTCATCGGCACCGTCCTCGGCATGCTCGTCCTTGCCGCTGCCCTGTGGCGTGGCCGCCTCGGCCCGCGCTGGGTCGGACCGGCCATCGTCGCCTGGATCGTCGTGGAGTTCGCCGGCAGTGCCGTGTCGGAGTGGTCCACCTACCTCTCCGGGCTGCTCTACCTGGTCATCTTCGGCACCCTCGCCGTCGTCGTGCACCGATCGTCGGTCGGTCACTGGGAGACCGCGGTCGAGGCCACCGCGCCGAGCCCGGAGCGGGTCGTGGTCTGACGTGCGCGGTCAGCGTGCCGTCGGGTCCGGTCCCGGTCAGCGCGCGCGGACGACGACCGTGCGTGCTGCCCTGTCGTGCAGGCCGCGGCCGTCGGCGTCCATGATCAGCGCCGGCACGGCCAGGCAGAGCAGGGCGGCGCGGGCCGTGGAGCGCAGCAGCGGCGGGGGCGTCGGGACGTCGCCCCGGTCGAGCGAGTCCACCCGGATGCCGAGCAGCCGGTGCCCGACGGTCGCGCCGATGGTGGCCACGAGCACGGCGTGCTCGACGAAGAGGACGGCGAGCGGCACCATCGAGTCGGTCCCGCTCACCTCGCCCCACTCCATACCGAAGACGCCCACCGCGATCAGGAGGCAGAGCACCCAGTCCACGAGGAGTGCCAGGAGCCGGCGGCCGAGCGGGGCGACGGCTCCGCTCCCCTCGGGGGGCAGCCCGAGCCGTTGGCCCTGGTAGGGAGTCGACGTCACGCCGATCAGACTAACGTTGCGTAACACCGTCGAAACAACCAGGTGACGGAGCGGAAACCGCCGGCGCGTAATGTCGGCGACGACCAGTGACGGGTCCCACTAGGAGGCAGCATGTTCAGCAGTTCGGAGGAGGTCTTCGCCTTCATCAAGGCCGAGGACATCAAGTTCATCGACATCAGGTTCTGCGATCTCCCCGGGGTGATGCAGCACTTCAACGTCCCTGCAGCATCGTTCGACCAGGACGCGTTCGACACCGGGCAGATGTTCGACGGGTCCTCGATCCGCGGCTTCAAGTCGATCCACGAGTCCGACATGAAGCTCATCCCCGACCCGCAGACGGCCTACGTGGACCCGTACCGCGTGGAGAAGACGCTCATCATGAACTTCTCCATCGTCGACCCCTTCACCGACGAGCCGTACGAGCGCGACCCACGACAGATCGCCCGCAAGGCCGAGGAGTACCTGCGCTCCACCGGCATCGCCGACACCGCGTACTTCGGAGCGGAGGCCGAGTTCTACGTCTTCGACGACGTGCGCTTCTCCACCGGCCCCTCCGGCGGCTACTACCACATCGACTCCGTGGAGGCGGCCTGGAACACCGGCCGCGCGGAGGAGGGCGGCAACCGCGGCTACAAGACCCGGTACAAGGGCGGCTACTTCCCGGTGCCCCCGGTCGACCACTTCGCCGACATCCGCGACCGCATGTGCCTCGAGCTCGACTCCGTCGGCCTCGACGTCGAGCGCTCGCACCACGAGGTGGGCACCGCCGGCCAGCAGGAGATCAACTACCGCTTCAACACGCTGCTGCACTCCGGCGACGACCTGATGAAGTTCAAGTACGTCATCAAGAACAGCGCCTGGGCCGCCGGGAAGACGGCGACCTTCATGCCCAAGCCGCTCTTCGGCGACAACGGCTCCGGCATGCACACCCACCAGAGCCTGTGGAAGGACGGCGAGCCGCTCTTCTACGACGAGAACGGCTACGGCGGTCTGTCCGACATCGCGCGCTGGTACATCGGTGGCCTGCTCTCCCACGGCCCCTCGCTGCTGGCGTTCACGAACCCTTCGATGAACTCCTACCACCGTCTGGTGCCGGGATTCGAGGCGCCGATCAACCTGGTCTACTCGGCCCGCAACCGCTCGGCCTGCGTCCGCATCCCGATCACCGGCAGCAGCCCCAAGGCCAAGCGCATCGAGTACCGCGTGCCGGACCCCTCGGCCAACCCCTACCTGGCGTTCGCCGCGCAGCTGATGGCCGGCCTGGACGGCATCCGCAACCGCATCGAGCCGCCGGAGCCGGTGGACAAGGACCTCTACGAGCTGCCCCCCGAGGAGCTCGAGGGCATCGCCCAGCTGCCGACCTCGCTGCCCGAGGTGCTGGACGCGCTCGAGGACGACCACGCCTACCTCACCGAGGGCGACGTCTTCACCGAGGACCTGCTCGAGGCGTGGGTCGACTACAAGCGCACCCACGAGATCGACCCGATCCGGCTGCGCCCGCACCCCCACGAGTTCGAGATGTACTTCGACATCTGACCGACCTCGCAGGTCAGCGACCTGTCAGGACCCAGTGGTCCGCAACGAGTCCGCACGGGACGCCAGAACAGCAGCGATGGCCGACCGTGCGGACTCGTCCGCGTCCGGGAACATGTGCCCGTAGACGTTGAGCGTCGTCGTCGCGTTCTTGTGCCGCAGCCGGTGCTGGACGACCTTGACGTCCAGGCCTGCGTTGATGAGCAGGCTCGCCAAGTAGTGCCGGAGGTCGTGAAAGCGGAACTCCGGCGGCAAGCCGTCGACCTGGGACCTGGCCACCCGCATTGCCCGCTCGATCGCCCACGGGGTGCCGGGGTGACCGATCTCGTTGGTCACGATGGTCGACCCCTGGAACCGTTCGACGTTGGCGGTGAGGAGGAGGGCGAGGTCGTTGGGGATCGGGACCGGCGTGCGAGAGGTCTCGGTCTTCAGCGGCTCCCGGGGGTACTGGATTGCCGGGGACACGATCCCCCGCAAGAAGTCGACGTCACCGACCCGCAGCGCAGCAGCCTCCGCGACACGTAGACCGACGAACGCGCCAAGCAGAACCGCAGGGCGCAAGTGCTCGGGGAAGGCCTCGTAGAGGCCCCAAACCTGAACCGTCGTGGCGACGTAGGGACGTTGGCCGCCCTGCTGTGGCGCGGTCCTCCGCGAGCACGGCGACTTCCGGATGAGGTCGTCGTGCACGGCGTCCCCCATGATCTGCGCGAACCGGCGGTAGACCGCGTAGACGTACGAGGGTGCTCGGCCGTCCGCCTGGAGCTTCGACGTCCACCTCTTGACGTGCGACGGCTTGACGCTGTGCAGACGCATCCCGCCGAACTCCAGATTGATGAGCGCGATGTGAGTCCGGGCCGAGCGCACGGTAGACGACCTGTGGCCCGCATACCCCTGTAGCCAGCGGTCGCACCACTCCCTCACCGTCACGTTGGAGACGGCCGGGTCGACGTAGGAGCCCGTCTGAATGCTGGCGGTCATCTGTGCGAGGTGCCGCTGCGCTTTGACCTTCTGTTCGAACGCCTCGGACTTCTCGTCCCCATCCGGGTCGACCCAGCGGGCACGCCAGCGCCTGCCCTGGCCGTAGCGACTGGACCTGACCCGCTCACCGTCCTTGGTGACGTGCCAGCGGTCCTCGACGTAGTTCGAACCCGGTGTTCTTCTAGACTTAAGCCTTCCCTCCCGCCGCGCCGCAGGAGGGGGCCCTCCATGGGCCTCCGCCGCGCTCTGGATGCTGTCCACTCAACTGCGCTCCGCCGAACTCCGGCCGAGTGCGATCAGGTACTGCCGGGCCTGCTCGTCTCTCGCGGCCTCCGCAGCTCGGAGCTCGAGCACGGCGTGGGCGAGTGCTTGTCCCGCCGCGGAGTACTCCTGGTCCAGGTCATCGACCCTCGCCTGCGCCAACTCCACGGCCTCCTTCGCCGCAGCCAGGGCACCGTCTTCACCGGGGCCCAGGGGGGCGGGCAGGAGGCGGGTGTACTCACACCCCAGGACGCTGGCCAGGGCCCAGACCTCGTGCACCGTCGTCGGTCGTCCTCCGCTCTCTAGCTTCGCCAAGGTGGTGGAGTGCATCTCCACGTCATAGGGCCGCAGGCGCTCGACGAGCTCAGCCTGCGTGTACCCCCTGGACTTGCGCAGCTGCTTGACACGATCGCCCAGCTGCTTCTGCCTCGCCAGCGCACGATCCGACGCCTCGTCAGGGCTGTCACCCAGGTTCTCCGGGAGTCTCTCCATGCGAACACTGTACTTGCTTCGGGAGTGCGGTTTGCCATACGTTAGTGCTTCTCGCGCAAGGTATACCATCGCCGGAAGCAAGGATAGAGATGAACCACCGCACGATCCTCACACTGCAGGAGGTGAGCGAGCGCACCCGCGTCCCGCTGAACACACTCCGGTGGATGCGCCACAAGGGCACCGGTCCGCCCACCTGGAAGCTTGGCAGGCGCGTGGTCGCCTACGAGGACGACGTCGAGGGCTGGCTGGATCAGCAGCACGAGCAGACGTGCCGCGATGGCCCCCTCCCCACCCGCGAAGGTGCCTGACCCCGCGCCGAGCCTCATCACGGGCGGGTCCAGCATTCCCGTCCGGCTATGTGTCTCGGGTCTTCCCGGCCCTCGGGCCACCGCCCCACTGCAACCAGCACAACGAAGTGCCCCCGCCGGTGTTGGCTCACCGGCGAGGGCTGGCAACCCCACACCATCAGGAGCAGAAGTAACCGTGAACAGCATCGCATCCGTCGACGGCCCTGACGAGGGCGCTGACCAGTTCGAGATCTCGCAGGTCGAGGCCGCCGAGCCCGTCCCCTCGGAGGACGCCGAGGACCCCGACCAAGACCGCAGCACGGCCGAGGAGACCGTTCCTCTGACCGAGGTCGGGATCGGGGACCCGTCCGCTCACGCCGACCCCCATGACGACGACGCCGCGGACGAGAGCACGGCGCAGCCGCCCTCCCTCGGTCGGACCCTCAGGATCCCCCGGCCCCCCAGGCCCTCCACGTTGGAGCCCGACCACGAGGAGGACGAGGAGGAGTACGAGGACGAGGACCCCAGCACGACCGGGCCCGTCTCCCCCGGGAAGAAGATCAGGATCCGTCGGGACCTCCACCCCCAGCCCTCGACCCCCGAGACCGAGGACGGCGAGGAGGGGTACGAGGACGACGGAGACGGGGGGAGCGGCCAGCAAGAGGAGGAGCAAGACCTCACGCCCGAGCAGCGACGGGGTCTGGAGGTCGCCCGGCACCTCATCAAGCACGGGGTCCCGGTGTTCATCGCCCGACCCGCCATGGAGGGCGGGGTCTGGAACCCGCAGGGTGGGCACGATGGCACCGGGTACACGTTCCCCTCGGGGTGGGAGCAGACCGTCCCGGACCAAGGGGTACTTGATCGCTGGTTGCCGGGTGATGCGCTCGGCGCGGTCATGGGCCACACGGTCGACGGCGTGGACGTCGACCCCTACAACGGCGGGAGCACGTCCGCCGCTGAGCTGAAGGCCGCGGGGGGCTGGCCGCGGTCCTACGGTCAGCAGAGCACGCCCAGCGGCGGGTGGCACGACCTCATCAGGCCCCTGGGGGTGGGCTCCCCCAGGGCCGTGCTCAGCGGCGTGGACCTCAGAGGGGGACGCGCCGACGGCTCCGGTCGCGGTTTCCTGTTCATCGCACCCACGGTGAAGATCTCGAAGGTGACCGGCGAGCTCGGGAGCTACACGTGGGTGGACCTGCCGCACCTGGACGACGTCGACCCCCTGGACGTGACCGGTCGCCAGCTCGTCGCACTGACCAGGGACCGCGGTCAGACGTCGGCAGACACCAACACATCGCCCCAGGCGAGCATCAACTACGCCGAGATGTCGAGGACCGAGCAGTCCAAGGTCGCCCGCTACCTGGCCGGTGCACTGGGCGGCATTCGGGAGGAGCTGGGCCAGGCGGAGACGTGGCCCGAGGGGCACACCCAGTCCCACATCGAGCTCGCGGACGGCACCAGGGTCCAGAAGTCCCCCCGCGGATGGCAGAAGTACGTTGCTGACGTGTGCCAGCGGCTCGGCCAGCTCGCACGCGCCGAGTGGACCCCATGGACCACCTCGCAGGCCTACCGGGCCCTCACCGGGATCGTGCCGGACGTGATGGCCGACGCGGTGCCGTTGGAGGAGACCTGGACGAAGCAGCACACCCGGGGAGCCCCCGCGCCCTTCCCGGCAACCCTGCAGGTGTCTCCCACGACCCCATCGCCGAGCGGTACCAACGTCGTTCGGCTGGACGTGGTGACCGCATCGGACGTCGTCCGACGCAGGGTGAGGTACGCGTGGGATCGGTTCATCCCCGTCGGGGCGATGACCCTCATGCCCGGCGAGGAGGGCGTCGGCAAGACGACGGTCGGGATGCGGATCATCGCTGACCTCACCCGGGGCCTGCTGCCCGGCGAGTACTTCGGTACGGCCCGCGACGCCCTCATTCTCGCGCCCGAGGACGGCATCGCCGAGGTGCTGCGGCCCAGACTGGAGGAGGCCGGAGCCGACCTGTCCCGCGTCCACTTCGTCACGGTCCGGATCGGCACCACCGGAGACCCGGTACCGGTCCAGATCCCCCGCGACCTGCCCCTCGTGGCCGAACTCGTCCGCGAGCACGACGTGGGCATGGTCTGGATCGACTCGCTGATCACGACGTTGCCCGATGACATGAAGAGCATCGCCTACAAGGATGTTGCCAAGGTGCTCCGGGCTATCAACATGTGGGCCGAGGAGGAGCGGGTTGCCGTCGTCGCCCCGTGGCACCTGAACAAGGCTAGTGGCACCGACACCGCGGTGCGCATCATGGACTCGCGGGCGTTCCGCACCGGCGTCCGCGCCATGGTGCTTGTGGTGCGGGACCCGGACGCGCCGGAGGGGGGCAACCAGGGCATCGTCGTGCTCGACAAGGCGAACGCCGGGAGGCTGGACGTGCCGGGCCTGCGGTACCGCATCAGGTCCGCGCAGTACGTGGTCGACGAGCTTGACCCCTCCACCGGGGAGGTGCTCCGGGTGACCGGTGACTGCGGGGTGGTCGACTGGATCGGAGAGGTCGAGGGTGACGCCCTGCTGCTGGCACGGCAGGCGCTCTCGCCGAGGATGGGGCGGGACGACGGCGCACGTGGCTGGCTGCGGGATTTCCTGGAGCAGGAGGGTGAGACGTCCCGCAAGGACGTCATGGCCTCGGGGCGGGAGGAGGGATTCAGTGACTCGTCCGTGAAGCGTGCCGCCCGAACCCTGGGCGTGAACAGCAGGGAAGTTGCAGGTCAGACCGACGGCCTCCCCTACCGTAAGGCGATGTGGAGCCTGCCCAGTCCGGCCAGCGGCGACGAGCAGGCTCACCACACCAACAGCACTGACCCGAGTGGCCCTACTGGGGAGAACTAGGAAGACCCTTCTGATCTATCTCCTTTCCCACCTTCAGTCGGGTCAGTGAGACCAGCCCGGTCACCACCGTGACGGGTGCACCCACTGGGTCTTCCTGAGCAGAACGACATGCAACGCCCGACGAGGGGTTCTCCCGACGTCGGTCGCGGTGTGAGCTGTCCTACCGGGCCCTCCGTGCGACCTGGGGACGGGAAACCGGCCCAGACAGGCAACGTGCAGGCCTGGGGTGCCGACGCCGGTCAGCACTCCTGCTGAGCTCGGTCTGCTTCCCTCTCCCGGGCCCACTCGGCAGGACCCCCCTGGTAGCCGGAGTCCCTGGCGCGGCCCCACTGAACGAGGTCGGCCGGGTCGATGACCGGCCACGGGGGCGCGTTCTTCTCCCCCTCCGGTCCGGGCGGGAAGAACTGCAGCAGCTTGGTCGTCTCGCGAAGCACCTGCAGGGCCATGCGCGTCGCCGTGCTGTCCCCGGCCAGGGCGCGGGCGTAGTGCGGCTGGAACAGACTCTCCAGGCGCTCGTAGTGGAGCTGGAACGCCTCGTCGAACCCGGTCGGTCGGATCTGGGCCAGCACCGGCTGCACGAGCCGGTGCACGGTGCCCCTGTTCTGGTAGCCCAGGCGGTCGGCGACCTCCTGGTACGTGCACCCGGAGACCACCATCCGAGCTGCGGTCATCCGCCGCGCCACCGCGAGGGCGTGGTTGCGGTGCCGCCCCTGGACGGGGGGCAGCGGTCCCTCGTACGCCCGCTGTCCGCCCATGGATTCAGGCTAGCGACGTCGGCAACAACGGCCCTGGCGGCGAGCCTCCGACCCACAGGGGGAGACCTGCCGGGCCCCCCCGATCCCGGGACGTGGTGGTGGCGTCCTCGGTCACGGCCGGGGCTCAACACCAGAAGTGCACTCCGTGATGAAACCCGCTGCTGTGGTTGGCGACCGCGACGCTCACCGAGGATGACCCCTACTATCCAATGACCTGCCGGGCGGAAGGAGAGGGCATGCACAAGCGTCTTCGAAGGTGCACCCAGGGTGCGCTCCTGATGGGTCTGAGCGTCGCGACCACCGGGTGCGGCGGCGAGGAGCCAACGACGGCGACTGCGCCTTCCACCCCGACGGTGATGGCCACGGTGACCGCGACGGCCACGGCGACACAGACCGTGACAGCCACCCAGACCGTCACGGCGTCTGCGGTCAGCACGGCGACGGGGACAAGAGCCCCAGCGGACAGCTCACCCACGCCAACCAAGGACCCCGCCCCGACGCCTCCGTCTGTCCCGGTGGCGCAGGGGAGCTACTCGGGCACCTTCACGGTGCTCGAGGACAGTTCCCGTCACCCGGAAGCCGACGAAGCCGCCAGCATGGTCGGGGAGGTCTTCGACCGGGAGCTGGTCCTGCGCGAGAACTGCGACGACTCCGCGAAAGACTGCACGGTCTCCCACGAGTCCCTCGCCCTCTACTACCCGCAGGACGTGGAGTCCACCTGGACGCTGGAGCGGGAGCCGGACCGGTGGACCGCCACCTTCGAGGAGGCCGTGGAGGACGACTGCGTCGACGAGGACGAGAACGTCGTCGGCACCTTCGACACCGACGTCAGCTACGAGATGACGCTGACCGAGCCCGAAACGGTAGACGGCACGCTCAGCTGGACAAGGATCACCGTGAGGTACGTCGAAGATGCCGTCAGCGCCGACACCGACGAGGGCTGCTACACCTCCCGCTACGTCGCCGAGGGGGCGCTGGAGCGCACGGACCCCTGATCCGCGGACTGCCCCGGACCGAGGACCGGGCTGTGGTTCCGGGGCAAGCGCCGCTGGCACGCGATGGGCAACTAGGGCGGGAGCGGTGCCCCGAGCATCGGATGTGCGCTCCGATCGCCGGACCGCCGACCTGGCCCGGGGCCACCCGCTCTCACACCGCTCTCACGCCCGTCCCGGCAACCCGGCCCCCGACCGTCCCCGGCTCCTCGGCGAGGATCCTGCACCGCCCAGGCGTCGAGGGCGGGGAGGATCGTCGTCCCAGCCGGAAGGGTGATGACGCCGCCTGGGCGCGTGGTTACGGTGATGGAGCTGTGCCCGCGAGGAACGGTCGGGATACCGTGACCCCCCGCATCGCAGGGCCGCTGTCCGGCCCCCGGACGAGGGCCCTTCCCCGGGAGGGCCCTCGTTCATGCACACCTGAGTGGATCGTTGGCAGCATCCGCAGGTTCGTCGTGGCGCACCGACGGGTCCGAAGCGTCTCCACCCAGCCTTGAGCGTCAATCGGGACGCCCGCTCACAACCATGGAAGGGACCAACGTCCACCTCAGGACATGTGTGCGTCGCGGCGACGATCTACCCCCGGCGCGGGCCTGGACCCGCTCGTCCCGGTGGGCGCGGGACGCGGGTGACGCCTCAGGCCCGAGGAGCGGTGACCAGCGTGTAGCAGTCAGCGTGGCAGGAGCACGACGGGTGGCAGAGGTAACCCCTGGCGTCCCAGGCAAGGCCGCGCAGGAGCAATGAACACCTGCCGCAGGTCTTTCCATCACCGAGGAGCAGGTCGTCGGCGTGGAGGCGGGCGATCAGCGTCTTGTCGTCGTGCACGTCACGTCTCCAGGCTCGGTTGGGGTTCGCTTACGGTGTAGTCCCTAGTCTGCCCGTCTCGAGAGCGACCGGCGAGTCGACAAGCATCACCACAGGGCCGTGAACGCCACCTCGACTCGTCCACCCCGCGCCAGCCCCAGGTCCCCTTGCCGGTCGGGGGGTCGCACTCGCGGCGGGCAGCAACAGTGCGACCGCCCGATGAACCGCTCGGCCGCCGCCGCTGCGCCACCCGTCCTGGACGCCCACCGGCAGACGCAACCCTGCGGTGCTCGGACAAGCGGCGGCACGGTGGGACAAGTAGACCTCCGGCGTGAGGAGCGGTCCCTGCACAGCACCCGTTCGGCACACCCCGGGCAAGGTTCCGATGCGTACGGCTGGCGCTCGTCCGCCCCCTCGCCCCTCGCAGTGGGCGGTCGTTTCCCGCCGGGACGGCTGCGACAGCTTTGGCAACAGCCACCCTCACCGAGGTCGTGAACACCCGCGAAGGCGTCGTGGAGGGAGACCGGCCCTCACATGAAGGCCCTCCGCGCTGAGCTCGGTCAGGACGGACGACGACGCCGACGGACGGAGGGCAGGACAGCGAGCGCGAGCCCACCCAAGATCATCGACCAGCCGACGACGCCGACGAGCAGGGGGTCGACACCGTCCATCGTCATGCCGAACACGAGGGCAAAGCCTGTGAAGGCGATCATGAAGCCGACAACCACACCCAGCACGCGCAGTGCCAGGCCCTCACCGGGCGTCATGGATCTCGATGCAGACGTCGAACCACGAGCCCGGACCCAGGGCAGGACCGCGAGCGCGATCCCACCCAGGAACATCCCCCAGCCGACGACCCCGACGAGCAGGGGGACGGCGTCGATGGTCATGCCGAACACGACCGACAGGCCCATGAAGGCGATCAGGACGCCGACAACCACGGCGAGCACGCGCATCAGCCACACCCCCGCCGGAAGCAGACGCTGCACTGATGGATCTGGACTTCGACGTCCAACCACGGGGCGTGCGTGCGTGCACGCTCCCTGCCCTCGCTCGGCGGGTTCGTGCCCGGCTCTGCTCCTGCCATCGGACAACCCCTTCCACAGCTCGTGTGCCGGAGTTGACACGGCATCAGGTTGGCACACACCGAGGCGCGAAGCGCTGAGGGGACGCACCCAGCAACACGTCGCAGAACCTCCGAACCCCGTCGTCGCTGCGTTCCCCGGGGGTCCGGCCCGGACGTGGGGTTGCCGGGTGCGGAACCAGGACCTCCGCCGGACGAGGGCCCCAGAGGAACCCGGAGCCCAAGCCTCAGGATGCTTCAGCGTCCGACCCCCTGCCGTCCTCGGGCCCCCAGCTCTGCGGGCAGGCTTGTGGCCCGGGGCGGCATCGGATAGGTCATCCGATCGACGACCCGCTGACCAGCGGCGGAGCGCACCCGTCTCACGACACTCTCACCCCTAAGCCCGCAGGCACCAGCCGCCGCACAGGTGTTGTCGCCCGGCGTGCGACGATGCAGGCCACGCCGACGCGGGCACCAGGTCCCTCGGATCCTGCACGACGGGTGGTGAGCCTCGTCCGTCCTGATCGCAACCTTCTGCGTGTGCACGCTGAGCGCCGTCGTGCCGGTGGTCAGCACCGAGGCTTACCTCCTGGCCCAGCTCGCGCTCCTGCCCGCCCGGGCACGTGTGGGCCACCGCCTTCACCGCCGCCGCCGGGCAGACGACGGCAAGCTGCTCTGGTACGCGGCGGGGTGGGAGTCCTTGGACTCGGCGCGGGTGCAGCACAGGCTCGACGTGGGTCGCCGTCGGGAGCGGTGCGAGAGGTGACGGGCGGCGTTCACGTCGCGGCCGCTGCTGTCCCGGGTCCTCTTCCTCACCTCCGCGACCCTCGGGCTGCCCAGCTGCTCGTCCTTGCGCTGGTCGCTGGCGAGCTGCAGGTCCCGCTGCGCCGGGTCGTTCCGATGGTCCTGCTCGGGCGGACGCTGCGCTTGGTCCTCCTGCTCGGGCTGGGAGACTACGCCCATGCCCGGCTCTGAGGGCTGTCGGCCACCTGGACCCTGCCGCGCCGAGGGACCACACGGTCATGGCAGGCCCCCGGCAGCTCGGTCACCTACGTACCCGGTCAGACGGAGATCGACGTCTGATGACCATCGCGCCCCGCACACCATCACCGTCGGGGTCCCAGGTCGTCCCACATGAGCGAACCCGAGACCTCGGCCCGCCCCTTCCTGCGCAAGGTCCGGTGCAGCGTCTGCGGGAGGGTCTCCTCGACCGCCCAGCTGGTGGCCGACGAGAACCTCGAAGACCGGTGACACTTCCTCTTCACCGGCATCGAGCGGGGAACCGGCCCCTCAGGGACGACCCCGAGTGAAGAGGAGGCGGGCCCGCCTCACCAGGGCTTCCGAGCCGCTCAGTTACGCCCAAGGGCGCTCGGGTGAGTGTGCCAGTCTGAAGTGGCCCCACCTGGAGGCGTAGTGCTTCGAGCACGGGAGGGTGTCCCCCACCGGTGGCGGACGATGCCCTCAGGGCCATTTCAAGGCTCCCTGGACCCGCACTGGCACCCGGAAGACGACCAGAAGGGGCAGAGCTGCCTACCTTCTGCAGCCCGTGCACCTCCGGTCGCCAGGACGACGGGTTCAGCCACCCCCGCAGGCGGCGACACCGCGCGGGGATCGGCATCCACTTCGCCTACCCGGACGGGTCGGAGACCACCGTGCCGCCCGAGGGGGTGGTTGGAGCAGGAGTACAGGCTCGGACGGACGACGCGACGGGTCACGGACCAATGTCCGTGACCCGTCGCGCGAAACGTCGTCAGCTCACGGCTGGACGTGCGTGACCGAGACGACCTTGAACTCGCCAGAGGTTGCGGCCCCGATGGTGTCACCCTCGCCACCGGTGTAGGAATCCAGCAGCTCTCCATCTTGGTAGACGTTGAGGGTCCACGTCCCGAGGTTGTCGTCGTCACAGTCGTTGTAGTTGTCGATCTCGATCGTGTAGGTGCCCGTGGGCGCACCGCCGACGGGCCAGAAGACGTTCTCCACCCCGCCGGGCTCGGGGTCACTCAGACATGCGCCGACGTTGTCGTCCCGGTCGAGGACTCCGCCGCTCGCAGATTCGCGGTCCTGGTACCAGATGCGCTCGCCCGACGGGTCGATGACGTGGAGGTCGAGGTCGTCGCTGCTGTCCCAGATCAGCGTGAAGCGGAGCTCGCCGTCGCCGACGATGAGGTCCACACCGTCGCAGTTCTGGTCGATGTCGTCGTTGGGGATCTCCACCGCACCGGGGTTGATGGTGGGGTCGTTGTCGTTGCAGTCCTGCGACGCCGGGTAGCCGTCACCGTCCGCGTCCGGGTCGCACCCGGTGTCCCCAAGATCGAAGCGCTCGCCATAGCCAGGCCCGTCGCCGGACTTGTTGTTGCCAGCCTTCACCCAGATGGTGTCGAGCGTGGCGTCAGGGTCGGACACGATGTACGTGTAGAGCCTCATGTCGCTCAGCTCGGTCTTGGACTCCATCCCGTCGTCCCCCACGACGATGTTGGACAGATTCTTCTCCGACGTGATGACCCACGCCCCAGCGTCGCAGTCGTAGTCCACGGTGATGTCGCCCGTCGGCCCCGCCATGGCCGCTGAAGTGGCCAGCCCGCTGAGGGCAAGTCCCAATATCGGAACGAGAGCAAAGGTGGTTTTACGCATGTCGTTCTCCCCTATTCCAGCTGCGGCCGAGTCGGGCCGCTGTGTTCGACGACCAAATGATCGTCAGTTTCAGCCTAGGGATTCGGGTCGAGCCTGGGGATGGGTAAAAATACCCATAGCGGCCAGAAGACGCTTGCCTCGATGATTCACAGTCGTGGCGGTGGTCCTGATCTGAGCGTCGACCGCAACGAGGGGCGGCGGAGGCGCTGGTGGTCAGGGTGAGGGCCCGATCCGCTCGGGTGGGCACCGCGCCGCGCAGAGGCACCCTCGGGTGACACGCGGACGCTCGGCCGGGCACCTGCAGAGCACGGGTCCACGAGTCCGGTGCCCTGCCGCAGACCAGCGACTTCGCTCACCGCTGCGATTCCGCACCTTGGCAGCGTCCAAGGCCGACGTTGCCGCGCCGACCCTCGTCCACCAGCCATCACGACCCGATCAGCGAGGCGACGAAGTGGATTACCTCTATCCGCGTGGCAGACCGCGGCCTATATTGAGCCAACCCTCACTCTCGAAGGAGCGCAATGAAGCGACTTGCCCTGGCGGGCCTGACCGCCGCCGCACTGCTCACCTCCGCGACGGCGGCCCACGGGATCACCTGGGGCGAGCCCGACGGGGAGGACCACCCCCACGTCGTGACCCTGCTCTTCGTCCAGGAAGGCGTGGGCTACTACTCGTGCTCCGGCACCCTGCTGGACCCGGACACCGTCCTCACCGCCGGACACTGCACCGAGGGCGGTGGCGAGCCCAACGACGAGACATGGGTGAGCAACGACCCCGACCCGCTGAGCGACTACGACTCAGAGGAGTGGGAGAGCGCCGCCGAGTATCTGGAGAGCAGCGACCACTGGGTGGAGGGTGAGGCGATCCCGCACCCGGACTATGACGACTTCTCCGGCTTCCCCGACACCTACGACGTCGGCGTGGTGCAACTGGACGGGCCGATCGACACCCCAGGTGGGATCTACGGCACCCTCCCGGAGGAGGGGTTCCTGGACGCTCTGAAGACGGCGAAGGGCCGCCCCAGCCACCGGCAGGTGACGGTCGTCGGGTACGGGGCGCAGGGCACCATCCCCGCGTTCGAGCAGAACGACTACATCCGCTACCAGGGCACCTCGACGATCACCGGCGTGGGCCGGTCCGCGTACCAGGACGAGCAGAACGTGCAGCTGACCAACTCCCCGGGCAAGGGCAACGGTTCCGGCGGCACCTGCTTCGGCGACTCCGGCGGACCGGCGTTCTGGATCGACCCCGCCACGGGCGAGGAGACCACCATGGTCGTCGCCGTCACGTCGTTCGGCATCACAGGACAGTGCGCCGGGACTGACTTCTCGTTCCGCACCGACATCGACGCCACTCTCGACTTCGTCAACCCCTACCTCGAAGAGTGAGGAAGGCCTGGAGGGTGGCGAACCAGACCCAGTAGCCGTTGAGGTCAAGGACGTCCGTCTGACTCACCGCCCGGACTGACTCTCCGAACGACAGGACGGCCCTTGAGCCCCTCCCACACCGATGACGGCGTGGGAGGGGCGGGGATCTTCAGGCGGCTACTGACTGCAAGTGCTCCATGACGGTCCGGTCGAGGACGTCGAAGTCCCCCTTGACCGCCTTGAGCATGTTCCGCTCCGAGCGTGTCGCGTAACGGACGTTGCCATAGTGGTGTTCCCAAGTGTTCACGGCCTGCAGGACCCCCAGCGCCGTGCCCTGCCACGGTGAGGCCCGGTGGTCCACGCGGTATAGATGGTTCAGCTGGTACCGCTTCTCCTCCGCCGCTCGTCGCGACCGTGGGGTGAGCGGCTTCTCGCTGGGACCGGGGATGGGAACGAGCTGGGTGAGGAGGGTGTCCCACTGCCGGTCGGTGACGGGGGTGCGGCCCAGGGTGGCGATCTCGGTGAGGTAGTCCTCGGTCATCTGGTGCACGACCGACAGCGCCTGCCGCGCCTCGGCGAGCCGGGCCTGGGAGTACCGGCTGTGCTTGACCTTGTAGGTCTGTCCCCGTTCTCCCAGGGCCGCGGCCCGGGTGTTGTCGCAGACGACGGCGGTGACGGTCCGTTTGTAGGTGGTGGCGATGGACCCGTCGAAGCTGGTGGTGGCCAGCAGGTTGGGCCGGAAGTCCAGCCCCTCCGGTGAGCTGACGGTCTCCGGCATCGACACCTCCACCCACGCGATCGCCCCGCCCTTGAGCAGACCCGCCGACGAGATGGCCAGGTGGTCGTCGAGGATGTTGGCCACGGTGGTCAGCAACCACTCGTCGTAGGGGTGCATCACGTAGCCGCTCGTGAAGATCCCCATGACCTGCCCGGTGTCGGAGCGGACGATCGCCTGCCTGTCCGGAACCGGGGTCCACCGGGCGGGTGCCCCGTCCTGGTCGAGGTGGGTCGCGGTGGCCAGGTCGCTGGGCAGCGCCACCGCCAGGGGCCGGGAGTCCGCGGACCAGTGGAACAGGCGTCGCCGGACGTCCTCAACGGGGATGGGGCCGGGGTAGTGGTTGGGTTCCCCACCCTGCAGGTCTGCCCGGTAGTGCCAGGCGGTACCCCGCTGGTCCGTGCTGCCGATCAGGGTGCTCGTGTTCAGGTGCTGCAAGGTCTCTCTGGACATCGTTCTCTCCTTCGTGAAACGGAAAATGCCCCGCCCTGGTGGGCGAGGCTCGGTGGCGCCGACCTGGTGGTCGGCTCGGGTGGGTCAGGAGCGCAGGTCCTGCCCCGGCGGGGCGTTCAGTACGGCAGGTCCTCCTCAGGTGGGTCGAGGTCCCAACGCCCCGTCATGAGGTAGTGCCCCAGGACCTGGCAGCCGTGGCGGTACCAGGGCGAGTTGTGCAGCAGCAGGCCGTGCCAGGACGCTGCCACCCGCAGGCCGTGGACCAGGCGATGGCTCACGAGGTCCGGCTCACCAGGTCCCCGACGGGGGTGAACTTGCCGCCGGTGCCGACGATGAGGTCGGCGCGGCGCTCGGAGGACTCCCGGGCCACCTCGGGGTCGACGTGCGTGTACACGTCGGCGGTGATCCCGATGGTGGAGTGCCCCAGGCGGCGGGACACCTCCACGAGCGACTCCCCCGCGGCCAGCCCGAGGGAGGCCGAGGTGTGCCGCAGGTCGTGCAACCGGATCCGCGGGAGCCCGGCCGAGGCGACCAACCGGTCGAAGTGACGCGACACGAACCCAGGTGGCAGGGCCTGCCCGTCCCGGACGAAGACGTGGTCCTCCGGCCCCAGTGCGCTGCCCGCCCCCACCGTGAGGGCGTGGAGCCTGAGCTCGGTCAGGGTCCGGTCGTCCAGGACCAGCGTCCGTCGACCCGACTCCGACTTCGGCGGTCCTTCGACCAGGTCCGGCCCGACCGCGACCAGCTGGCGGCTGATCCTCAGCAGACCCTCCTCGAGGTCCACGTCGGACCACCGCAGCGCGACCGCCTCCCCCCGGCGCATCCCGGTGACCAGCATCACCCGGTACAGCAGGCCCCACCGGTCGGACCGGCTCACCTCGACGAACCTGGACGCCTCGCTGGACGTCCACGTCGTGAGGCTCGTCCGCCTCACTCTGGGCAGCTCGACGGTCGCCGCCGGGTTGCGCTCCAGCAGCCCACGCCGGACCGCGGTGTTGAGGGCGCTCATCAGGGTGGCGTGGACCCGGTGCAGGGTCGCGGCCGAGACCGGCCCCTGCCCGCTGGGATGGGACAGGACGGCGTAGGCCCTCTCCACGTCCTGCGCCCGAAGGTCCACGAGCCTCACCTCCCCGAGCCGCGGGATCAGGTAGCCGTGCAGGTGCCCGCGGTAGGACAGCCGGGTCGAGGGCCGAAGACCGTTCTTGCCCTCCAGCCACGACTCCAGGTACTCGCCCACCGTGAGGTCAGCACCTCCGGTGGGACGGGTGGACCGACCAGCCGTCTGGGCCAGCCACGCCTGCGCCTCCCCTCGGGTGCGGTGGCTGGTCGTGCTCTGCCTCCGTCCGCCGTCGGTGCCACGGGGCTGGTCGATGACGGCGTACCAGCTGGACCAGGTGCCGTCGGCACGACGACGCCGGTAGATGGAACCTTGCATGAGCTTCTCCTTCTGTGTTCTGGGCATGAAAAAGGCCCGCAACCGGAATGGCTGCGGGCCTGCCTCGCTCCCCCGTACATGGGGCTCTTGCGAGGAATGTCGGACATAGGTATTGCCGACATTCCTATTCTACCATAAATACGCGCATATATGAATGCATATACCTTCCCTGTGGATTCTTCCAGGTATTCTTCACGACATTCTCCTACCGGCCGGTGCGGACCGTCGGGAGTCGCATTCTCCGGACCATGAGGTCGGACCTGCCCGGCAGCCCCCTCGGTGCAGCACCGGGCAGGGGCATCTGGCCCTGGCGTGCCGGTCCGGGCCGCCACTAGCATCGGGGGAAGCACACCCGGCGCAGGGGCCGGGTGGCTTCTGGCCGTGACGGCCGTCTGGAGGGCGACCCCATGAGGATCGGTCCACCGTCCTTGGTGCTCGCCTCGGTCATGGCGCTCACCAGCTGCAGCGGCGCAGACCCGCAGGAGCGGTCCTCCACGGGGGCCGCCGAGGCGGCTACGCACACCGTGACCGTCACCGCGACCGAGACGGTCACCGCCACCGTGACGGCCACCAAGACGGCCACCCCGACCGAGACCGTCACGGCCACCGAGACGATCACCGCAACCACGACCGTGACCGCCACGGCCCAGGCCGATCCCGCAGTCGAGCAGGCGTCCCCGAGCCCGTCCCCGTCCGCACCACGCCCGACCTCGCCGCCACGGAGCACGAGCACGGTCGGCGACTTCGACGTGGACTGGGCCCACGTGTGCGCGGAAAGGATCTTGAGGGACATCGAGACTGTCGACGAACGGATCGTGGACGGAGGGGCCGTCGGAAGTGGCCTTGGGCTCCTTGCATCAAGCTACGGGTGCCTGGCCGACCGGGGCGCCCCTCCCGGGGTGGACGCCGGGGACTACCTGCCCCGTCTGGCGACGCTGCAGGACTTCGCCACCCGGGCCGCCAACACCTACCTCGACGACCCGATGGAGGCGTCGGCGACGTACTCCGTGGTGCGCCAGGAGACCGCACCCGTGCTCCAGATGCTCAACGAGGCCACCGGGTCCGCCTACGCGCTGCCCTGAGCCCTACCCCGACCTACCTTGACGCGGCCTGACGTGAGAGCGGTGTGAGACGCCGGTCCGTCGTCGCAGGTCAGCCGCCTGGCGATCGGAGAGCCGATCCGATGGGATCACCCAGCTGGTGTGCTGCTGACCGCCAGGCACCGGCTTCCACCACCAAGAGCGAGCTGGCGGAAGTTCCTTCTCTAGCCAGATGGATTGCTGCGGGTCTAGCCTTGGCGCACCTGGGGTCAGAGGGGGTGGATGCACGTGCCGCACTCGACATGCTCGCGCCGTGCCCGGGCCACCCTGACATTCACCGCCTTGGCGTCCGTGCTGATCCTGGCCGGGCCACCGACCAGCGCCACGACCGGGGCGACGGCTGAACCCGACGACGGCGTCTGCTCCCTTGCTGAGTCCTACAACCGCGACGCGCAACCGGACAAAGCCCTGGCAGTGATCGACCAGGCCCGTGACGACTCGGCAGAAGGCACTGTTCCGGCTGCGACCAGGACAGAGCGGTCTCTGTGCTCGGCAGAACGGTCCGAGGCGTTGCGACGCATCGCCCTGGGGCACGACCTCGCAGCGAGCATCGCGCACGTCGACGATGCGGAGAAGCTGAGGGCGGCTCTGCCCGGCATCGCGCTGACACCTACCTCCGTGACGCTGCCTGCTGACCGCACGTGCACGGGCTCAACCGAACCAGGGGTGCAGATCCTCTTCGATCCCGTACCGGCTCCTGGGGAGCCGTACACGGCCGCGGTCCAGGCAGCGTTGAAGGAGCAGGCCGCCATCTGCGATGCCACGTCAGCACCTGACCCAGGATCGACACCGAGCGAGGGTCTGGCCAAGAAGTGGGAGTCGTTCACCGACAAGCACCTCGCACCCCTGACGGATCCTCTGCTGGGTGCCCTCAGTTTCCTCACCACCGGAGTTGTCCTCGCCTTCCTTCTGGTAACCCCGGTGGGACGCCTGTCCACGTGGTTGTTTGTCACGCGGCACGGGCGGCGGGACGAGGGGAGAAGATTCCCCATCTCGCTGACCGGCGCCTGGCGGCTCTTCTGGATCTGGTTCGGCGCCATCCTGCTCGTCGCGACGTCGATCATCGTCCTGTTCCTCCCGGGTCAGCTGCACTTGCTGGTCTACCTCCTCCTGGTGCTGCTGGGGGCGGTGCCCGTCGCCTGGGGTCTCAGCCACTCCCCCAGGCTGCGCATCAAGGCGGCCAAAGCCGACGGTACGGAGGATCACGACGTCTCGGCGCACGTCGCCGCCCTGGTCCAGCAACTTGGCCAGCCCGACTTCCGTCGGCTGGACACGGCAGCCCCCGCCGACGCGACGGCGCTGCAGGACGCGGGCCTGACCACCACGCCCGAGGGGAAGGTGGCCGCCGCCGCCTACAAGCTCCTCGAGCGTCTCGTGCCTCGAACTCCCTGGTTGGTCCGGGTGCAGACGGAGAGCGCCGACCAGTGTCACGTGATGGTCCAGCACCACGGGGTGACCGTGACGAGCGCTGTCGTCGACCGAGACCGGCTGGGGCTGCGGGTGTTCCTGGAGGGCGAGGGCGAACAACCCGTCAAGGGGCCCGACGACAAGCCCGTGATGCCAGACCTGCACGGCCTGTGCGCCGCCGTCGCCGTGGAGGCGATGGCGACCATCTATGACATGCCAGGACTCGACGGGGCCAGCACATGGGAAGGCATCGGGCTGCACTTCCTGGCCCGCACCGATCTGCAGCACCACGACGAGCGAGTTCCGCTGCTGGCTCGCGCCCTGGACGCGGACCCGGACAACCGCCCAGTGCTGCTGGAGCTGTGGCACGCCCGATTCCGGAAGTCGCAGAAGCCGAGCGAGCTCGATCTGTACTCGACCTTCCTGGAGTCCTTCCAGAGGCTGCAGGTCCCCGGAACCACTCGCGACGACGAGCGGGACCTGAGCCCTGACCTGCGTGCCCGGGCCGCGTTCGCACGGTACGTCGCCCTGATCAACCGCCATTACGCGCAGACGGCGGCCTGGCGCGACACTTCCACCGTGCCAGCACCGGGGGCCGTGGACAGCTCCGTGCAACGAGTCGCGTCCGCCATCACGGCGCTGACGGAGATCCTCGAGACCCGGGTCGCGGACAAGGAGGTCAGCCACCGGATCTACACGGAGATGAACGCCCGCCTCGAGGCCGGGAGGCGATGGGTTCACATGATGTCCGACCCGTGGGATGCGGACCTCACCGCCGACATGAAACTCGCCCCGTCGTGGGTCGCGTACTCGTGGGCATGCTTCCACGCCTCATGGGCGGAGCGGCTCCAGGACCTGTCCGCCCAGGGACGCGATGCCACGGAACTTGTCGTGCGGCACCGCCGCAGGGCAGTGCAGCACCTGCACGCCGCTCATGCGGTCACGGAACTGCGCGACTGGACAACGAAGGACCCCCAGCTGGCCACTCTGGTGCGCAGCCGGGAGTACCTCGACGAGCTGGGCAGACGCCCCAGGAGCGGCTTCTTGGACGTCCAGATCCTCGCCGCCCACAAGGACCGGCTCGTCCGTATCGGAGGTTCAACCCCCGCCACCGTCCTCCAGCACACGGTGGAAGAACTGGCGGCGTTGCTCCTGACCTCTCCAGCTCAGGCCACCGTGGTGCGGAAGACGGCAGCTCTGGCGCAGGCGGTGCCGTCGGACCTGGCGGGCTGGCGCTTCGAGATCTGCGACCTCCTCACGGCCGCAGACGTGCTCGACATAGGGCCCGGACAGCATCCGGAACTCGTCGAGACCCTTTCCGGCGCGATGAACGCCACCCTCGCCAAGAGCCCGACAACTGAGATGCTCGCAGCCTGGCTCCGACCGTCGGTGGACCAGCCTGTGCCGGTAGGACCGGACCTGCCCGCCGTCTGAGCCCCTCCGGCTCCTGCGATGCGAGCCCACACAGGCGTAGTCGGCCCCGGGTGACCGCCGGGCCACTGCCCCCGCGCCTGCACGGCGCAAGGACACGCGCTCCGGCCCCCACCACGCCCTCTGCCCAGCGCAGGTCGTCGCCTCCAGAATCACACGCGGGCGCACAGGGCCGAGCACCGCGACGCCCCACCGTGCAGATCACGGTGGGGCGGCCGCGTGCTGCGGGGCGTGGTCAGGGCCTCAACGCGGGGACGTCGTTGGCGACCGGGATCTTCTTCGTGGGGCAGGAGCCGTTGACGATGGTGGTGATGGCGTCCTTCTCGGCCTGGGTGACCCACAGGTCGTACTTGGCCTTGACCGCGACCTGGTAGGCGACGTAGTCGCAGCGGATGGCCCGGTTCGGGGGCAGCCAGGTGGCGGCGTCACCGTCGCCCTTGGACGAGTTCAGGCCCCCGTCGACGGCCCACAGGTTCAGCGGGTCGTTGGCGAAGTTCTTGCGGTCGGTGAAGGTGATCTGCTGGGCACCCTTCTGCCACGCGTCGGACAACGGGACGAGGTGGTCGATGTGGATGCTCTGACTGGTCACGCCCCGCTCGAACCACAGGGTGTCGCCGCTGAAGGGCTCGTCCAGCCACCCGGTCTCGGCGACGCACCCGTTGGTCCCGGCCCGCACGACCAGGTTGTCCAGGTCGCGGCGCAGGACGTCGTTGCGGGTGTCGCACCCGTTCCGCCCACCCTGCACGTCGACGGCGTCGGTCCAGTCCGGGCCGAACTCGGCCCGGTCGTACCCCGTCAGAGGGGCACGGCCCTTGACCGGGATGTCCTCCAGCACGGCCAGAACCGTGTCCGTGACCGGCGGGTTGACCCCGCAGGAGGCGGTCGTGGCACCGTCGGCGACGGCCACGCTCCCACCCAGGACGTACTGGGTGATCACCCCCAGGTCGGCGGTGGCCCCCTGGGTGGTCGCGGGGGCGCAGCCCTGCTTCACGAGCAGCAGCGGTGCCCCGTGGGCGGCCGCCGCGGGCACCCCGGCCAGGGCGTCGGCGTAGTTGAGCCCGGTGGCGTAGAACGCCTCGGTCGACCCCTGGGGCCACACGTTGGCGGCCACGGTCGCGGCGGTCCCGTACCGGTCCGTGCCCGCGTACCGGGACAGGCTCGCCCCGGGGACGCTCTGGCGGATCTTGTCGACCACGCTCGCGGGGACGGCGAACTCGCCGCCGAGCACGACCACCCTGCTCGGGTTCAGGGTCCGCAACCGGTCCGCTGTCGCCGCGGACAGGCTGGTGCCGGTCGACAGGAGCACCGGGGCACCCTGGTGGGCCGCGGCGGCACCACCGGCGAGGGCGTCGGGGTAGGACCTGCCCGAGGCGACGTAGACCGTGCTGGCCGAGGTCCCCCACAGGGAGGCGACCGCGGCGGCGGTGGCGTACCGGTCGGTCCCGGCCAGCCTGGACACCGGGGCGTACTGTCCCAGGACGTCCGTCGCCGGGGTGCCCACCGCCTGGCCACCACCCAGGACGATGATCTCCCGCGGGGCCAGGCGTGCCAGCTCGGCACGGACGACGTTGGGCACGGTGGTCGCGCTGCTGATCAGCAGGACCGGCGCGTCCAGGTACGCCGCGGCGGGACCACCGGCCAGCGCGTCCGGGAAGTCGGTGCCCCGGGCCACGAACACCACGTCCGCACCCGCGGGGTAGAGGTGCTGGGAGACGGCCACGGCCGTCTCGTACCGGTTTGCCCCCGCCAACCGCTCGGTCCCCTCGACCGTCGCCTGGGACGTCACCGCCCCCGGGGCCAGCCCCCCGGACGCGACCCCCGGCACTGCCGGACCGACCACCAGACCCACCGCGGCCGCCCACACCGCGACCTTCCCCATCGTCTTCTGCACGCTCGACTCCCTCGTCACACCGACCCGGTACGTCCGGCGGTGGCACCACAGTCCCACGCCGCACCGACAGACCCGGGTGCCAGCACCGGTGGGCCAGGAGACGTGGGCAGAGTCTCGCCCGCAGACGTCGGCGACAGGCCCGGCGAAGGGGAACCGTAGATGCCGCTCGCTCATGAGAGTCGACGAGTGCAGCCGGAGCGTCCGGGTGGCCTCGCTTCAGGACGCCGAAAGCACGAGAGCTGGCAACAGAGGGCCGGGAAGGACAGCACCCCGGCGGCCTTGACGGCTGCCGGGGTGCCTCGTGCCTGTCGCTCAGTGAGCCGCTTCGTAGGCGTCCACGATCTCCTTCTTGATCCGACCACGGTCGCTGACCTGGTGCCCGTTGTCACGTGCCCAGCGCCGGATCGCCGCGAGCTGCGTCTTGTCCGTGTGCGAAGTTCCACCGCCACCGGTGCCCGGCTGACGGCGACCACCGACACGACGGGCGTGGTCGACGTAGAACTGCAGGGTCTCACGCATCTTGACGGCGTTCTTGTCGCTCAGGTCGATCTCGTAGGTGACGCCATCGACAGCAAACTGCACGGTCTGGCCACCATCGGTGATCTCGGTGCCCTCGATGTCGTCGACGAGGATAGTTTGGACTTTCTGGGCCACGGGAAACTCCTACATGTCACGGGATGAATTGACGAAACAATATCGCATCAGTGCCTTCACGTTTCACTCTGGTTGATCTTCTCGTACGCCGCCTGCAAGTTGGGTGATGACCCGGATGAGCTCACCATGGGAACAACCTACGGACTGAAGACGAGAGCCTGAGGATAGACCACCGCTCTACCGCGTGAGATCGCGTGCGAGGAGAGATCGTGCATCATTCGGTCCCGACTGGCAAGTGAGCTACCCGTCCTGGGTATCGGCCGCGAACCAGGTGGCGAACTCAAGCTCGTCGAGACTCAGCATGCCGGTGACGCTACCCCCAGGGGGTAGTGGCATGCCCACAAGTGCACGATCGACGAGCCGTCCTCGCAACCCGGCACGGATGGGGTACTCAGCTGTGGAGGTCGATGGCTGTACGCAGCGCCGCGCCCATGCGGTGCACGGACCAGACCACCGACGGGTCGGCGTTCGTGAACATGCCCTGCGAAGTGGCGACACGGTGAGCGATGGCCTCCCAGGTGGTCCATAGCATCTCCACGCCGTCCGTCGAGCGGTCCGGCACGCGGTCCTCGAGCAGGTCGAGGCCCACCGCGAGGGCGTCCTGCATCTGCAGCGGGCCGAGGCCCCGGACCTGCACCGGTGGGGGCGCCCCGAGGACCAGCAGGTGGACCGCACGACGACCTTCTGCACGGTCCCGGGCGACCAGGACCTCCCGAGCCAGCTGCTGCGGGGGGAACGAGGCCCGTCGGACCGCCTTCGCGTCGACGAGGACGAACAACGAGTCAGAGGTGATGAGCACGTCGGGCTGGACACGTACCTGCAGTCCGTCCGTGGTCAGGTTCCCCGGCAGCACGGAGACGGTCAGCCCCTCGGGGTCCGTCCCGAGACCCTTGCCGTGCCCGTCCGCCCCGCCCTGGGCGTCGTCGAGCACCGGCCCCAGGTACTGGCTGCGGGGCAGCAGGTCCAGCAGCTGGAAGACCTCGGCCGTCAGGACGTTCTCCCTGCCGATCCCGCCACCCCGATACTTCCTGGCGTCGCCCTCCCAGGCGATCTCGTCCACGAGCTGACGGAAAGGACTGCTCATCCCGTCACCGTAGCCGCCCTGCGCTGCGGTCGGGGCGACGCCGATACCTTCTTCTCGTCCAGAGGCTGCGGGCAGCCGTTGTCGCCGCGGACGGTGGGCCACCGCTTGCCGCAGATCCGTCCTCTGCTGCACGGTCCCGTGTGTGCAGTCATGGGCTCACCACGCCACCCGACCCGACCTGTTTCTCAGCTCCTTGGCGTGAGATCCCGACGTCCCCCCGTGAGATCGGACCACCTGCGTCGCAGGTCAGGCTCGTGGCGATCGGATCGGCTCTCCGATGACCCCATGGGTGTCCGGCCCGTCCGGCACCTGTGGCCCCAAGTCAGGAGTCCCCACATCACATATGGAAGCCGTTGGGCCGGTACCAGACACTTGCCGTCTGACCTTCGTCTCTGAAGCGGTGGATGGGCGCCCTCCTCAGCTCGTCAAGCATCACGGAGAGTCTTGCCAAGAGTTCTGTGCGCTGCTCCGCCGACAGATTCGCTACCTCTACCTTGTCCCAAGCACTATGGATGAGCCTCAGCGCTTCGGTGTCGTCGCCCCCCACCACCAGGTTCAGGGCGTCTTCGACGTCGAAGCACAGATCTTCGAAGGGTTCGAGATCGGCGGGCATCGGGCACTCCCTCATGGCATAGACGACGCGCGTCCCGGCCATCGTGCCATGCGACGCTGAAGCTGTCGGGTCTTGTCAGCAACCAGTGCGTGGCGCACTACCAGCAAGGAGTCGTCCTAACACTCGCGGACCCGCCCTACGTCAGGCGCCCGCACCTTCTGGCGTCCACCTCAGAGAGCCCAGGGGGTGACTGGACCTGCAGTTCCAGTGCGGCCCGGCACGCTCGGCCGCTCAGGCAGGATGCAACTGTGTGTAATCTACTGGTCCTTGGCGGCCTCGCCTCTAGGCGGACGCCGGGTAAGTAGGTGTGCCGGTCGCGTGGGAACGCACGCCTGCCGATGCTCAAGGGCAACCCACAGCGAGGAGCACTGGATGACTGGCGCAGGGTTGACACCCGAGGATGTCGCTGAGCTTCATCAGTTGTCGACGTCAGCGGACATCGATGCATCAGCCAGAGCGACGCTGCGTAACCTGCTTGCGGTTATCGATCCTCAACCGGCCCCCAAGCGAGTCCCTGGGCAATACTACAAGGTCACCAACCACGACGGATGGACTCATGTGGCGCAGTGGGACGGAATCGGGTTCGTCTACGAGTGGAACGTTGAGGGGCGCAGGGGGCGCACGGACCCGCGCGACGTAGCTACTGCACTGCCCCTAGCTGTTCTTCCAGAACCTTCCGACGAACTCTTCCTCTGGGTCGCACAGTTGCAGTTCGAGGAGACGGAGATCGCGATGAGCGACGAAACGCGCGCCCAACTCGCAGAGATCAGCGGGCTCCCGGGGAACGGTCGCATCTACTGGCACCAAATCAACCCCCAACTGCACCAGCAGTTCATCACGGAGGCTGGAGCCTGGTACAGAGCGCTCTTTTCCGCGATCACATCGAGCACTTGAGGAGATGCCGCGGACAGGTTCGTGACGATGGAGTACGGTCCGTCGAAGCGTCCGTCGCCGCTCGATCGGGGCCTATTCCAGGATCACTGGGGATGGGACGAGCTCAAGGTAGGCGTCAAATAGTGCCTGCTGTCGATCGCCCTCGGCCGCACCGGCACATACACCGAACAGGGCACCGACCTTACGGTCCAAGTCCAGATGCGCAGCCTGCAGGTCAGGATCCATCCCGCTCGCTGCGTAGTGCTGCGCCAGTGACAGGTGGGGGTGCTGGGCACGGGCGTCAAGGACGGTTTGTCCTGCGGCGATCAAATCCGCACGCTGCCTGCCGGAAAGCAGCGGGAGGGGGAAGTTGTTCCAGACCGTCCGGACGGCAAACCGGATGCGGGACTCCAATCGGCCACCGATCGTCTTCTGCCAGGTGAGCAGCATCGCTGAAGACAGGATGGCGAACTGCAGCCCGTCGCGGTCCTGAACCTGATAGTTAAGATGGGAGGCGATCACCTCTTGCCCGACCCTCGCGCACGGCAGATAGGGGCGACTCTCGGAGCTCACACCAGGTATGCACACGAAGGTCGTGCGCTGCGCTGCTCGTTGGGTGAAGAGGTGCGGGATGGAGGCGAAATCGTTGGTGGAGGGGGCCTTGGCATCGAGTCGGAATGCCCGGACGGCGGCCACCCGTTCCCGCAGCGCCAGGGACCTGGACAGGTCTAGGGGCGTGGCATCTTCGAGCCAGAGGCACCAGCGCTTCTCGCCGTGGAGGAGTTCCCGGGACCCGATGTATGGGCGGAGGTACTTAGCGGCGATGGGGTCGGAGGTGAAATGGTCCAAGTCCTCTGGTTCGACGATCAGGTGGCCCCCGTCCTTAGCCATGGACCCCAGGACAACCTTGGCCAGGTCGGCCGCAAGGGGGGTCGAACGCGGTACAACTGCGATAGTCGGTCCGTCGATGAGGTAGGCGTTTATGTGGCGAGCCGTGATTTCTCGTGGTGCCCCCTTGAAGTTGGGGTACTCGAAGAGCACTGGGTCGGGCTTGTTATTCTTGTCGAATCCGGTGATGACGCAGTGGACGGCGGCGGCACCCGTGGCTTCCGAGGTCCAGGCGAAAGTTTGGTGTGCGAAGCGCAGGCGCCAGCCGTTCTTGAAGATGTAAGGGAAGAGCCGGGTTGCCTGATCTCCTTGAGCTATCGAGCTGGTGGAGACGAGCGCGAACCGCCCATCGTCCTCCCCGGCGAGATAGTCGACGCACTTCCGGTGCCAGCCCGTGACGTAGTCGAGTCGTCCGAGATCTTTGGTACCCCACACGGACTGCAAATCCTCGAGCTGTTCCTTGGTGCGCGTGTGCGGCCCCAGGAAAGGCGGATTACCAGCTACTATCACCTGCCCTGGACGGGGACATACAGTGGCCCAGTCCAACCGCAGGGCGTTGCCCACGACGATGGTGGCTTGTTCCTGGATGGGTAGCCGGTCGGGTGCATGGCCTAGAGAAGCGGTGAGTTTAAGGTCGCACTGGCGGTCGACGAGGAACATGGCAGTCTCGGCGATGCGGGCGGGCCACTCGTCGATCTCGATGCCGTAGAAGTGGTCGAGAGTGACACTGAGACCGACGTTGGCCAGCAGCATGGGGTTGTCGCCGGTGATCTCTTGTAGCCGTTCCATGATGGCCAGTTCGAGATCTCGCAGCTCTCGGTAAGCGACGATGATGAAGTTGCCGCATCCACACGCTGGGTCCAAGTACCGAATGCGTCCGAGCTTTTCGCGCAACTTGCGAAGCCGGTCGGCCTCGTACTTGCCCAGGGTACGGACGTGCTGGAACTCGGCTCGGAGCTCGTCGAGGAACAGCGGGCTGAGGGTCTTGAGGATGTTCTCCTCGGAGGTGTAGTGCTCCCCGAGCTGTCGGCGGGTCTCGGCGTCACGGACGGACTGGAACATGGACCCGAAGATGGCCGGGCTGATGCTGGCCCAGTCACGATCGCAGGCCTGAAGCACCGCCGAACGGAACTCCGCGTTCAAGACCGGCAGGGTCACCCGTTCCGTGAAGATCCGCCCGTTGACGTACCGGAAGCCTTCCAGCCCCGGTCCCGGGGAGCCACGCTTGTTGTCGGGGGTGTCGAGGTAGCCGAAGAGGGTAGTGAGTTGGGAGCCGATGTCGGATCCGTCTGCGGCGGTGTGGTCACGGATGAAGTCGCTGAACAGATCGGGCTTCCACATGTCGGTGTCGTCACCGAACAGGAGGAAGAGGATCCGAGCGAGGGTGACGGAGATTTCGTGGTCACGAACCGCCCGCGGGGTTGTCGAGGGGTACGACTTCTCCATGGCGGTGTAGAGACGAGCCATGAGCTTGGACGCGTGTTTGGTCTCGTTGTGCGCCTCGACGTCGAAGGCCTGCCGAACCTTGGCCAGGACCGCGTTGCTGTCCAACACCTCGTCGAGCGGAAGCCGGATGGCCTCGAGCTTCTCGCCAAACCGAGGGTCGGTGCCGCCATCGCGGTGACGGTGGCGGCTCAGCCGCGTGATGGTGGTGCTACCGACGGCACGGCGAACCGGCCAACGCCACACCTGCTCGGTGTCGCCGTGGAAGATCAAGATCCGGTCGGTGCTCGTCCTCGCCAGATGCCGGTCGACGACGGCCTCGATGTTGGAGTCGGGCTTCTCGTCCACGACCCACACCCGCAGGCCCTTGTACGAGGACACGTTCGTCGCAGTCATGGTGCGTGCGTCGTGCTCGACCGTGACCGGTGCATGGTCGGGCCTAGACCAGTTCAGGTCCCGGATGAATAGAGTCTGGTAGTCACGCTGCTCGGCGCGGTCGATCAGGGACGGGGTCACGAGCTGACAACTCCTAGTGAGCAGACGATCTTGATGGTGTCGGTGTCAGTTGCGCCGATGACGAGACGGTCTTCGCCGTGCAGTTGGTTGATCAGGTCGGCCAGGTCGTCGGGGTTGTACCGGTTCCTGCGGGCCTGGCTCAGCCGCATGTTGGCGTGCTCGGTCAAGGGGCGGGAGTGCAGGGCGTCCAACGCCTCGGTGGCCTTGTCCCCGAAGACCGTCCCGCCCAGGCGCTGCCATGCCCACTTCCGGACGCCTTTGAGGTTGCCCGCGGCGATCGTCTCGGTCTTCAGCGGGCCACGGACGAGAGCGGTCTGACGGTCGAAGTGGTCGGCGCGCTCGGGAGCGGTGGGGGTGGTGGGTTCCGCCCGGAAGATTCGGAGCGCTTCCAACGGGGTGAGGATTCGCTCTTGGACGCCGTGGTCGGTGACGGTAGCGGTTGCAAAGGCGTCGACGCCGGATCCCGTAGAGATATAGCAGGTCACGCCCCCTTGCGTCTCGTCCATGTACGGGTCGCGGGTGGAGTGGATCATGTCCTGCATACCCAGCACCTTGGCCGTGGTCTGCGGGTACTTGTCCTGGGCGTTCGACCAGACCAGCCATGCTTCGCTGACCGAGTCCACCTCGGCCTCGTCGTCGCTGTCGTCGTCGCTGACCTTGCCCTTGTAGAGCTCGTCCAGGATCTTGATCTCCCGGTCGCCGCCGAAGAACTTCTCGTCCGAGCCGAACGCCTCCGCCGAGGCACCAAGCCGGGTCTTGATCCGCTGCCGCAGCTGGATCTGTTCCTCGATCTTCTCGTGCGTGATCAGGTACAGGTGGACGGTGTCGGACTTCTGCCCGATCCTGTCGACACGGCCAGCGCGCTGGATGATGCGGATGATCGCCCAGGGCAGGTCGTAGTTGACGATGATGTGGCTGTCCTGGAGGTTCTGCCCTTCGGAGAGCACGTCGGTCGCCACGAGCACGTCGATGGGGCTCTCTACCTGCACCGGATCCTCGGCGTCTTCCGAGGGGAGGCGGTTGGAGTTCGGGGAGAACCTCCGCGCCACCTCGGCGGGGTTGTCGGTGTCGCCGGTGGCCAGCCCCACGTTGGGGATCCCCGCCGACGTGAGCGCGTCAGCCACGTAACTGGCGGTGTCGCTGTACTCGGTGAAGATGAGCACCTTGTCGCCCGGGTGTGTGTCGGTCAGCAGGTCGACCAGGGCGTTGATCTTGGAGTCGCGGGTGGAGTCCCATTCTCCGAACCGGTCCAGGAGCCAGGTGATGGTGTCGTTGTCCTTGACCAGGTCGGCGCGCAGGGTGGGCTTGAACACGGTCGTGTTCACCCACTTCGTGGTCTTGGGTAGTGACTCGCGAAGCCTCTGGTACCGGGTGGCGACACTGCCGTGCAGGGTGCCGTCGGTCTCGACGTCCTCGTCCGTGACGTTGATCTGCTTGTCGGTGAACGCCCCCAGGGGGATGGGCAACTCGTGGTCGACCGCGTGGATGAACAGCTCGTTGCGGGCACGCTGGCGCTGCAGCGACAGGATGAACGAGTGCCCGGAGGAGGACAGTCTCTTGAACAGGCCGATCCGCACGAAACCGCTGACGTTGCCCCGCCCGGAGCGGATGTCGTCCAGGTTTTTGGTGTCCTGCTCCGTGTGCGCGGCCTTGGGGTTGTCGTAGTCCGCAAGGCGGTACCGGGGCAGGATCAGGTCCCGGACGGCGTCCAGGGTGGTCTCGTCCTCCATGACGGCTGCGGGGTCGTCGATCGCGAACGGGTGGCTCACCGGTGTGGAGACACGGGTGGGGAAGTGGAACCTCTGCCCGTTGGCGAACTGCAGGTACTGCCGCTGCACAGGCTGCCCGTCCGCGCCTGTGATGGTCTCGGTCTTGGCCGTGCGTTTGATGAACGAGCGGGTCCTTCTGACCAGGTGGTCGCTCATCAACCGTTTCCAGTCCTCCGGTTCCTCCGAGCGTCGGAAAGCGGTGAGGGTGTTGATCTTCCCGTCGACCTTTGACCGTAGGTCCGGGTCCTTGCGCAGCGCCTCGGTGGGGACGATGCCCAGGTCCTGGTCCTCGTCGATGTACAGGCCGATCTGGTTCGCCACGTCGGTGAACGCGAGGTTGTAGGGGGTCGCGGTGAGCAGCAGAACCTTCGAGCCGTTGTTGCGGATGTACTGGTGGATGGCGTCGTAGGCGACGGTGGAGTTGTTGCGCAGGTTGTGCGACTCGTCGCAGATCACCAGGTTGAACCGCTTGAGCTCGGGGAGGACTCTGTCTGCCATGGAGTAGGGCACGACGCGGCCGTTGATGTCGTACTCCTCCAGGTGCTTCTCCCACATCGGTTGGAGGTTCTTGGGGCACAGCACAAGGGTGGAGTAGTCCTCGGCGGCCTGGAGCATCAAGGCAGTCGCGACCGCGGTGAGGGTCTTGCCGAGCCCGACGACGTCGCCCAGCATGGTGCCGCCCCGGCGGACGACCCGACGGGACAAGGTCCGCACCGCGTTCTCCTGGTAGTCCAGGAGCAGGTCCTTCATCGACTTCGGTAGCACGTACCCCATGCCGTCTCGGGCGTCCTGGGACAGGGAGTGGCAGACCTTGAGGTACACCTCGAACGGGGTCGGTTGATCCTCGTCCGCCCACGAGCTGGCGATCAGGTCGATGATCTCGGCCGTGATGTCCAGGGAGAACGGGTCGTTCCACCGCTCGTCGAACCAGGTCGCGAGCTTGGCGGTCGCATCAGAATCCTGCACGTCGATGTTCAGTTCGAGGTTGCGCTTGAGACCAGCACCGGTCAGGTTCGAGGATCCGACGTAGCCCCACTTGCCCCCGTGCTTCTTACCCGGCGCATGGAAAATGTAGGTCTTGCCGTGCAGCGGCTTCTCCGTGAAGACCTTCATCGCCACCAGGCCGTCCTGCAACTGCCGCTTCAACGTCCGCAGGGTCGCCTGACCCTCCCGGGTGGCCAGGCCACGCATCAGCTGGGTCCGCAGGTGCGCCACCAGTTGATCACGCCGGGCAAGAGCTCGCTCCCGGTCATGGATGTCTGCCCCGTACTCCCGGGGCTGCACCTCGTCCTGCAGCATGTCCAAGAGCTGCTGCGCGTCCGCGGGGGCCACCATCCCCACCAGCACCCGAGCCGTCGGGCGGTCACCGTCCGTGCGGGGCTTGCCGTCGACCAGGTCGGCCAGGTTCGCCCAGCCGCGCAAGTCGATGTACCCCGTGGCCACGTCCATCGTGTCGAAGTCGCGCAAGGAGTCCCGAAGCGCGGGGCCAAGACGTGTGTCGTCCGACAGGTTGTCGAAGATGTTCGGCACTATGCGACCCCGTTGATCAAGCGATTTCCCATATTTCCACCCGTCCGTGCCCCCGATCGCAGTCTTTCGGGCTGGCCCCACTCCATATCGGTCTCCTTCGACATGCAGCCGATCTTGCCCTACCCCACCCACACACCTCGGCCTCCCCTGCCGGGACCCCGGGTTTGGAACTTCGCCGAGCAGCCGCCAGCGTGGCGTGAGCATCGGAACACCACCTCCGATCACTGATCCCCCGACCAGCGGCGACACGGCTCGGTCTCGCGGTCGTCTCACCGGCGGTCGAGCCCACCGCAGACCTCATGACACAGAGCGCGACCCCTAGGGCCACTGGCGGTTACCCACCGTCGCCGGGGAACCGGTTGTCGGTACGACGCGGTGTACGCGTCCCCCGAGCTCGCGGTCGAGGACGTCGAGCACCACCTCGACGCCGCACTGGAGGCCGGTAGCGACCACGCCCTCGTGCGGGCTGTCCTGTCCTGGCGTGACGAACTGGCGTGATCGCCGGTCTGAGGTTCAGCGGCCAGCCGTACCGGGCGCAGGTACCGCTGCAGGGACTACCGGGTAGGACTGGCATAGGTCACGTGCACCTCCTCCGGTCCTGAACGACCTCCCCGCGGAGTGTCGGTGGCTGATGAGACTCTGTTGCTCCACGAGGTAGGGACGGTTCAGATGGGCAACGAGGAGCATCCCCCACGGTGGGTCAGCGAGGACGAGATGCTGCTGGCCGACTTGGAAGGCGTTGACGCAGCCCGAGCGACGGTGGCGTACGCCCGGGAGCGGCGTCGGCGTACGGCGCTCCAGCGGTGGGGCCAGCTCCAGCGGATCGCCGACGTCTTCGGTCTGGGCGAGCTGGACGCCTACAACGACGTCAGGCTCAGAGTTCTTCGCAGCGTGATCGGCTATGTCGACGAGCACGTGTGGCGCGACGCCATCGCCGACGTGCGCCGACAGGTGCTCGAGACCACCGACGGCCAGGGCTGGTTCCCCGACCTGGCCGTGCGGCGCACGATGCGTGAGCGCTACGTGCTCGACGTCCAGGAGTACGGAGAACAAGCACGGGCGGTCACCGTCGACGAGGAGGCACTCTTCCTGCCCGACCCGCACGCGGTCAGCGGCATGTCCGTCGATCGCAAGACTGCGGTGGCCCGCGCCCAGGCTCACCTCACCGCTGAAGGATCGACGATGGTCGTGCAGGAGGACGACGTCTTTCCGAACCCCTACCAGGACCTGTGGATCGTCGGATACGCCGACCCCGAGCACCCGGACGAGGTCCTCGACGGTGGGGGCCCAATCATCGTGCCCGCCCACGGTGAGGTCTACGAGCTCGGGTCCCTGCCGCCACGACCGGCAGAGCTGATCGGGGCGATCCTGCCGCCCGACGAGGAGTGGGACTGACCCCACCGCTTCCTCACCACGGCGGAGGGTCAGAGATCAGGGATCTGCCAGTCCACCGGATCCCGCCCGTTCTGCACGAGGAACTCGTTGGCCCGCGAGAACGACCTGCTGCCCCGGAACCCCCGATAGACCCCCTGAGGGGACGGGTGCGAGGACTCGATCACGAGGTGGTGGTCGGAGATCAGCCTCTTCTTCAGGCGGGCCGGGTTGCCCCACAGCATGAATACGGTGGGTTCTTCCTTAGCGCTGACCACGCGCAGGACCTCGTCGGTGAACGTCTCCCACCCCTGGCCCTCGTGCGACTTCACTGCGCCTGCCCGCACGGTCAGCACGAGTTCAGCAGCAGGACGCCCTGGCGTGCCCAGCGCTCCAGGACGCCGTGGGCTGGCGGGACGACCTTCAGGTCGGACCCCAGCTCCTTGAAGATATTCTGCAACGAGCGCGGCGGCCTGACGCCCGCTCGCACCGAGAACGCCAGCCCATGAGCCTCACCCGGACCGGGGTAAGGGTCCTGCCCGACGATGACTACCTTGACCTGAGCGAGCGGTGTGAGCTCCAGGGCCGTGATACCTCGTCGACGCGCGGGTACACGTCCTCCCCCCGCGAGCGCTCATCCTCCAGGAACTGCTGCAGTGCGGTCCAGTAGGGCTTGCCTCGACTCTTGTCGTACGAGCGAGTCCCAGTCGGCGATCACCCGGCCAACCCCTAGGTAACGGCAGTCCTGCATTCGCTCAAACCCCACCCACTACCTGTGGACTGTCCTGTGGATTGACAATGGAGTCCCGCGTGTGGAAGCGTGCGGGGATGGATCCGAAGACCCCGACCCCGCCGGACCTGTGGGAGCTCAAGAAGTGGATGCCGGTCCTCGTGCCTGTCGAGGACTACCTGTCCGTGGCCGAGTTCCTCGCGGCACGGCTGGCCGAGCGCTCCGGTCCCGGCAACGGCGCGGGGGGCGTGGCAGGCGGTGACGCTTCGACCGCCGTCCACCCACTCCTGGCCGCGTGGCCCGCCTGGTCGGAGGAACCCCTGCGCCGTCTCTCCGAGAGCAGGAGCTTGACCGCGCTGCGGTGGGCGAGGGCCATGGACGCCGTCGCCCAGGGCAGTCAGGACTGGTACACCACCACGGAGGTGGCCAAGGCCAGCGGGCTGACGATCAACGAGTGGCGCGACGCCCCGCGCAAGATCAGCCGACACTTGAAGGTCCACTACACCGACGTACCCCTCCACGAGGGCCACTACACGTGGCCGCTGCGCCCGTGGACCAACCCCGACAAACCTGGAGAGGTCAGCTGGGGGATGGCCCCCGCCTCCAAGGAGCGCTGGCTCACGATCCGCGAGCTGGACCGATGAGCTCGCCCAGAACCATTCTCAGCCGCTTCGATGTCCTGGAGTGGAACCCGCGCTGGCAGGAGAGTGACCGGGGCCAGCTCAAGGCCTTCCTGGAGGGCCAGGGCAAGACCCTGACCTACAAACCCAACCTGGCCCATCTTCGACCCCGCCTCGACGCGGTGATCGCCACCATCCCCGACCAGCTCGACACCATCTACCGCACCCGCAGCAACGGCTCGGTCAAGGGCCTGGACGCCAACCGGAAGAGGCTGTTCGACATCCGACCCGGTGCCATCGACCTGGGCATGGGGATCGACCGGACGATCCTGGAGTTCACCACGACCCACTGGGTCCGCGGTAGGACGCCCCACCGGCCGGTGGAGGTCCCGACAACGGCCTGCCCCGTGCACAACATGCAGCTGCCCGCGACCGGTGTCTGCGACCAATGCGAGTAGCACCCCCGGCAGGGTGCAGATCAGATCAAGGAGCTCGATGGAGGGACGTCGATACCGGCTTCCACACCATCACCGTGTAGCCCGGTGACGTTGCTAGGTCCATCACCGAGCATCTGCGCACCTGCCCGGGTCACCCCTTGGGAGCGAGGGTCAGGTGTGAGACGCGCCCCGGGGTGAGCCCTGCCGCCGTCGCGACGACGCTGGGTCTGACCCCCGCCTTGACCGCAGCACGAACAGCACGGTCACGGGCGTCACGAGCCTCACGCTCTACTTCCACCGCCCTCGCCAGAGCCGCTGCCGCGTCCTCGACGGCTTCCAGCTTCATCCGCTCGTGCTTGGCGGTCGCTCCGACGTCCATGTGACTGTCCTCCTCCTTCTCACCCGGCCTCGGTGCTGATCATGCTTGAGGCCGCTGCCCTGCCGTCGCCGTTGTCCACAACCGAGCTGCAACATCTAGGACGACTGCCTGCGGGTCAGCCACGTGCGCAGGGTCACGAGCCGGACACCGGCAGCGGCCGCTACGTCGGTCGGCGTCGCACCCGCCGCGAGGGCGACCTCAGCCCGGAGCACGAGCAGGTTCCTGACCTCCTCGAGCTGCCGGGAGGCCTGGGTCACGTGATGGAGCGCCTCCCTGGCCCTGTACGTCTCCTCCTCCGTCGGCATGCAGGACAAGGTAGCCCCAAGACCGCTTCTGCCCGACGCCACTGCCCGCCGGGGCGGGGTCGACGCCTCCGGTCGACAAGCCCGCCTGTGGTCCTCTGAGTCCGCACCCAGTCCGCAGAGAGTCCGCAAAACGTCCGCACGGGATCAGTCCCTACCAACGCTGTCATCAGTCGCGTGGGGGCCTGACCAGCACGTTCATGCCTTACCGTCACTGACCAACAACCGGGCTGGAGTTCGAGATGTACTTCGACATCTGAGCGAAGGTGGGCCCCGGCACGGTCGGGGTCACGGCGGGGAGGGAGCAGTCCGCGCTCCCTCCCCGCCGTCGTCTGCTCACGCCCACGACCACCTCTTGCTCTGGCCCACGACCACCTCCAGCTCTGCCGACACCACCACCGTGGCGGACACCACCACCGTGCCGGGCTGGGGGGGGGGGGGGGGGGGGGGGGGGGGGAGAGACAAGAAGAAAAAGAGGGAGGTAGGTGGGGGGGGGGGGGGGGATTG